>NZ_JBCNNF010000063.1:0-22316 GCF_039594555.1 Inquilinus sp.
GCACCACCGTGCCGTAGGCGGTGCCGCTCATCCGCGCGTCGGAGATGCGGACCATGTCGCGCACGCCCTTCTTCAGCACCTTCTGCGGCAGCGCCATGTTGCCGACCTCGGCCATGCCCGGATAGCCCTTCGGGCCGCAATTCTTCAGCACCATGACGCAGGTCTCGTCGATGTCGAGATCCGGGTCGTCGACGCGCGCCTTGTAGTGCTCGATGCTCTCGAACACCACGGCGCGGCCGCGATGCTGCATCAGCTCCGGCGTCGCGGCCGACGGCTTCAGCACGGCGCCGTCCGGCGCCAGGTTGCCCTTCAGCACGGTGATGCCGCCGTGCTTCACCAGCGCGTTGTCCCAGGGGCGGATCACCTCCGGGTTCCAGTTGGCGGCGTTCCGGACGTTCTCCCACATGGTCTTGCCGGTGACGGTCGGGGCGTCCTTGAACAGCATGCCGTTCTCGCCCAGCGCCCGGGTCACCGCCGGGATGCCGCCGGCATAGTAGAAATCCTCCATCAGGAAGCGGCCGGACGGCATCAGGTCGACCAGGGTCGGCACGTCGCGGCCGTACTCGTCCCAGTCCTTCAGGGTGAAGTCGGTGCCGGTGCGGCCGGCCAGGGCCAGCAGGTGGATCACGGCGTTGGTCGACCCGCCGATGGCACCGTTGACGCGCACCGCGTTCAGGAAGTTCTCCCGGGTCAGGATCTTCGAGATGCGCAGATCCTCATGCACCATCTCGACGATGCGGCGGCCGGACATGTGGGCGATGACGTAGCGGCGGGCGTCGACCGCGGGGATGGCGGCGCAGCCGGTCAGGCTGGTGCCCAGCGCCTCGGCCATCGAGTTCATGGTGCTGGCGGTGCCCATGGTCATGCAGTGCCCGGCGGAGCGGGACTGCGCCTGCTCCGCCTCCATGAACTGCTGCAGGCTCATCACCCCGGCCTTGACGTCGGCATCGAACTGCCAGACCGAGGTGCCGGAGCCGATGGTCCGGTCCTGGTATCGGCCGTTCAGCATCGGCCCGCCGGAGACGACCAGGGCGGGGATGTCGCAGCTCGCCGCGCCCATCAGCAGCGCCGGGGTGGTCTTGTCGCAGCCGGTCAGCAGGATGACGCCGTCGATCGGGTTGGCGCGGATCGCCTCCTCGACATCCATCGCCGCGAGGTTGCGGTACAGCATGGCGGTCGGCCGCAGATTGGTCTCGCCGGTGGAGAACACCGGGAACTCCAGCGGGAAGCCGCCCATTTCCCACACGCCGCGCTTCACATGCTCCGCCAGCTTGCGGAAATGGGCGTTGCAGGGGGTCAGCTCGGAGAAGGTCTGGCAGATGCCGATCACCGGCCGCCCGTCGAAGACATGGTCCGGCAGGCCCTGGTTGCGCATCCAGCTGCGGTGGATGAAGCCGTCCTTGTCATGGGTGCCGAACCAGTGGGAGGAGCGCAGGGGCTTCCTGTTGCTGTTGCTGCTGCTGGCGTCGTCAGCCATCACGGGAGTCCTTGTTGGCTAGGCTGGGATCAGGGGTTCGGCTTGATGTGCGGCAGGGCGCGGCGCATGTCCTGCGCCGCATCCTCGAGCAGGACCCGCATCGCCTTGCGCGCCGCTTCCGGCTCGCGCGCCAGGATGGCGTCGCGCACGGCGCAGTGAAGGGGCAGGGACACCTGCAGCGCGCCGGGCGCGTTGTTGGTGATGCGGAAGCTCGACGCCATCGCGGTCTCGATCAGCGCGCCCAGCGGCTGCAGGAACTCGTTGTTCGACGCCGCCAGGATCGACTGGTGGAAGCGCAGATCGGGCTCGACCGAGGCATCGCCGTCCGGCGCCGCCTCCATATCGGCGAAGGCGCGGGCGATCGCCTCCCGCTGCCTGTCATCGGCGCGTTCCGCCGCCATCGCCGCGGCCGCGGGCTCGATGATCTGGCGGATCTCGAACAGGTTCTTAGCCAGGCGCTCCATCGGCTGGGTGGCGAACTGCCAGGCCAGCAGGTCGGGGTCCAGCATGTTCCATTCGCCGCGCGGCCGCACCCGCGTGCCGGTCTTCGGCCGGGATTCGACCAGCCCCTTGGCAGCCAGCACCTTGATCGCCTCGCGCAGCGCGGTGCGGCTGACCGAGAACTGGGTCGACAGGTCGGATTCGTTCGGCAGCACCGTGCCGGGCGGTATGTCGCCGCGCACGATGCGGGTGCCGATGTCATAGGCGATCTGGCCATGCAGCGACCGGCGCGAGAAGGTCTTGCTGCCCTGTGGCTGGTCGGCGCCGGCCGCGCGGGCGACCGCCCGCCGCTGCACTGGGCGCGGCAGGCCCCCGGTCACCGCATCCGCATGCGCGGCCATCGCCACCGATCCTTTTGGTCTGTCCGGGCCGGACATCTGTGCTTCCCCCTTTCCTGCCGCCGGTCAGGCGCGGCCGAAGCCGTCCGGGCGCCGCAACGCCCCGGCTCCGCCGTCTCCCGCCGGTCCGACGATCACCTTCCGGCCGATGCGCAGGTTGGGGGTGGGCCCGGCGGCATTGCCACAGGGCCTCCGCATGCCGTCCGCGCGAACGACATCCTCTCCGCTCTTCTCGACCACGGCCTTTCCCCAGCGGTGCGATCTGGCGTGCCGATCGCACTCTTTGCTATTCATCATACAATTTGAGTATTGAGCCCTCGGCCGATCGGCGTCAAGCATTGCCGAACATGGCTCGGGCCACGACGACGGGAGGATGGAATGGCGCTTGAGATCGTGCAACTGCGGGAAGGGAACAGCGGGGCCGACATCGTGCCGGCGATCGGCGGCGGCATCGCCGGCTGGTGGACCGGCAGCGGCGAGGCACGGCGCGACTGGCTGCGCCCGGCCACGCCGCAGGCGCTGGCGGCGGGCGATCCGCTCGGCCTGGGCAATTTCCCGCTGACCCCGTTCTCGAACCGGATCCGCGACGGCCGCTTCCGTTTCCGGGGGCGGGAGGTCCAGCTGCCGCTGAACACGCGCGAGCGGCACCAGCTGCACGGCCATGGCTGGCAGCGCCCCTGGACGGTGGTGGAGCGGTCGGCGGCGCGCTGCGTGCTGATCGACGACTATGCCGCCGATGCCTGGCCCTTCCCGTACCGGGCGCGGCAGGAGTTCACCCTGACCCCGGCCGGCTTCGACCTGGTGCTTTCGGTCGAGAACACCGGCCGTGAGCCGATGCCCGCCGGGCTGGGCCAGCATTTCTACTTCCCACGCACCCTGCAGACGACGGTGACCGCCGGGATCGAGCGGATGTGGGCCAACGATTCCGAGGTGATGCCGCTGGAGCTGGTGGAGCCGCCGCCGGAGAAGGATCTGCGCCGCGGCTTCAGGCCCGAGGCGGTGCGCACCGACAACAACTTCACCGGCTGGGACCACCGGGCGGTGATCGACTGGCCGGAGCACGGCGCTCGGCTGGTGATGGAGGCCGACGCGCCGCTCGACTTCCTGGTCTGCTATTCGCCGGACGACCCCTATGTCTGCGTCGAGCCGGTGAGCAACGCCACCGACGCCTTCAACCTGGCCGATTCCGGCCGCACCGACACCGGCATGGCGGTGCTGCAGCCGGGCGAGTCGCTGCGCGGCGTGGTCCGGCTGCGGCCGGAGGTGGTGGCCTGACGGTTGCGTAGATTGGGTTCGCGGCACGCGAACCCAATCTACGTCAAAGAATCAGTGTTGAATCGACCTCGGGCCACAGAATCCGTTCGGCTAATTATCTTTCTCTCCTTCTCCGATCGGCCGGCGACTCGAAGGTCGTCCGGCCCTCCCGCGCACCTTCCGGAACGCCCGGACACAAGGCTTTCTGCGGCTTTCCGGCGGGTGTAGAGACGGCGCCATCCGCACCGCCCCGGCGCTTTCGCCCGGGGCGTCTGTCTGAAGGAGAGGCGTCATGACCAAGGTTCTGCTGCTCGGCGGCGGCAAGATCGGCACCTGCATCACCGCCCTGCTGACCGCCACCGGCGACTACGATCTCACCGTCGGCGACCAGGACCAGGGCATGCTCGACCGGCTCGAGGCCAATGTCGCCAAGCGCCAGCTGCGCTTCGACGACGCCCAGGCGCTGCGCGACGCCGTGTCCGGCCACGACGTCGTGATCTCGGCCGCGCCGTTCCACCTGACGCCGCTGATCGCCGAGGCGGCGAAGGATCGCGGCGCCCATTATTTCGACCTGACCGAGGACGTCGAGAGCACCCGCCGGGTCAAGGCCCTGGCCGAGGGTGCGAAGACCGCCTTCACCCCGCAATGCGGCCTGGCGCCGGGCTTCATCTCGATCGTCGGCTACGACCTGGCCAAGCGCTTCGACGAGCTGCACACCGTGCATATGCGCGTCGGCGCCCTGCCGGTCTATCCGTCGAACGCGCTGAAATACAACCTGACCTGGTCGACCGATGGCCTGATCAACGAGTACTGCAACCCCTGCGAGGCGATCCACGAGGGCGAGCTGCGCGAGGTGCTGCCGCTCGAGGGCATGGAGCACATCTCGCTCGACGGCATCGACTACGAGGCGTTCAACACCTCTGGCGGCCTCGGCACGCTGTGCGAGACGCTGGAGGGCAAGGTCAAGTTCCTGAACTACAAGACCGTGCGCTATCCGGGCCACCGCGACATCGTCAAGCTGCTGGTCAACGAGCTGCAGCTGGGCCAGCGCCGCGACATCCTGAAGGACGTGCTCGAGGCCTCGATCCCGATGACCAAGCAGGACGTGGTCCTGATCTTCGTCACCGCCTGGGGCAAGAAGGAAGGCCGCCTGATGCAGGAGACCTACGCCAAGAAGGTCTATGCCAAGGAAATCGGCGGCCAGCTGTGGAGCGCCATCCAGGTCACGACCGCGGCCGGCATCTGCGCCATGGTCGACCTGCACCGCGCCGGCCAGCTGCCGCAGAGCGGCTTCGTGCGGCAGGAGCAGGCGAACCTGTCCGACTTCCTGGCCAACCGCTTCGGCCAGCACTACGCATAAGAACCGGGTTTAGGGACGGAAACGGGAAAGGGCGCGGCCGAGAGGCTGCGCCCTTTTCGTTCAACTCAGCGCGGCCGCAACAACCGATCTTTCAGCAGGGTCAGCATATCGCGGCGTCCATCGAAGACGCCATACACGGTCACCGCATCGGCTGTGACCTGATAGATGATGCGATAGGGCTTAAAGTGGGCTTCGCGATACTCGGTGTTGCCCAGGGCCAGCAGTTCCTTCGGGACATTACCGCGCGACGGCAGGCCTGTGAGCCTCTTGATCGTGCCTTGGAGGGCGACCAGCACGCGATTGGCATTCTCGGCTGAGTCGTTCTCCGCGATGAATCGCCAGATGGCTTCGATGTCCCGCTTGGCGGCGCGTGCCAGGACGACTCGCTGCGACATCGGGTCAGATCTTAAGGTTGGCCCGGATCTCGGCGAAGGCCTCGTCGACCGGAGTGACGTCGCCAGCCTCAACCTCGCGTTGGGTCATCGCCAGGATCTTCAGCAGCGCCAGCGTCTCCTGGGTCTGCTCGTAGCTGTCGATGTCCTGCAGCACCGCCTTGGCCTCGCCATTGACGGTGATGATGAAGGGCTCTTGCCCCTCCCGCAGCCCCTGGATGACCTCCGGAGCATGCGCTTTCAGGTAGCTGATCGGCTTGATGCGGTCGGACAGCTTCATGGCGACCCTCCTTATCTTGGTCCGAATATAGACCGAATTCGGGCCAGTGGAAAGCCGCCTCACTCCCGTCCCAGCAGCCCGTCCACGATCATGGTGGCGAGGCCGCTGGGCACGAAGGATTTCTTCACCGCCTTGCGGTCATAGGCGGTGTCGACCCAGTCCCAGAAGGCGATCGGCTCGCGCGCATTGGCCTCGGCATAGGCCTCGATGAAGCGGTCCAGCAGGCCGGTCGGCGACTTCTTGAAATGCAGATAGCGCCAGTGCAGCTGCTTCAGCGCCTCGGCCGGCGGGATGTTCTCCCGCGTCATCAGGATCAAAGCGGCCACCAGCCCGGCGCGGTCGGAGCCGGACTTGCAATGAACCAGGATCGGGTATTCGGCCGCCTCCAGCACCCGCCGGAGCTGGTGCAGCACGCTGACTTTCGGCGCGTCGCGCGACTTGGTGGTGACGTCGATGAGGGTGATGCCGTAGCGGCGGCAGGCCTCGGCCTCGCGGCGGTACGAGCCGCAGTCGCGCGGGCCGCGCAGGTTGACGATGGTGCGGATGCCGTCGCGCGCCATGCCGCGGATCTGGTAGGGCAGCGGCTGGCCAGAGCGCCAGATGCCCGGCGCAATCTCGACCCGGGTGTTGACGAAGGTCCGGAACACGCAATGGTCGACGATCCAGCTGTCCAGCGCGTCGGCCAGGCGGCCGCGGCCCTTTCGGGGCTGGTCGGGAACGGCTTCGGTCATATCCATGTCGCAGGCGTGGTCCGGAAAAGCGAAGCCCGGCAGCTGACGCTGCCGGGCTGTGCGTGGCGACGGCGCTGCCGTCAGTTGCGGTTGCCGAACAGCCGCAGCAGGAACAGGAACAGGTTCAGGAAGTTCAGGTACAGCGTCAGGGCGCCCCAGACCGCGGTCTTGGTCTCGACCTCCTGGCCCAGCCCCTCGGCATACTGCTCCTTCAGCCGCTGGGTGTCGTAGGCGATCAGGCCGGCGAAGATCAGCACGCCGAGCACGCTGATGACGAAGGCCAGGCCGCTCGAGGCCAGGAAGATGTTGACCAGGCTGGCGATCACGATGCCGATCAGGCCCATGATCAGGAACGAGCCGAAGGCCGACAGGCTGCGCTGGGTGGTGTAGCCGTACAGGCTCAAGCCCGCGAAGGACGCGGCGGTGATGAAGAACACCCGCACCACGCTCTCGCCGGTATAGGCCAGCAGCACCGGCGCCAGGCCGATGCCCTGCAGGGCCACGAAGGCCCAGTACAGCGTCTGCAGCGTGGACGCGCTCATCGAGCGGATGCCCATGCTCATCCAGAAGATCAGGCCGATCGGCGCCAGCAGCGCCACCCAGCCCAGCCCGGTCAGGCCGATCCGCCCGAAGGCGTTGACCGCCAGGAAGGCGCCGCCGACCGGGGTGAACATCACCAGCGCGGCGGTGATGCCGCTGACCAGCAGGCCACCGGCCATGTACCAGTAGATCCGCAGCATGTACTGCCGCAGACCCTCGTCGAACGCCGCACGCTCGATGGTGCGCGCGCCGGCGCCCGGTGTTGCGTAACGGCCCTGTGGATCGAAGGCCATCTTGAAGTCCTCTAGGGTGGTGAAAACCACGCGGCAGATATTGGCAGCGTCGGGCCAACATACAACAGTTGCGGCCTGCGCCGAAGGGCCTCAGGCGTTGCGACCTCGGGCACTACTCGTTGCGCAGCAGCGGCGCCGCCTTCTGGCCCAGCGCCACCCAGGTGCCGAGAAAGCCGAAGCCCAGGGTGATGGCGACGCACAAGGCCGCGGTGCCCAAGAGGGTCAGCGGCAGGAAGACCCAGTCGATCTCCATCACGAAGGTCAGCACGCCCCAGGCGGCGACCGTGCCCAGGGCGCAGGCGATGACGGCGGTCAGCAGGCCCAAGAGGCCGTATTCGATCAGGAAGGCGCGCAGGATGTCGCCGCGGGTCGCGCCCAGCACCTTCAGCACCACCGCGTCGTAGATCCGGCGGCGATGGCCCGCCACCACCACGCCCGCCAGCACCAGCGCGCCGGCCAGCAGGGTGACGCCGGCGGTCGACCGCACCGCCGCGCCGATCTGGGACAGAAGGGCGTTCACCGTCTCCAGCGCATCCTTCAGGCGCACGGTGGTGACATTGGGGAAGGCCTGAGTCACCGCCTTCTGCAGCGCCAGCTCCTCCGCCTCGGGCACCCGCACCGTGGCCAGCCAGGTGTGCGGCGCGGCCGCCAGCGGCTTCGGCGACATGATCAGGGTGAAGTTGATGCCCAGCGTGCTCCAGTCGATGTCACGGATGTTGGCGACCTCGGCCTCGATGTCGCGGCCCAGCACATTCAGCGTCATCCGGTCGCCCGGCTTCAGCCCGAGGGCCTCGGCGATGTCCTTGTAGACCGAGATCTGGGGCGGGCCGTCATAGCCGGCCGGCCACCACTGCCCCTGCAGCAGCGTGTCCTTCGGCGGCATCGCGGCGGCATAGGTGACGCCGCGGTCGCCGCGCAGCCAGCTCGACTTGGCCTGGTTCACCACCGCCTTGTCGGCCGGCACGCCATTCACCGCGGTGATGCGGCCGCGCAGGCTGGGCACCTCGGCCAGGTCGGCGGCGCCCGGCGTGCCCTGGATCAGGGCGTCGAACTGCTCCTTCTGCGACTTCTGCACGTCGACGAAGAAGAAGGACGGCGCCTGGTCGGGCACCCTGTCCTTGATCTGCCGGTCCATGTTGCCCTGGATCAGGGCGATCGCCGCCAGCACGGTCAGGCCCAGGCCGAGCGACAGCACGATCTGCGGCGTCGGCGCGCCCGGCCGGTGCAGGTTGGCCAGGGCCAGTCGCAGTCCTGGCCGGCGTGGGCGAGGGGCGCGGCGCGACAGCGCCATGACGCCCAGCGCGGTGCCGGTGAACAGCAGGATGGCGGTGACCGCGCCGGCGACGAAGATCGCGGCCAGCGTCGGGTCGGCCGCGGTGGCCACGGCCAGGCCGGCCAGGGCCAGGGCGCACAAAGCGGTGGCGGCGATGAAGCGCCCCTCCGGCCGGGCATGGCGCGGCGCCACCCGGTCGCGGAACAGCGCCGCCGCCGGGATCCGCGCCGCGCGGGCCAGCGGCCACAGCGAGAAGGTCAGGCTGGTCAGCACCCCGAAGCCGGCGGCCAGCAGCAGCGCGCCGGGATAGACGCCGATCCGGGCATCGACCGGCAGCAGCCCCTGGATCAGCGCGGCGACGGCCGAGGGTGCGGCGGCGCCGATGGCAAGGCCGATGGTGATGCCGAGGGCGGACAGCACCAGCACCTGCAGCAGATAGGTCTGGAAGATCAGCCGGCCGGGCGCGCCCAGGCATTTCAGCGTGGCGATGGTGGCCAGCCGCACATCCAGCCAGGCCCGCACGGCGTTGCCGACCCCGGCGCCACCGACCAGGAGGGCGGTCAGCCCGACCAGGGTCAGGTACATGGTCAACTGGTCGATGGTGCGGCGCAGCCCCGGCGCGGCGTCGCGGTCGTCGCGCACCCGCCAGGTGCCGTCCTCGAACTGCTGCTTGAACCCGTCGGCGGCGACGCGCACGTCGCTGCCGGGCGGCAGCGCCAGGCGGTAGTCGTAGGACAGCATCGATCCGGGCTGGATCAGGCCACTGGCGTCCAATGCGCCGCGGGCGATCATCAGCCGGGGGCCGATGGCGAAGCCGCCGCCGGCCTTATCCGGCTCGCGCGCGATGGTGCCGCGCAGCTGCAGCACCGTATCGCCAACCGCGATGGTGTCGCCGGCGGCCAAGCCCAGCCGCGCTTCCACCTCCGGATCGGCCACCGCGCCCCAGACGCCGTCGCGCGGCGCCAGCGCGGCCTGCAG
Source organism: Inquilinus sp. (assembly GCF_039594555.1). Taxonomy (GTDB): domain Bacteria; phylum Pseudomonadota; class Alphaproteobacteria; order DSM-16000; family Inquilinaceae; genus Inquilinus. The sequence goes on from NZ_JBCNNF010000063.1 coordinate 9,418, forward strand.
GTCGCCGCCGCCCTCCAGCTCCATCTTTCCATACAGCGGATAGACGCCGTCGACCGCCTTCAGCTCAACCAGCGTCGTCGCCTCGTCGCGCGGGCTGCGGGCCATGCCGCGGGTCTCGACCACCTCCGACACCCGGCCGGCGGTCTCGAACCGCGCCCGCTCCTCGGCCGTGGCCGGCTGGTACAGCCGGTGCAGCTCGACATCGCCGCCCAGGATCGCCTGGCCGTCCTCGGCGATGCTGCCGCGGATGCCGTCGGCCACCGACTGCACCGCGGCGATGGCGCCGACGCCCAGCGCCAGGCAGGCCAGGAAGATGCGGAAGCCCTTCAGCCCGCCGCGCAGCTCGCGCCGGGCCAGGCGGGCGGCATTGCCGAAGCTCATTTCAGCCGGGCCAGGGCAGCGGAGGAGGCCAGGCCGGCATCGGTGATGCGGCCGTCGACCAGCCGGACGATGCGGTCGCAGCGCGCCGCCAGCGCCGGGTCGTGGGTGATCAGCAGCAGCGTGGCGCCGCGCTTGCGCGACAGGCCGAACATCAGCTCGATCACCTGGCGCCCGGTCTCGCCGTCCAGGTTGCCGGTCGGCTCGTCGGCCAGGATCACGTCGGGGTCGGCGGCGAAGGCGCGGGCCAGGGCGGTGCGCTGCTGCTCGCCGCCCGACAGCTGGCCGGGATAGTGGCTCAGGCGATGGCCGAGGCCGACCGCGCGCAACCGCTCCGCCGCCTGCTCGAAGGCGTCGCGGGATCCCGCGAACTCCAGCGGGATGGCGACGTTCTCCAGCGCCGTCATGGTCGGCACCAGGTGGAAGTTCTGGAACACGATGCCGACATGGTCGCGCCGGAACAGGGCCAGCCTGTCCTCGCTCAGCGCCGACAGCTCGCGCCCGGCGACCTCGACCTTGCCCCGGCTGGGCCGCTCCAGCCCGCCGACCAGCATCATCAGGCTGGACTTGCCGGAGCCGGAGGGGCCGACGATCGACACCACCTCGCCGGCGCCGACCGACAGGTCGATTCCGCGCAGGATGTTGACGGGGCCGGCCGCGCTCGCCAATTCAAGATGCACATCGGTCAGCCGGATGCTGGGCGGGGAGGCCTTTCCGGTCCCGAAGCCGGCCTGCGGTGCAGGAGTGGTCCCGTCCATGCGCATCCCTTTTGCCCGACTCCGGACAGATGGCGCCGCGCGGCGCCTTTTCAATGCGGTGCTGCTGGCGCTGTGCGCCGTCGCCGCGTTGCCTGCTTCGGCGCAGGCGGGGCCGATCCGCATCCTCGCGCTGGGCGACAGCCTGACCGCCGGCTTCGGCCTGGACCCGGCGGATGGCTTCGTACCGCAGCTGCAGGCGGCGCTGCGTGGCCAAGGCTTCGATGTGACCGTGCTGAACGGCGGCGTGTCCGGCGACACCAGCGCCGGTGGGTTGGACCGGCTGGACTGGGCGCTGGCCGACAAGCCTGACCTCGTCCTGGTCGAGCTGGGGGCCAACGACATGCTGCGCGGCGTCGACCCGGCCTCGACCCGAGCCAATCTCGACAAGATCCTGGCCCGGCTGGGGCAGGAGAAGCTGCCGACGCTGCTGGCCGGGATGCGCGCCGCGCCCAATCTTGGCCCGGACTATGCCAAGGCCTTCGACCCGATCTTTCCCGACCTGGCCAAGGCGCATGGCGTGGCGCTGTACCCCTTCTTCCTCGACGGGGTGGCGATGGTCGCGGCGCTGAACCAGGCCGACGGCATGCATCCCAACCCGGCCGGGGTGAAGCTGATCGTCGAGCGCATCACGCCTGCCGTCGTCGATCTGATCCGGTTGAGCGGGTTGGACCGGGCGGGATGATGTCCCGGGATCGCGGTTTCGCCGGCCCCGGTTTCCGGCTATAGAGCGAAATCGTCAGACAATCCCGATCTCCCGGAGCCTCCTGATGGAACAGCGTCCGCTCGGCCGCACCGGCCTCGACGTCACCGCGATCTGCCTCGGCACCATGACCTGGGGCACGCAGAACACCGAGGCCGAGGGCCACGCCCAGATGGACTACGCGCTCGACCGCGGCGTCACCTTCTGGGACACGGCGGAGATGTATTCGGTGCCGCCGACGCCCCAGAGCTACGGCCGGACCGAGGAGATCATCGGCAGCTGGTTCGCCAAGACCGGCAAGCGCAGCCAGGTGGTCCTGGCCAGCAAGATCGCCGGCCCCGGCGCGCATCTGGCCCATGTCCGGGACGGCAGGCCCCGGCTGGACGCCAAGAACATCAAGGCCGCGGTCGAGGCCAGCCTGAAGCGGCTGCGCACCGACTGGATCGACCTGTACCAGCTGCACTGGCCGAACCGCCAGGTGAACAGCTTCGGCAAGCTCGGCTACGCCCATGACACGGCCGAGGATTTCATCGCGCCGGAGGAGACGCTGTCGGCGCTGGCCGAGGAGGTGAAGGCCGGCCGCATCCGCCATGTCGGCCTGTCGAACGAGACGCCCTGGGGCCTGATGCGCTTCGTAGAGGCGTCGGATCGCCTCGGCCTGCCGCGCCCGGTCTCGATCCAGAATCCCTACAACCTGCTGAACCGCAGCTTCGAGATCGGCCTCGCCGAATGCGCTCATCGCGAGGAGGTCGGGCTGCTCGGCTATGCGCCGCTCGCCGCGGCCACCCTGACCGGCAAGTATCTCGACGGCCAGATCCCGCCGGGATCGCGCCGGGCGGTGGACGGCCGGAAGTCGCGCTACGACACGCTGAACGCCGAGGCGGCGACGAAGCGCTACATCGCCCTGGCGCGCGAGCATGGGCTGGATCCGGCGCAGATGGCGATCGCCTATGCCCTGTCGCGGCCGTTCATGACCTCGGTGATCATCGGCGCCACCTCGATGGACCAGCTGCGCACCAACATCGCCGCGGCCGAGGTGACGCTGTCGCCCGAGGTGATCCAGGGCATCGACGCGATCCATACGGCGTACCCCAATCCGTGTCCCTGAAGGGGGCGGTCTTCCCCTTCCACTGTCATTGCCGGGCTTGACCCGGCAATCCAGGGCCACCCAGAGCGGCATCGACATCTCTGGATGCCCGGGTCAAGCCCGGGCATGACAATTTGGGATGGGCCCTGCTCTTGGAGTAGACCTGTTCAGTTACCCATGCAGTTCCGTATAGTCCCGACATGGATTGGGACGACCTGAAGATCGCCTTCGCCGTCGCCCGGCACGGGTCGCTCAGCGCTGCGGCGCGGGCGCTGCGCACCACCCAGCCGACGGTCAGCCGGCGGCTGGACGGGCTGGAGCGGCGGATCGGCGTCAAGCTGTTCGAGCGCTCGGCCGGCGGCCTGTCGCCCACGCCGCTCTGCGCCGCGCTGGTCGACGGGCTGCAGCGGATGGAGGAGGGGGCGCTGGCGGTCGAGCGCCGCATCGCCGCCCGCGACACCGGCCTGCAGGGCGCGATCACTATCACCAGCCTGGACTGGTTCGGCGATTATGTCGTGGGCCCGCTCGCGGCACGGTTCGGCGCATTGCACCCGTTGGTGGCGATCGAGCTCCTGAACGAGCCGCGCATGTTCAACCTGTCGCGGCGCGAGGCCGACTTGGCCTTCCGCTTCGCCGCCTTCGCCCAGGAGGACCTGATCGAGCGCAAGGTGGCGGAGGTCGGCTACGGCCTCTATGCCACGCTCGGCTATCTCGAGCGGCACGGCCCGCCGGACTTCGCCGCCGGCTGCGCCGGCCAGGCCGTGGTCACCATGTACGACTTCGCCAGCCGGTCGACCCAGGCGGTCTGGCTGCATGGCATCGCGCCGCAGGCCCGGGTGATCGCGCGCACCAGCGGCCTGGGATCGCAGATGGCGGCGGCCGAGACCGGGCTGGCCATGGCCTCGCTGCCGCGGCTGCTGGGCGATGCCCGGCCGGGCCTGCGGCGGATCGAGACGCCGGTGTCCTGCCCGGTGCAGTCGGTACGGCTCGGGGTCCATGCCGATCTGCGCGACTCGCCCCGCATCCGCGCCTTCATCGACTTCGCCGTGGCCGAGCTGAAGGCGCGCGCGCCGGAGCTGAACCCGCTGTGATCTGGCTATACGGTTTCGTATAGCCTGCATACGGAGCTCAGGAATGGGCACCGCGCCGATTCCAGGCCAAATCCCGACCATCCGGCGCCGCGGAACAAGCGCCGGCGTTCTCTGGAAGGGTACTTCGCATGTCCGACCCGATCCGCATCCTCGGCCTGTCCGGCAGCCTGCGCCGGGCCTCGCTGAACACCGCGCTGCTGCGGGCCGCGGGAGAATTGCTGCCCGCCGATGCCGTGCTGGAGATCCACCCGCTGCACGACCTGCCCTTCTTCAACGAGGATGTCGAGGCCGAAGGCCTGCCCGTCCCGGTCCAGGCGCTGAAGGCGAGGATCGCGGCGGCCGACGCGCTGCTGCTGGCGGTGCCGGAATACAACTACTCGATCGCCCCGGCGCTGAAGAACGCGCTGGACTGGGCGTCGCGACCCTATGGTGCCTCGGTGCTGGTCGGCAAGCCGGTGGCGATCCTCGGCGCCTCGGCCGGGATGGGCACGGTGCGGGCGCAGCTGCATCTGCGCGATGTCGCCATCACCACCGGCCTGCATGTGCTGAACCAGCCGGAGATCTTCGTCGGCCGCGCCGCCGAAAAGTTCGACGAGGCGCTGCGGCTGACCGACGAGCCGACCCGCGCGATCCTGGCCCGGATGCTGCAGCGCCTGGTGCACTGGACCCGCGCGATCCAGGCCAGCGCCCTGATCCGGGAATCCGCGGCGTGACCGCGGCGCCCGCACAGGCGCAGGCGGCGCCCACACGCTGGCCGGCGGTTGCCGTGGTCGTGGCCTCCGGCGTGGTCGCGGCGCTGCAGGTCGGCAAGGGCGCCATCGCCCTGCCGGCGCTGCGCGCCGAATTCGGCCTGGGACTCGAGGCTGCCGGCTGGATCATGTCGGTCTTCGCCCTGCTGGGCGTGGTCGGCGGCATCCCGGCCGGCGCGGCGGTGGCCCGGTTCGGCGACCGCCGGCTGCTGGCGCTCGGCCTCGCCGCGCTGGCGCTGGGCAGCCTCGCGGGCTCGATCGCCGGCAGCTTCCCGCTGCTGCTCGGCACGCGGGTGCTCGAGGGGCTGGGCTTTCTCCTGGTCGTGGTCGCGGCGCCGGCCCTGCTGCAGCGCATCGTCGCCCCGCCGGACCGCGACCTCGCCTTCGGGATCTGGAGCGCGTTCATGCCGGCCGGCATGGCGATTGCCCTGCTGCTCGGCGCCGCGCTGGCCGGGTGGCGCCCGTTCTGGGCCGTCAACGCCGCGCTGGCCGCCCTCTTCGCGCTGCTGGTGCTGGTCGCGGTCCGGGCCCGGGAACAGGTGCGGGACAATCCGTCCTGGCGCGAGATCGGCCGCGACGCCGTCCTGACGGCGACCTCGCGCGGGCCGCTGCTGCTGGCCTGCGCCTTCGGGCTCTACAGCCTGCTCTACTTCACCCTCGCCAGCTTCCTGCCGGTGCTGCTGATGGATCGGATGGGGGTGGCTGTCGCCACGGCCGGGATGCTCAGCGCCGTCGCCGTCGGCGCCAATGTGCTGGGCAACCTGGCCGCCGGCCTGCTGCTCGGGCGTGGCGCCGCCCGCTGGCTGCTGATCGGCACCGCCGTGCTGGTCATGACCGCGTCCGGCATCGCCATCTTCGCCCTGACCCTGCCGCCGACGGTGGTGCTGCTGCTGTGCATCCTGTTCTCCGGGGTCGGCGGGCTGCTGCCGGCCACCGTACTGGGCGCCGCCGGGCCGGTGGCGCCGAAGCCGGGCCTGGCGCCGATGACGCTGGGCCTGACCATGCAGGGCAACAATCTCGGCCAGGTCATCGGGCCGGTGGTGGTGGGCGGTGTGGTCGATGCCGGGGGCTGGCCGGCGGCGGCGGTCCCGGTCGCCATCGCCGGGGCGCTGGCGCTCGCGGTCGCCGTCGCTCTGCGGCCGGTGTTCCGCGGCTAGGGGAGCAGGTCGAGCAGCGCGGCGGCGGCCGGTGTCGGCGGGCGATCGGCAGTGGAGACGACGGCCAGCTCGCGAAGGATCGGAGGATCGGTGGCGATGCCGACGACCCGGCCGCCCGCCAGCGGCAGGGCCAAGGGCGGCAGCAGGGCGACGCCGAATCCCTGCGCGACCAGTTCGACCATGTCGCCGACGGTGTCCGCCTCGCAGCAGATCCGGCGCTCCAACCCGACTTGGCGGCAGGCGGCAGCGATGGTGGCGCGCAGCGCTGAATCGGGCCGGTACTCGATGAAGTCGCGGTCGGCCAGCCCGGCCAGGCGCTGCCGGCGGCCGGAGGCGAGCGGATCCTGCGCCTGAACGGCCAGGACCAGCGATTCCTGTCCCAGGGAACGGACCTCGACGCGGTCGGCGCCCGGGCCGAGCGGGTGATCGACAAAGGCCAACTCCAGCTCGCCCTGCGCCACGGCGGCGACCAGCGCGCCGACGCTGCCGTGGCGCAGCCGCAGCGTCACGCCGGGGTGCAGGCGGTGATAGCGGGTCAGCAGGGCGGGCAAGGGGATCAGCCCGAAGGTCTGGATGACGCCGATCGCCAACTGGCCGCGCAGCAGGCCGCGGACCCCGGCGACGGCATCGCGGCCTTCCTCCGCCGCCGCCAGCGCCCGGCGCGCATGAGGCAGCAGGGCCCGGCCGGCCTCGGTGACCTCGACGCTGCGGGTGTTGCGGACGAACAGCTCGCTGTCCAGCTCCCGCTCCAGCGCCCGGATCGACGCCGACAGGCTGGACTGGGTCAGGTGCACCCGGCGGGCTGCGCGGGTGAAGTGCCGCTCCTCGACCACCGCCAGGAAATGCGCGAGCTGGCGTAGCTCCATCCGGCCGCTCCATTCAGTGATTCTGCCGATCACTGCCACAGAAATTATCCGTTTGATAGATCACCACACGCAGGATTTCCTCTGCGCCGGCACATCTGATGGAGAGAGAGTCATGGCTGACGAGGTCATCGCGGAACCGGACAGCACGGCAGTTCGGGTCGCGCTGTGGCGGGCGATGCATGTCGAGGTCGATGCGCCACCGCCGGTGCTGGACGACCGCATCGGCCTGCTTCTGGCGGCGCCGGAGGAAGGCTGGCGCAGCCGCGGCGACATGGACGCGCAGCGCACGCGGGCCTTCCGCGCCTCGATCATCGCCCGCGCCCGCTTCATCGAGGACCTGGCGGTGGAACAGGCCGCGAGCGGCGTCGGCCAGTACGTCCTCCTCGGCGCCGGCCTGGACAGCTTCGCCCAGCGCCGGTCGGAGGTCGATCTCCGGATCTTCGAGATCGACCGGCCCGGCCCGCAGGCGTGGAAGCGGCAGCGCCTGGCCGAGCTCGGCCTCGGCGTTCCGGACCGGCTGCGCTTCGTGCCGGTCGATTTCGAGGCCGGCGAGGATTGGTGGGAGTGGCTGGTCACCGCCGGCTTCGATCCGGCCCGGCCGGCGGTGGTGGCCTCGACCGGCGTCAGCCTGTACCTGACGCGGGAGGCGAATGCGGCGACCTTGCGCCGACTGGCGGCCCTCGCCCCCGGCTCCACCCTGGCCATGACCTATCTGCTGCCGATGGAGCTGGCGGACCCGGAGGAGCGGCCGGGCCGCGAGATGGCGGAGGCTGGGGCGCAGGCCAGCGGTACGCCTTTCCTCAGCATGTTCGCGCCGGAGGAGATGCGGCAGGTGGCAGGCGACGCCGGCTTCCGCGATGTCCGCACCGTATCGGCCGCCGACCTGGCCGAACGCTACTTTGCCGGCAGGGCGGACGGCTTCCGGCCGTCGAAGTCTGAGGAGATCCTGGTCGCCACGACCTGACGCTCAGCCGAACAGCGCCCGGTTCTCCCGGAACAGATCCGCCAGCGCGTCGGCCACCGCCCGCACCCGCGGCACCTCGGCCAGGTCGGGGCGGATCAGCAGCCAGATCTCGCGCGGCGGCGGCAGGGCATCGAGCGCGATCGGCGCCAAGCCGGGATCGGGGTCGCCCAGGAAGCGCGGCAGCAGCGCCACGCCCCAGCCGGCCCGGGCCGCCGCTGCCTGCGCCATCTGACTGTCGCAGCGGAAGGCGACCGGCCGGCCGGGATGGTGCCCTGCCAGCCAGGCGGCCTCGGATTCTCCCTCCGCGTCGCCGATCAGCGGCGGGGTGCCGCCGGCCGCAGCCTCCGCTGCCACCGCGGGCGCGGCATAGGCGCGATAGGCGATATTCGCCACCCGCCGCCCGACCAGGGCGCTGTCCGCCGGCCGGCCCAGGCGCAGGGCGATCTCGGCCTCGCGCCGAGCCAGGCTGGTGATCCGCGTCTCCAGCACCAGCTCCAGCGCGATGCCCGGATGGCGCCGGCGCAGCCCGTCCAGCCGGTCGATCAGGAAGCCCAGCGCCAGCGACCTCGCCGTGGTCAGCCGCACCGACCCGGCCGGGCCATCCTCGACAGGATCCAGCCGACGCAGCAGAGCCAGCGCCCCAGCCTCCATCGCCTCGGCCTCGGCCAGCACCGCGGCGCCGGCAGCGTTGGGGCGATAGCCGTCGGGGCGGCGGTCGAAGATCGGCCGGCCCAGCGCCCGCTCCAGCCCGTCCAGCCGGCGCGACACGGTGGCGTGGTTCACCCCCAGCGCCCGGGCGGTGGCCGACAGGCTGCCGTGCCGGGCCAGGGCGACGGCGTAGCGGACATCGTCCCAGTCCAGGGCTGTGCGATTTTGATCGGGCATAGTGCAGGGATGATAGTCCATGCACAGGCCGGCAGGGTCTTAGAATTCTCGGAGTTGGGCCGATCATCTCCCTCTCCTTGTCATTGCCGGGCTTGACCCGGCAATCCAGAAGGTCTCGACAGCCTCTGGATGCCCGGGTCAAGCCCGGGCATGACACCAAGGGGTTGGTCGGTGTCGTCCCCATCCATGCCAGCCCTTCGCGAGGCCGTGATGACCCTGCTGCGCGCCGCCACCGTCCAGTTCCGGCACCAGGCCGACGACAAGGCCTACAACCTGTCCCGCATCCGCCACTTCACCGCAGCCGCGGCGGCGGAGGGCGTGAAGATCCTGGCCTTCCCGGAGATGTGCATCACCGGCTACTGGCATGTCCGCAACCTGGGCCGCGACGCCATCGCCGCCCTGGCCGAGCCGGTGCCGGACGGGCCGTCGGTGCAGGCGGTGCGCGACCTCGCGATCGAGCACGGCATGGCCATCGGCGCCGGGCTGGTCGAGGCGGGCGGCGACGGCCGCTTCTACAATTCCTACGCTGTCTGCCTGCCGGACGGGTCGGTGCATTGCCACCGCAAGCTGCACGCCTTCGAGAGCGACCACATCGCCAGCGGCAACCGCTACACCGTGTTCGACACGCCCTGGGGCGTGCGGCTGGGCGTGCTGATCTGCTGGGACAACAACCTGGTGGAGAATGCCCGGGCCACGGCCCTGCTGGGCGCCGAGATCCTGCTGGCGCCGCACCAGACCGGCGGCTGCGCCTCGCGCAGCCCGCACGCCATGGGGCTGATCGACCCGGCGCTGTGGCAGCGGCGGCATGAGGATTCGGCGGCGATCGAGGCCGAGTTCGCCGGGCCGAAGGGCCGCGGCTGGCTGATGCGCTGGCTGCCGGCGCGGGCGCATGACAACGGCCTGTTCCTGCTGTTCAGCAACGGCGTCGGCGAGGATGACGGCGAGGTGCGCACCGGCAACGCCATGCTGCTGGACCCCTATGGCCGCATCCTGGCCGAGACCGGCGTGGCCGACGACGCCGTGGTGACGGCCGATCTTGACCTCGACCTGCTGCCGCTGGCCACCGGCCGGCGCTGGATTCGCGGCCGGCGGCCGGAGCTGTACGGCCTCTTGACCGAGCGGCAGGGCCATGAGCTCGACCCCCGCCAGGCCCGCTTTTCGCCTGATCCGGTGGTCAGGCGGCCTTCCTGAACCCCGCCGGATTAACGCCGTAGCGGGTGCGGAAGGCGCGGGCGAGGGCGGAGCCCGAGGCGAAGCCGCAATCGGCGGCGATGTCGTTGACCGGGCGATCGGTGTTCTCCAGCAGGCGCCGGGCCAGGGCCAGGCGCAGCTCGGCGTAATAGGCCTTGGGGCCGGTGCCGAGCGTCGCCCGGAAGCGCTGCAGCAGGGCGCGCGGACCGATGCCCAGCTCCGCCGCGATCGCCTCGACCGGCAGCGGCGCCTCGATGTTGGCCTCCATCAGCCGGATCGCCCGCACCAGCAGCGGGTCCTGCCAGGCCAGCCGGCCGGCGGCGACCATGTGCTGCGGGTCGTGGCCGGGATGCGCGCCCTCGTAGAGGAAGGTGCTGGAGACGGCGAGGGCGAGGCTCAAGCCCTGCTCGCGCCGCAGCAGGTCCAGCATCAGGTCGAGCGTCGGCAGCGCCCCGCCGGCGGTGATGCGGCGGCGGTCGACGACGAAGCGGTCGGGCATCGCGGTCACCGCCGGAAAGCGCTCGGCGAAGTCGCGCAGATCCTCCCAATGCGTGGTGGCGCGGTGGCCGTCCAACACCCCGGCCAGGGCCAGCACATAGGGCGCCGATTCCAGCCCGGCGATGATGGTGCCTCGCCGAGCCTCTGCCCTCAGAAAACGCCGGACTGCGGGCGTCGCGCGCGCTTCGGCGTCGAAGCTGGCGACGACGAATAGCATGTCAGCACCGGCGATCTCCGCCATCGCGACTTCGGCCTCTACGCGCAGCCAACTGCTGCTCAGGACGGGCTTGCCATCCTCGCTCGCGACCTGCCAGCCAAACAGCGTTTGCTTCGCCATCCGGTTGGCGGCGCGCAACGGTTCGATTAGGGCGGCGAGGGTCAGGTTTGAGAAGCCACCCAGGACCAGGATCCCAATGAATTTGGGTTCGATCATCGCATCCGATTTGGTATCAGATAGATCTGAAACGGTATCGCCCACCTAGCCGCCGCCGCAATAGCCTCTGCGGAAACAGGGAGGTGGCGATGGATTTCGGGCTCAGCCACGAGCAGCAGCTGGTCGTCGATACGATGCGCGGCTTCGTCGAGCACGAGCTGCAGCCGCTGGAGCGGGAGGTCGAGCGCACTGGCCATGTGGCGCCGGAGGTCGGGCGCGAGATCCAGCGCAAGGTGCGCGACCTCGGCTTCTATGCCCCCAACATCCCGGAGGCGTTCGGCGGCGGCGGTCTCGACCACCTCACCTTCACCCTGCTGGAGCGCGAGCTCGGCCGGGCGGCGATGGCGCTGACGGTGTTCTGGGGCCGGCCCTCCAACATCCTCTGCGCCGGCACGCCGGAGCAGCGCGAGCGCTGGCTGCTGCCCTGCGTCCGCGGGGAGAAGATCGATGCGCTGGCGATGACCGAGCCCGACGCCGGCTCCGACCTGCGGGGCATGAGCTGCAGCGCCCGGCGCGACGGCGGCGACTGGGTGATCAACGGCACCAAGCACTTCATCAGCCATGCCGATGTGGCCGATTTCGTCATCCTGTTCGCGGCCACGGGCGAGGACGAGGCGGGCCGCAAGCGCATCTCCTGCCTGCTGGTCGACCGCGGCACGCCCGGCTTCGAGATCCGGCCCGGCTACAATTCGGTCTCGCATCGCGGCTACCACAACGCCACGCTGACCTTCGACGACTGCCGGGTGCCGGCGGACCAGATGCTGGGCGAGGAGGGGCGGGGCTTCGACCTGGCCAACACCTGGCTGCACGCCACCCGCCTGACCGTGGCGGCGATGTGCGTCGGCCGCGCCCGCCGGGCCTTCGATCTGGCCCTGTCCTATGCCGCCCAGCGCAAGCAGTTCGGCCAGCCGATCGGCCGCTTCCAGGGCACCGGCTTCAAGCTGGCCGACATGATCACCGAGATCGACGCCGCCGACTGGCTGACTCTGTCCGCCGCCTGGCGCATCGACCAGGGCCAGGACGCCAACCGCGCGATCAGCCAGGCCAAGCTCTATGCCTCCGAGATGCTGGGCCGGGTCACCGACGCGGCGCTGCAGATCCATGGCGGCATGGGGCTGATGGACGACCTGCCGATCGAGCGCTTCTGGCGCGACGCGCGGGTGGAGCGGATCTGGGACGGCACCAGCGAGATCCAGCGCCACATCATCGCCCGCGACCTGTTGCGGCCGCTGGGGGCGTGAGGATGATGCTGACATCTCAGTCTAGCCGAGTGCTGGATTGCCTCGTCCCTATTGAGTCCCCCCTCCCCTCGCGGGAGGGGGGTAGGGGGAGGGGGTTCTCGCAGCAAAAGCGGGCCGCGTACCGTTTCATAGGTCGGGTTCGCGACAAGCGAACCCGACAAGCCTTTCAGCCCTCGCCGCGGCCCGATGTTCGGTTCGCATCCACGAACCCAATTTACGCGTTGCCACAGGCCGGTGTTCTTCGATCGACAACCCCCTCCCCCTACCCCCCTCCCGCAAGGGGAGGGGGGACTCGATTTTGCGATAGCGGCAAAGGGAGACGCCATAGCTCTATGGGATCGGAGGCGCGGGCATGACCCGACGCTTCGACCTCTCGCGCCTTCTCCGTCCCCGCTCGATCGCTGTGGTCGGCGGGAAGCCGGCGGCCGAGGTGATCCGGCAGAGCCGGCGCATGGGCTTCTCCGGTGAGATCTGGCCGGTGCATCCGCAGCACGACACGATCGAGGGCCTGCCCGCCTTCCGCAGCGTCGCCGAGCTGCCGGGCGCGCCCGACGCCGTCTTCCTCGGCATCAACCGCCATGCCGCAATCGAGGTCACCGCCGCCCTGGCCGAACGCGGCGCCGGCGGGGCGGTGTGCTACGCCTCCGGCTTCGCCGAGACCGGCGGGGAGGGCACGGATCTCCAGGCCCGGCTGGTCGCCGCCGCTGGGGCCATGCCGGTGCTGGGCCCGAACTGCTACGGCGTAATCAACTATCTCGACGGCGCCCTCTTGTGGCCCGACCAGCATGGCGGCCAGCGGGTGGAGCGCGGCGTGGCGCTGGTCACCCAGTCCAGCAACATCGCCATCAACCTGACCATGCAGCGCCGCGGCCTGCCGATCGCCTATGTCGCGACGCTCGGC
>NZ_JBCNNF010000630.1:0-2714 GCF_039594555.1 Inquilinus sp.
TCATCCCGTGCGCGCTGCGGCGCGAAGTGCCGCTGCGCAGACACGGGATCTCGGCGTCATCGTCGAAGAGATCCCGGTTCTGCAACGCATCACTTCGTGCTGCGCTGCGCCCGGGATGACGGGAGGTGAAGAGGGCGGAATGCGGAAGTGGACATGCTGAACTACTGCCTTCGTCGCCTCGCGGTCGGGGTCGGCATGCTGATCGCTCTCAGCCTGCTGATCTTCATCCTGCTCCGGCTCGCGCCCGGCGACCCGATCGACGCCTACATCAACCCGAATGTGGCGATGTCGCAGGAGGAGATGGCCGCCGTGCGCGCCCGTCTCGGCCTCGACCAACCGCTGCCGGTGCAATACCTCGCCTGGCTCGGCGGGGCGGTGCGCGGCGATCTCGGCTTCTCCCTCCAGCGCAACGGCGAGACCGTGCTGGGGCTGGTGGCGCAGCGGATCGGCCCGACCCTGCTGCTGATGGGGACGGGGCTGGCGATCGCCATCGTCGCCGGCATCGGCGCCGGCATCATCGGCGCCGTCCGGCGCAACTCGGCGACCGATCTCGGCCTGTCGGTCGCCGCCTTCCTCGGCATCTCCAGCCCGGCCTTCCTGACCGCGCTGGTCGGCCTCTATGTCTTCTCCGTGCTGCTGCGCTGGGCGCCGTCCGGCGGCATGCTGACCCCCGGCGCGCCGTTCTCGCTGGGTGACCTCGCCAGCCACCTGATCCTGCCGGCGCTGCTGCTGTCGATCGGCCATGCCGCGCTGATCATGCGCTACATGCGCGCCTCTCTCCTGGAGGTGCTGAACCAGGACTATGTCCGCTCGGCCCGCGCCAAGGGGGTGAAGGAGTTCTGGGTGATCGTAAAGCACGCGCTGCGCAACGCGCTGCTGCCGGTCGTCACCCTGATCGGGTCGACCATCGGCATCGCCGTCGGCGGCGCCATCTTCCTCGAAAGCGTCTTCAACTGGCCCGGCATGGGCCTGCTGCTGGTCAATGCGGTGGAGACCCGCGATTATCCGGTGATCATGGGGGCGACGCTGGTGGTCGGCGCCTGCGTGATCCTGGCCAACCTGCTGACCGACATCGCCTATGCGGCGATCGACCCGCGCATCCAGGTGGCTTGATGGCAGTCGTGGAAGTCCCCCGCGCTCGCGGCGGCAACGGCCCGCTGGCCCGCGCCTTCCGCCGCTTCGCCGCCAACGGCGCAGCGCTGGCCGGCATCGCCATCCTGGTGCCGATGCTGGTGCTGATCGTGGCCTACCCGCTGATCCTGGGCCACAAGCCGAACGACATCGACCTGCTGGCCCTCAACAAGGGCCCCAGCGCCGCCCATTGGCTCGGCACCGACGGAGTCGGCCGCGACATCCTGGCCCGGGTGCTGCAGGGCGGGCGCATCTCGCTGCTGGTTGCCGTGGTGTCGGTGGCGATCTCGGTGGTGATCGGTTTCCTGGTCGGGTCGATCGCGGCCATGGCCGGCCGCTTCACCGACGCCGCGATCATGCGCTTCGTCGACCTCGCCATGACCCTGCCGCCGGTGATCTCGCTGCTGGTCCTGGCCTCGATCACCGGCGCCGGCATCGTGCCGACCATCATCGTCATCTCCCTGCTGTCCTGGCCGGTGCTGGCGCGCATGGTGCGGGCCCGGCTGATGGAGCTGCGCGAGCGCGACTTCGTGGTGGCGTCGCGCGGCATGGGGGCCGGCCTCGGCCACCTGCTGTGGCGGCACGGCCTGCCGAACTCGATCGACATCCTGGTGGTCTACGCCACGTTGCAGATCGCCGCCGCCATCCTGCTCGAGGCCGGCCTGTCCTTCCTCGGCCTCGGCGTCCCGCCGCCGGAGGCGAGCTGGGGCAACATGCTGAATGCCGCCCGCAGCACCGTGGTGCTGGAGCAGTACCCCTGGCAATGGCTGTTCCCGGGCGCCGCCCTGGTGATCACCGTGCTCGCCATCAACTTCGTCGGCGACGGATTGCGCGACGCCTTCGACCCCCGTTCCGAACTCAACTGACCGAAAAGACCATCATGGCCTCAGCCCCCGCCTTCCAGGGCGTCGTCCCGCCCGTCGTCACCCCGCTGACCGAGGATTTCCAGGTCGACTACCCGTCCTTCACCCGCGTGCTCGAGCATCTGATCGACGGCGGCGTGCACGGCCTGTTCGTGCTCGGCTCCACCAGCGAGGTGGTGTTCCATGACGAGGCGACGCGGCGGCGGATCCTGGAGCATGCGGTCAAGGTCGCCAACGGCCGGGTGCCGGTGCTGGCCGGGGTGATCGACCCGACCACCGACCGCGTCATCGGCCACGCCAAGGTGGCGCAGTCGATCGGCGTCGCCGCCGTGGTGGTGACCGCACCGTTCTACGCCCGCACCAGCCAGCCGGAGATCGTCGACCATTTCCGCTATGTCCGCGAGGCCATCGACGTGCCGGTGATCGCCTACGACATCCCGGTCTGCGTCCACGTCAAGCTCGACCGCGCCGGCGTGGTGGCGCTGGCGCGCGAGGGCACCATCGCCGGGCTGAAGGATTCCAGCGGCGATGACGGCAATTTCCGCTTCGCCCTGATGGACCTGGCCGACAGGCCGGAGATCGCGATGATGACGGGCTCGGAGATCGTCTGCGATTCCGCCCTGGCCGCCGGCGCCCACGGCATCGTGCCCGGCCTCGCCAATGTCGACCCGCATGGCTATGTCCGCCTCTATGACCTGTGCCGCAAGGGCGACTGGGCGG
>NZ_JBCNNF010000631.1:0-2657 GCF_039594555.1 Inquilinus sp.
GCTGGCGCGCCGCGCCGGCATCTCCGCCCCGCCCTGCCTGCGCCGCGTCCGGGCGCTGGAGGAGGCGCATTACATCCGCGGTTATCACGCCGACATCAACCCCGAGGCGCTGGGCTTCGGCGTCACTGTCTTCGCCCAGGTCGGGCTGACCAGCCAGGCCGAGGCCGACCTGCGCAAGTTCGAGGACCTGGTCGGCAGCTGGCCGCTGGTCCGCGAATGCCACATGCTGGCCGGCGAGACCGACTTCCTGCTGAAGATCGTGGCCGAGGACTGGGACAGCTACCAGCGCTTCCTGACCACGCAGCTGACCTCCGCCCCGAACGTCAACCACGTCAAGTCGGCCCTGGCGATCCGCACCGCCAAGCAGCTGCCGGGCGTGCCGATCGACGTCGACGCCAAGGACCATCATCGCGAGGAGTGATCTGCGGCCGCATCGCGGATCCGAACGGGGGCCGGCCTCACGCCGCGCCTCCGTTTTTCATTGTGCCCACCTCCGCCGTCACCCTGGTGCCGGGCGGCGGGTGGTCGAGCAGGACGCGGCGCAGCGACTCGAACTGGTCGGCCCGCGGGTCGCTCTGGCGCCAAGCCAGCCCGACCACGCGGCCCGGCGGCGTGCCGTCGAAGCCGGCATAGCTGACCAGGCCGCCGACGCTGGCCTCGCCGAGGGTCGCCAGCCGCGGGAACAGGCTGTAGCCGGCGCCGGCGGCGATCATCTGGCGCAGCGTCTCCAGGCTGGTGCTGTGGCGCTTGCCGCCAAGGCTCGGCGTGCCGCAGACATCCAGCGCCTGGTCGCGCAGGCAGTGCCCGTCCTCCAGCAGCAGCAGCCCGTCGCGCGGCAGCTCGGTGATGCGGGCGGCGCCGTCCGCCGCCACCGGCCGGTCGGCCGGCTGGGCCAGGACGAAGGGCTCGAAGAACAGCGGCGCCGTGGCGATCTGCGGGTCGGTGACCGGCAGCGACAGGAACACCAGGTCCAGCGCGCCGTGGCGCAGCGCCTCGATCAGCTGGTAGGTGCGGCCCTCGTGCAGCACCAGCTCCAGCTTCGGGAAGGCCCGGCGCAGCGGCCGCAGCATGTGCGGGAAGAGATAGGGACCCAGCGTTTCGATCGTGCCGACGGTGAGGGGGCCTGACAGCGGCGCGTCCAACTCCTGCGCCAGCGCCATCAGCCGCCGCGCCTCCAGCAGCACGCGGCGGGCCTGGGCCAGGATGACCTCGCCCTTGGCCGTCACCAGGACGGTCTTCGGCCCGCGCTCGAACACCGCCAGGCCCAGATTTTCCTCCAGCTTGCGGATCTGCATGCTCAGCGCCGGCTGGCTGACGCCGCAGCGCTCCGCCGCCTGGCCGAAATGGCGCAGCTCGGCGACGGCGACGAGGTATTCGAGATCGCGGAGGGAGAGGCCGGCCAGGGTCATGGTCATCTATGTACGATAAGCAATGTCTATCTACCAGATCGGATAGATCGATTGGATCTTATCGGAGCGGTAGTGGAAGGTCGGGCCCAAGCCACAGGAGCCAGCCATGCCGCCCGTTCTCGTCGCCCGTCGCCGCCGGATCGCCCTGGTGCTGCTGCAGATCGGCGGCCCGGACCGGCTCGAGGCGGTCGGCCCGTTCCTGCGCAACTTCTTCTCCGACCCGGAGATCATCCGCCTGCCACGGCTGCCGCGGGCGCTGGTGGCGCGGCTGATCGCGTGGCGCCGGACCCCGGTCGCGACCGAGATCTATCGCCAGCTCGGCGGCGCCTCGCCGATCCTGGTCCAGACCCGGGCGCAGGGGCGGGCGGTGGCGGCGCGGCTGGCCGATCTCGGCGAGGTCCGGTCCTTCACGGCGATGCGCTACTGGCACCCCTTCGCCACCGAGACGGCGGCGGAGCTGAAGGCCTGGCGGCCGGGCGAGATCGTGCTGCTGCCGCTGTATCCGCAGTATTCGACCACCACCACCCGCTCGGCGCTGACCGACTGGGCTGCCGCGGCCCGCGCCGCCGGCCTGTCCGTCCCGACCCGGGTGGTCGAGGCGGCGCCGACCGAACCCGGCTTCATCGCCGCCCAGGCCGAGCTGATCCGCCGCGCCTGGCCGCCTCATGGCGGGCGGCACCGGCTGCTGTTCACCGCCCATGGCCTGCCGCTGCCGATCGTCCAGGCCGGCGATCCGTATCCCGAGCAGGTCCGTGCGTCGGCCGAGGCGGTGGTGGCGGCGCTCGGCCTGCCCGGCCTCGACTGGCGCATCGCCTTCCAGAGCCGGGTGACGCCGCAGGAATGGCTCAAGCCGGACACGGAGGAGGAGGTGAAGCAGGCCGGGCGCGACGGCGTCGGCCTGGTGCTGGTGCCGATCGCCTTCGTCTCCGAGCATTCCGAGACGCTGGTCGAACTCGACATCGAGTACCGCGCGGTGGCCGAGGCGGCGGGCGTGCCGTCCTTCATCCGCGTCCCGGCCGTCGGGTTGCACCCGGCCTATGTCGCCGGCCTCGCGGCCCAGGTGCGGCAGGCGCTCGGCTCCGGTTCGGTGCGGGAGGCGGCGTGATGCGTCCGGCCCTGAACGCGCTGCTGGCCGACCTCGCCCGCCACGGCGCCAGCCTCACCCTCGAGAACGGCCGCGTCGGCGTGCAGGGCGACCTGCCGCCGGAGCTGCTGCTGCGGCTGCATCGGCATCGCCGCGACCTGCTG
>NZ_JBCNNF010000632.1:0-2646 GCF_039594555.1 Inquilinus sp.
GGCCGGCTCCGGCTGAGGCAACCCCCTCCCCCTACCCCCCTCCCGCGAGGGGAGGGGGGACTCATTTTGATCGTCTTGATCGTCCCGTTCATCATCTCACCCGCCATACGGATGCCTCTCCCGCCAATGCCGGGCGATCTCCACCCGGCGGCAGAACCAGACGCCGTCATGCTGCTTCGCGTAGTCCAGGAAGCGCTCCAGCGCCATGATCCGGCCCGGCCGGCCGACGATGCGGCAATGCAGGCCGACCGACATCATCCGCGGCGTCTCCGCCCCCTCCTGGTACAGCGCGTCGAAGCTGTCCTTGAGATAGGCGTAGAACTGGTCGCCGGAGTTGAAGCCCTGGACTGCGGCGAAGCGCATGTCGTTGGCGTCCAGCGTGTAGGGCACGATCAGCTGCGGCGTGCCGCCGACATTCTCCCAATAAGGCAGGTCGTCGTCATAGGCGTCGGCGTCGTAGAGGAAGCCGCCATGCTCGGCCACCAGCCGCCGCGTGTTCGGGCTGGTGCGGCCGGTGTACCAGCCCAGCGGCTTCTGGCCCGACACCTGCTCCAGGATCTCCACGGCCTTGCGGATGTGCTCGCGCTCGGTGTCCTCGCCGACATACTGGTAGTTGATCCAGCGATAGCCGTGGCTGGCGATCTCGTGCCCGGCCTCGACCATGGCGCGGATCACCTGCGGGTGCCGCTCCGCCGCCATGGCGACGGCGTAGATGGTCAGCGGGATGCCCTTGCGCTCGAACAGCCGGAGGATCCGCCAGACGCCGACCCGGGCGCCGTAGTCGTAGAGGGATTCCATCGAGATGTGGCGCACGCCCGGCAGCGGCTGGGCGTTGACGATCTCGGACAGGAAGCTCTCGGAGGCGGCGTCGCCGTGCAGGATCGAGTTCTCGCCGCCCTCCTCGTAGTTGAGGACGAACTGCAGCGCCAGCCGGGCGCCGCCGGGCCAGTCGGCCCGGGGCGGGGTCGGGCCGTAGCCGACCAGGTTTCTCGGATAGACGGACACCGGTCCTCCCCTCGCACGCGTGATCCCGAGCACAGGATAGCGGCCCGGGGCGCGTCCACTTTCGCTTTTGCGTTGAAAGTCTTTCCGCCGAACCGCCGTTGAGCAACAGGCAGGCCGGGTGAAACATGGCAACCGCAAGAAAACAACAAGCATCTTGGTGCCGCAACAGGGCGATAATGCCCGGTGGCAGACCGGCCCGCCAGGGACCGGCAAGACACGGAGAGGCAGGATGACCACAGAGACGGCATCCCACCGGGGGCGACTGACCACCCATGTGCTCGACACGGCGCATGGCCGGCCGGGCATGGGCATCGCCGTGGCCCTGTATCGCCTCGACGGCGATCGCCGCACCCTGGTCACCGAGACCCGCACCAATGCCGATGGCCGCTGCGACGCGCCGCTCCTGGCCGGCGACGCCTTCCGCTCCGGCACCTATGAGCTGGTCTTCGCCACCGGCGCCTATTTCCGCACCGCCGGAGTGACCCTCCCCGACCCGCCCTTCCTGGACCAGGTGCCGATCCGCTTCGGCATCGCCCATGCCGACCAGCACTACCACGTGCCGCTGCTGATCTCGCCCTGGTCCTACTCCACCTATCGCGGCAGCTGACCCATGCGAGACACCGTCCGTTTCCTTCTCGGCGACGAGCTGCGCGAGATCCGCGCGGTCGATCCGACCCTGACCGTGCTGGACTGGCTGCGGCTCGAGGAGCGCAAAACCGGCACCAAGGAAGGCTGCGCCGAGGGCGATTGCGGCGCCTGCACCGTGGTGGTCGGCCGGCGCGACGGCGGCCGGGTGCGCTACGAGCCGGTCAATGCCTGCATCCGCTTCCTGGCGACGCTGGATGGCTGCCAGCTGCTGACGGTCGAGCATCTGAAGGCGGCGGACGGCGCGCTGCACCCGGTGCAGCAGGCGATGGTCGACTGCCACGGCTCGCAATGCGGCTTCTGCACCCCCGGCTTCGTCATGGCGCTGTTCGCGCTGTACCGCAACGACCCGGCGCCGGGCGAAGGCCGGATCGACGACGCCCTGGCCGGCAACCTGTGCCGCTGCACCGGCTATGCCCCGATCGTCGCCGCCGGGCAGCGCATGTACCAGCTGGGCGCGCCGAAGGCCGACCGCTTCGCCGCGCGCGAGGCGGATGTCTTCGAGCGGCTCGTGGCACTGGAGGATGGGAAGACGGTCGCGGTCGGCGACGGCGCCCGCCGCTTCTATGCCCCCGCCACCAAGGCCGCCTTCGCGGCGCTGCTGCTGCAGCATCCGGACGCCGTCATCGTCTCCGGCGCCACCGATGTCGGCCTCTGGGTCACCAAGCAGCAGCGGGTGCTGCCGACGATCATCTATACCGGCCGGGTGCGCGACCTGCGCGGCATCCGCGAGACTGCGGACGGGCTGGAGATCGGCGCCGCCACGACCTATGCCGAGGCGATCGGGCCGCTGGGCCGCGCCTATCCCGATCTGGGCGAGCTGATCCGCCGCATCGGGGCGGAGCAGGTGCGCGCGGTCGGCACCATCGGCGGCAACATCGCCAACGGCTCGCCGATCGGCGACACGCCGCCCGCCCTGATCGCCGCCGGCGCCACGCTGGTGCTGCGCCGGGGCGACCAGCGGCGATCGCTGCCGCTGGAAGAGTTCTTCATCGC
>NZ_JBCNNF010000633.1:0-2634 GCF_039594555.1 Inquilinus sp.
CACGGTGGCGGCGCGCGAGGCCGGCAACATGGTCGACCTCGACAGCGACCCGACCAAGCTGATCGAGGTGGTGGGCATCGGCAAGCAGCTGCTGATCACCCGCGGCGCCCTGACCACCTTCTCGATCGCCAACGACGTGGCCAAGTACTTCGCCATCATCCCGGCGATGTTCCTGGCCTTCTACCCGCAGCTCGGGGTGCTCAACGTCATGGACCTGCACTCGCCGCAGAGCGCGATCCTGTCGGCGATCATCTTCAACGCGCTGATCATCATCGCCCTGATCCCGCTGGCGCTGCGCGGCGTCCGCTACCGGGCGCTGAGCGCGGCCGCGCTGCTGCGGCGCAACCTTCTGATCTACGGCCTGGGCGGCATCATCATCCCGTTCGTCGGGATCAAGGCGATCGACCTGATCGTCACCGCCCTCGGCCTGGCGTGAGGCCACTATGCTGAACCAGATCCGTCCCGCCATCGTGATGATCGTCCTGCTGACGATCCTCACCGGCATCGCCTACCCCTTCGCCATGACCGGCGTGACCCAGGGGCTGTTCCCGGCCCAGGCCAATGGCAGCCTGGTGAAGCGCGCCGACGGCACCGTCATCGGCGCCGCCCTGATCGGCCAGAACTTCACCAGCGAGAAGTACTTCCACGGCCGCATCTCGGCAACCTCGGGCACCGACCCGAACGACCCGAGCAAGTCGATCGCGCAGCCCTACAACGCCGCCAACTCGGCCGGCTCCAACCTCGGCCCGACCAGCCAGGCCCTGGCCGACCGGGTGAAGGGCGATGTCGACGCGCTGGCGGCGCAGGGCATCCACAACCCGCCGGCCGACATGGTCACCAGCTCGGCCTCAGGCCTCGACCCGGACATCAGCCCGGCCAATGCCGAGCTGCAGGTCGCCCGGGTCGCCGCCGCCCGCAACCTGCCGGCGGACAAGGTGCGCCAGCTGGTGCAGGGCGCGACCAGCGGCCGGCTGCTGGGCCTGATCGGCGAGCCGCGGGTCAATGTCCTGCAGCTCAACATGGCGCTGGACGGGCTGACGCCCCCGTAGTCATCCTGGCCCAATGTCACTGACCGATCGGTCCGACGACGATCATCGTCCCTCGCCGGAAGCTCTGCTCGAGGCGGTCGCGAAAACCCGCGGCCGCCTCAAGATCTTCCTCGGGGCGGCGCCCGGCGTCGGCAAGACCTATGAGATGCTGTCCCAGGGCGCCGCGCGGCGGCGCGACGGGATCGACGTCGTCATCGGCGTGGTCGAGACCCATGGCCGGGCCGAGACCCAGGCCCTGGTTGGCGGCTTCGAGATCATCGCCCGCCGCCCGGTCGAGCATCGCGGCCGCACGCTGCAGGAGATGGACCTCGACGCCATCCTGGCGCGCAGGCCGGCCCTGGTGCTGGTCGACGAGCTGGCGCACAGCAACGCCCCCGGCAGCCGGCACGACAAGCGCTACCAGGATGTCGAGGAGATCCTGGATGCCGGCATCGATGTCTGGACCACGCTGAACATCCAGCATGTCGAGAGCCTGAACGACGTCGTCGCCCAGATCACCCGCATCCGGGTGCGCGAGACGGTGCCGGATTCCTGGATCGACGGCGCCGACGAGATCGAGCTGATCGACCTGACGCCGGAGGACCTGCAGAAGCGGCTGGCCGAGGGCAAGGTCTATATCCGCGACCAGGCGCGCCGCGCGGTCGACCATTTCTTCAAGCCCGGCAACCTGACCGCGCTGCGCGAGCTGGCGCTGCGCCGCACCGCCCAGCGGGTCGACGACCAGATGCTGGGCTATATGCGCGCCCATGCCATCACCGGCCCCTGGGCCGCCGGCGACCGCATCATGGTCTGCGTCAGCGAGGCGCCGAACAGCGAGGCGCTGGTGCGCTACGCCCGCCGCGTCGCCGACCGGCTGGGCGCGCGCTGGGTCGCCGTCTACATCGAAGGCTCGCGCCACCACCGGCTGGGCGAGGCCGAGCGCGACCGCATCGCCCGCGTCCTGCTGCTGGCGGAGAAGCTGGGCGGCGAGACGGTGACGATCCCGGCCAACGACATCGTCGCCGAGATCCTGACCTATGCCCGGCGCAACAACATCACCCAGATCGTCATCGGCAAATCCGACCGGCCGCGCTGGTTCGAGCTGCTGCACGGCTCGGTTGTGCACGAACTGGTGCGGAAGGCCGGCACCATCTCCGTCCACGTCATGGCGGGGGAGGAGATGGAGGGCCAGCCCGGCGCGGAGCGGATCCAGACCCGCCCGGCCGATGCCGGCATCGACCCGCGGCCCTATCTGGTGGCCGCGGTTGGTGTCGCGGCCACCACCGCCGCCGCCCATCTCGTCGCCTTCGCCGCCACCACCAACAGCATCGCCCTGGTGTTCCTGCTGCCGGTGCTGTTCTGCGCCGCGCGCTACGGGCTGGGGCCGTCGATCTTCGCCTCGCTGCTCAGCGTCTTCGCGGTCAACTTCTTCTTCCTGCCGCCGCTGTACAGCCTGGTGATCGCCGATCCGTCGAACGTCACCACGCTGGTGTTCTTCCTGGTGGTCTCGGTCGTCACCTCGAACCTGCAGAGCCGGGCGCGGCTGCAGGCACGGGCGGCGGCCGCGAGGGCCCGGGCGACGGCGGAGCTGTTTGGGTTCAGCCGC
>NZ_JBCNNF010000634.1:0-2629 GCF_039594555.1 Inquilinus sp.
GCGTGGCCCACCCGCTGTCGGTCTATATCGACACCCAGGGCACCGGCCGGGTCGACGAGGACAAGCTGTCCGACGTGCTGCAGCAGCTGGTCAATCTCAGCCCGCGCGGCATCCGCACCCATCTCGGCCTGAACCGGCCGATCTACGCCCGCACCTCCTCCTACGGCCATTTCGGCCGCACGCCGGAGGCCGATGGCGGCTTCTCCTGGGAGCGGACCGACCTGGTGGACGACCTGCGCGGCGCGTTCTGACCCGATGACCGAAGAGAACGGCGGCGCCGAGAAGCGCCGCCACTTCCACGGCCGGCGCCATGGGCGAAAGCTCCGCGCCGGCCGCGCTGCTTTGATCGAGACGCTGCTGCCCCGGCTGACCGTGGCACTGCCCGAGGATGGCGGCGCGCTGGACCCGGCCGCCCTGTTCCCGCGCCCGCCGCGCGAGCTGTGGGTCGAGATCGGCTTCGGCGCCGGCGAGCACCTGGCCTGGCAGGCGGCGCATCACCCCGATATCGGCTTCACCGGCTGCGAGCCGTTCATCAACGGCATGTCGACGCTGCTGGCGGCGGTGGAACGCGACGGGCTGGACATGGTCCGGGTCTGGCCCGACGACGCGCGCCCGTTGCTGGACCGGCTGCCCGACGGCTCGGTCGGCCGCCTGTTCCTGCTGTTCGCCGACCCCTGGCCGAAGCTGCGCCACCACAACCGCCGCTTCATCCAGGACGACACCGTGGCCGACCTGGCCCGGCTGCTGAAGGACGACGGCGAGCTGCGCATCGCCACCGATGACGCGCCGCTGCTGGACTGGTCGCTGCAGCGCGTCCGCCGCAACCCGGCCTTCGCCTGGACCGCCGAGGGTCCGGCCGACTGGCGCGAGCGGCCGGCCGACTGGCCGCCGACCCGCTACGAGGAGAAGGCCCTGCACGGCCGGCCCTACTATCTGCGCTTCAAGCGCCGGCCGCGGAGATAGCGGAGAGCCTCAAGTCATCCGGCGAGAGTTGCGGCCTATATCCGTTTGGATATACTTCGGTGTATGAAGCCGCTCCGCTTCCTGGGAGATTCGCTCGAGAGCCTGCGTGGGTTCCCGGCCGAGGCCCGTCAGGACGCTGGCTATCAACTGGACAAGGTGCAGCGCGGTCAGCAACCCGATGACTTCAAGCCGATGCCGACCATTGGCAGGGGCGTCGAGGAAATCAGGGTGTGGGACGACTCCGGCACCTTCCGGGTGATCTACACCGACCGGCGGGCCGACGCCGTCTATGTGTTGCACTGCTTCCAGAAGAAAACACAGGCGACCAGCAGACACGATATCGAGCTGGCCCGATCCCGCTTCACCGACCTTGTGCGAGGTTCCCGATGACCGAATCCGAGATCTTCGACAGCGTGTGGGACGCCATTGCCGACACTCCGGAGGAAGCGGCCAACCTGCGAACCCGCGCGGAGCTGATGAACAAGATCGCCGAGATCATCAAGGAGAAGGGCTGGACGCAGGTCGACGCGGCCGCCCATTGCAACGTGACCCAGCCGCGCATCAACGACCTGCTGCGCGGACGGGTTTCGCGCTTCTCTCTGGATGCGCTGGTGAACATCGCGACAGCTCTCGGCCACCGCGTCCACGTCGAGCTGGACGCCGCGTAGCCGGCCGCCGTGCCCTACTCCTTCGTCGCCCCCGCCATCATGCCGCTCATGAAGAAGCGCTGCAGGGCGATGAACAGGGCCAGGATCGGCAGGCTGGACAGCACCGCCATGGCCAGCAGCCGTGGCCAGTCGATGTCCCACTGGCCGACATAGTTGGCGAGCGCCAGCTGCACGGTCCAGCGCGACTGGTCGTTCACCACCAGGAACGGCCACAGATAGTCGTTCCAGCGCCAGACGAAGGTGAAGGCGGCCAGCGTGGCGATCGCCGGCTTGCACAGCGGCACCACGATGCGCCACAGGATGCGCCATTCGCTGGTGCCGTCGATCCGCGCCGCCTCCAGCAGGCTGTCCGGGATGCCGCGCATGTATTGCCGCATCAGGAACACGCCGGTCGGCGTCGCCGCGGGCGGGATGATCAGCCCCCACAGGCTGTCCAGCAGCCCGAGCCCCTTCAGCACCATGAACATCGGGATCAGCACGACCTGCAGCGGGATCATCATGGTCGCCATGATCAGCATGAAGCACAGCCCGTCGCCCGGGAACCGGTACTTGGACAGGGCGAAGCCGGCCATGATGCTGATCGTCACCGACAGGATGCTGGACCCGACCGCGACCACGGCGGAGTTGGTGAAGAACAGGTCGAACCGGGCGGCGCCGAGGGCGCTGGCGAAGTTGTCCAGCGTCCAGTGCTGCGGCAGCAGCGTCGGCGGCCAGGCGAAGGTCTCCATCGACGGCTTCAGCGAGCTCGCCACGATCCACAGGGGCGGGAACAGGAAGAACAGCAGGACCAGGCCGACCAGGCCGCCCCTCAGGCTTTTCGCGCCCATGCTCAGCGCTCCTTCGCCATGCGCAGCTGCAGTACCGTCAGCGCCATCAGGATGGCGAACAGAGCCATCGACTGGGCGGCGGCGAAGCCGGCCGAAGCCGGCTTGGTGAAGCCGGTCTCGTAGATCGCCTGGATCAGATAGACCGTGGCCCGGCCTGGACCGCCATGGGTC
>NZ_JBCNNF010000635.1:0-2628 GCF_039594555.1 Inquilinus sp.
CCGACGGCGACAGGCCGACCGCCTCCGCCAGGTCGGCGTTGCTGATGCGGCCATCGGCGCGCAGGAGCTGGATGATCTTGCGGTCGATGGCGTCGAGCGTGGTCATGCGTGGTTTCTGCGAAAACCGGTGAATTTGCTGCGAACACCAGACCATCCGGCCGCAGAAGGATCAACGGAAATCAAGGATCGCCGAGGGCCTGCGGCCGTATCCTGAAGCTGTTGGATCCCCTGCGGTTCGGCCCCCTATGACCACCCTCCTCCCCGATGCCTCCGGCGCCACCCTGATCGTCGATCTCGCCGCGATCCGGGAGAACTACCGGTCGCTGCGCCGCCGCCTGGGCCGCACGATCTGCGCCGGCGTGCTCAAGGCCGATGCCTATGGGCTGGGCGCCGACCGCGTCGGCCCGGCGCTGGCCGCCGAGGGCTGCCGCCACTTCTTCGTCGCCCATCTCGAGGAGGGCATCGCCCTTCGGCCGCATGTGCCGGAGGCGGCGGAGGTGTACGTGCTGCACGGGCCGATGCCCGGCTGCGAGGATATCGCCCTGGCCCATCGCCTGACCCCGGTGCTGAACAGCCTGGAGCAGGTCGAGGGCTGGACCACCCTGGCGCGCCGCCTGGAACAGGCGCTGCCGGCGGTGCTGCAGCTGGACACCGGCATGTCGCGCATGGGTCTGTCGCCGGCCGAGCTGGACCGGATCGTCGATGAGTCCGGGCTGTTGGCCGGCCTCGAGCTACGCCTGGTGATGAGCCACCTCGCCTGCGCCGAGCGGCAGGACCATCCGGCCAACGGCACCCAGCGCCTGCGCTTCGATGTCGCCCGCCGCCGCCTGCCGCCGGCCCCGGCCGCGCTGGCCAACTCCTCCGGCATCTTCCTCGGCCCCGACTTCCACTACGACATGGCCCGGCCCGGCGCCGCGCTGTACGGGCTGGCCCCGGTGGCCGGCGCGCCGAACCCGCTGCGCCAGGTGGTGCGGCTGCAGGCCCGCGTGGTGCAACTGCGGACGATCGCCGCCGGCGACGAGGTCGGCTACGGCCTGAGCTGGCGCGCCCAAGGCCCGGCCCGCATCGCCACCGTGGCGGTGGGCTATGCCGACGGCGTCCCGCGCAGCCTGAGCAATGCCGGCACCGCCCATCTCGGCGACGTCGCCCTGCCGATCGTCGGCGCCGTGTCGATGGACTCGATCGGCCTCGATGTCTCGGCCCTGCCGGAGGGTACGCTGCGCCCCGGCGCCATGGTCGAGCTGATCGGCCCGCATCGCAGCGTCGACGCTGTCGCCGCCGATGCCGGGACCATCGGCTACGAGCTCCTGACCCGCCTCGGCCGCCGCTTCCGCCGCGACTATCGCGACGCCGCGCCGGCCCCCTCACCCGCTTTGGTTCTCGAAGGAGTTCCGTCGTGAAGGTCATCGTCCTCGGCGCCGGCGTCATCGGCGTGACCACCGCCTTTTACCTCGCCCGCGCCGGCCATGAGGTGACGGTGGTCGACCGGCAGGCGGGGCCGGCGAACGAGACCAGCTTCGCCAATGCCGGCCAGGTCTCGCCCGGCTATTCGGCGCCCTGGGCCGCCCCCGGCGTGCCGCTAAAGGCGATCAAGTGGATGCTGATGGAGCACAGCCCCTTCGTGCTGCGCCCGCAGCTGGACACCAGGCAGTGGCTGTGGCTGGCGCAGATGCTGCGCAACTGCACCGCCGCCCGCTACGCCGTGAACAAGGAGCGGATGGTCCGCCTGGCCGAGTACAGCCGCGACTGCCTGCGCCAGCTGCGCGCCGACACCGGCATCGCCTATGACGACAAGGCGCAGGGCACGCTGCAGCTGTTCCGCACCCAGAAGCAGGTCGACGCCGCGGCCAAGGACATCGCCGTGCTGCAGGAGGCCGGCGTGCCCTACGAGGTGCTGGACCCGGCCGGCTGCGCCGTGGTCGAGCCGGCGCTGGCGGGCGTGAAGGACAAGCTGGCCGGCGGCCTGCGCCTGCCGGGCGACGAGACCGGCGACTGCTTCAAATTCACCAACAACCTGGCGAAGCTGGCCGAGGGCCTGGGCGTCAGCTTCCGCTGGGGCGTCCGCATCGCCGGGCTGATGACCGACGGCAACCGCATCGGCGGCGTGGCACTGGAGGGCGGCGAGACCCTGAGCGCCGACGGCTATGTCCTGGCGCTGGGCAGCTACTCCCCGCTCCTGCTCAAGCCGCTGGGCATCGAGATCCCGGTCTATCCGGTCAAGGGCTACTCGATCACCGTGCCGGTCACCGAGGCCGCGGGGGCGCCCGTCTCGACCGTGATGGACGAGACCTACAAGGTCGCGATCACCCGGCTGGGCGACCGCATCCGCGTCGGCGGCACCGCCGAGCTGGCGGGGTACAGCAGCAGGCTGTGGGACGCCCGGCGGCGGACGCTGGAGCATTCCGTCACCGACCTGTTCCCGGCGGGCGGCGACGTCTCCCGCGCCAGCTTCTGGACCGGCATGCGGCCGATGACGCCGGACGGCACCCCGGTGGTCGGCCGCACGCCCTATGGCAACCTGTTCCTCAACACCGGCCACGGCACGCTGGGCTGGACCATGGCCTGCGGCTCCGGCCGGGTGATGTCAGACATCGTCTCCGGCCGCCGTGCCGAGATCGACCTGGAAGG
>NZ_JBCNNF010000636.1:0-2612 GCF_039594555.1 Inquilinus sp.
GGGTCGAGGGCCGCTTCCCGCTGGTGCTGGTGTTGCCGCCACGGCAGCGCGAGGCGGCGCGGGCGCTGCTGGCCCGGGCGCTGGACCAAGCCGAGCCGGGTGGGACCGTGGTGGTCAGCCTGGCCAACACCGACGGCGCCCGTTCGGCCGAGGAGGATCTGGAGCGGCTGGCCGGCCCGATCGAGAGCCTGTCGAAGAACCGCTGCCGCGTGTTCTGGGCGCGGGCCGGCGCCGGTGATGCGGCCCTGCGGGCGGAGTGGGCGGCGCTGGACGAGCCGCGGCCGGTCGCGGATGGCCGCTTCCTCAGCCGTCCCGGCCTGTTCGCCTGGGACCGGATCGATCCCGGTTCGGCCCTGCTGGCGGCCCATCTGCCGGTGGAGCTGAAGGGGCAGGGCGCCGATCTCGGCGCCGGCTTCGGCATTCTTGCCGTTGAAGTCCTGGAGCGCTGCCCGGAGGTGACCTCGCTCGACCTCTACGAGGCCGAGGCAAGGGGGCTGGAGCTGGCGCGGCGCAACCTCGAACCCTATGCCGGCCGGGCCGAACTGGACTTTCTCTGGTACGATGTCGCCGCCGGGCTGCCGCGCGACCGCCGCTACCACTTCATCGTCACCAACCCGCCCTTCCATGAGGGCGGCCGGGCCGACCGGCACGATCTCGGCCGCGCCTTCATCACCGCGGCGGCGGCGGCCCTGCGCCAGAAGGGGCGGCTGTTCCTGGTGGCGAACCGTCACCTGCCCTATGAGGCGACGCTGGAGCAGGCCTTCGTCATGGTCCGCCGCATCGCCGATGACGGCACCTACAAGGTGATCGAGGCGTCGAAGGGCACCAAATGAAGCTGGTCCGCCGCCTTGCCAATCTGGGCTATGGCAGCCGCAGGCAGGTCGAGGCGCTGCTGCGTGACGGCCGCGTCACCGATGCCGGCGGTGCGCCGCTCGATGCCGAGGCGCAGCCGGAGCATGAGGCGATCCGGGTCGACGGCCAGCCGCTCGACCCGCCGCCCGGTGCCGTGCTGATGCTGCACAAACCGGCCGGCTTCACCTGCTCGACCAGCGACCCCGGCCGGGTGGTCTACGAGCTGCTGCCGCCGCGCTTCCGCCTGCGCAACCCGATCATCGCCCCGGTCGGGCGGCTGGACCGCGACACCACCGGCCTGCTGCTGCTGACCGATGACGGTGCGCTGCTGCACCGGATCATCTCGCCGAAAAGCCGGATCCCGAAGATCTACGAGACCACGCTGGCCCGCGACCTGACGGGGGAGGAGGCGGCGGCCTTCGCCTCCGGCACGCTGATGCTGCGCTCCGAGACCACGCCGCTGGAGCCGGCGGTGCTGGAGCCGCTGGGACCGCGGCGCGCCCGATTGACCGTGACCGAGGGCCGCTACCACCAAGTCCGGCGCATGTTCGCGGCGGTCGGCAACCATGTCGAAGCGCTGCACCGGTCGGCCCTCGGCGGCTTGTCGCTGGGCGATCTGGCGGAAGGGAAATGGCGGCTGCTAGACCCGGCTGAGGTGGCATCGGTGTTCAATTCGACAGTGCTCTGAACACATGTTCGACAGACCAGCCATCGGGTCGTCATTCGAATGTAATATTATGTCTTCATTGATGATTTTCCTTGTCGAGGCGCAGCCGCTGGCGCAGAGTGCGCAGCCTGCAGGTCGGAGGTCGACCGCAAGGGCGCAGAGCGCGATATTTCCGCCAGCCCTTGCCGGCCGTGTGTTTGTCGGTTTGGTGCCGCCCCCCGGTGCCGATGCGCTTCACAGGATCCGTCGCATCGCCGATGAACATGCAGCCACCGGTCTTTGGTCCTGCGGAAACCACGGCACGCGGCGGGCCTTTCGGGGCTGCCGCAGCCGCAACGACAAAAGCCGCTGGAGGAATCGCCATGGCAGGTCAGCACCGCAGGCGTCCCAAGACGAGTCCGGCCCCGCTTCGGGCGGATGAGCATGAACTGAAGACCCTTCCGCCCAAGGCCGCGAACGACACCGACACTGTGGTCCCGATGAGGGAGATCGCGGAAATGGATCTTTCGGCCGAGGCCCCGAGCCCCGCTCCAACCCGCCCGACCCGTGTCCAGGCGGCGCTCCGGGCCGAGATGCTGTGCCGGGGCTTGCGCCTGTCCCAGGCCGAATTCGCCCGCCGCTACGGCCCCGCAAGCTCTGTCGTGCGCAACTGGGCGCCGCGCCAGGCGCAGACCAACGGCATCAAGCTCTAGCCGTTCCTGACACGCTTCCATTCGATCCGACCGGCGGCCGCTGACGCGGCCCGTCGGTGTTTGCCTGCCATGGATGACAGCCTGCCGGGTTCGGTGCTACCGGGAAGGCGGAGCGGCCAGGGATCGAGGAGAGCGGATGCGTTGGGAGGGACGGACGGCGATGGCGCGGGCCTGGGTCCGGCTGCCGTCGGGCAAGCGGCTGGATCTGCTCAACCCCACCCCGTTCGACTGGGACGATCGCGACCTGGCCCTCGGCCTTGCCCGCACCTATCGCTGGGGCGGGCATTCGGCCTGGCCGCTGCCGCTCTCCGTCGCCCAGCACTCGCTGGCCGTGCTGGCGCTGTGCCGGGCCTGGGCACCGGTGCCGCTGTCGCCGCTGGCCGAACTGCGGGAGCTGCTGC
>NZ_JBCNNF010000637.1:0-2595 GCF_039594555.1 Inquilinus sp.
CTATCACCGCAGCATCGCCGCCGAGGATGTCGGCGGGCCCGAGGGCGAGACCTGGGTCATCGACACCATCAACGGCGAGATCTTCGACCAGGACTGGACCCTCATCCGCACCCTGCCCAAGGACGACCGGCCGCCGGATTCCGGCGCGGCCGGGCCGCCCGCCGCCACGGCGCCGCCGGATCCCGGCGGGAACCCGCCCGGGACGGCTCCGTCCGGCGAGGACCAGGACGAGGCCGAGCGGAAGCGCCTGAGGCGAGAGCGCGACGCCGAAGGACGCCGCGCGATGATGATGGCCCATATCTTCCGGCACGCGTGATGCCGGCGGACGCTTCGCCGCGGCCGGAGCGATGCGCGTGGGCTCTTCGACCTGCGAGATCCTTCAGAATCCACAACCGTCATTGCGAGCGCAGCGAAGCAATCCATACAGCAGCTTGCGCGGCCCGATGGATTGCTTCGTCGGCTTCGCCTCCTCGCAATGACGGTGAATGAAGGGCTGCGGAGGTGGCCAGCGGCAGAGGCAACACGGAAAGGCCCGCAGGACTGCGGGCGGATCGGTCGAGGAGCCGGTCGGTATGGAGGATAAAAGACTATCTCAGCGAGATAGTGGCGCGCCCGAGAAGATTCGAACTCCTAACCTTCTGATCCGTAGTCAGATGCTCTATCCAATTGAGCTACGGGCGCGTTCTGCGGGGCGTCGTCGCCGCCCCGTCGTCAGGCGGGCGGAACCTAGTCGATGCCCGCCCCCGATTGCAAGCCCCAATTTCATCGTTCCGACACGAAACGAGACATGCGGCCGCCGCATGGGCGAAGGCCCCTGCCCTGCAGCCGCTTTCCGGCCCGCCCGGCCACGCCATCTCCCTGCGAGAACGACCAAGAATGGGGAGGCCATCGTGAGACTCGTGTGCGACGTCGCGGGGCGCGTTCTCGCCCTGCTCTTCCTCCTGGCGCTGCCGGCCTTCGCCCAGGCGCAGGCCAACGATGCGGACAAGTCCGCGATCGTCGGCGTCATCCAGCGGCAGCTCGATGCGTTCCAGGGCGACCGGGCGGCGGAGGCGTTTGGCTATGCCTCGCCAGGCATCCAGCAGATGTTCGGCACGCCGGACAATTTCCTGGCCATGGTCCGGCAGGGCTATCCGCCGGTGTACCGGCCGCGCTCGGTCGACTTCCGCGACCTGGTCACGACCGCAGGCCGGATCGTGCAGAAGGTGCTGTTCGTCGGCCCGGACGGGGTGCCGGTGGTCGCCGAATACTTCATGCAGCGGCAGCCCGACGGCAGCTGGCGAATCGATGGCTGCCGGCTGGACCGCAGCGGCGACGAATCGGCATGAGACCCAGGCTTAGGGCGGCGTTGACAAGGCAGACGGGGGCGCCCCATCGTGCGGGCCCGACACCAGAGGCTGCCGATTTCCTGCCATGACCGACACCGCGCTGAAGACCGCCATCGAACAGGCCTGGGCCGACCGCAACAGCCTGACCCCGGCCACCCAGGGCGCCGCCCGCGATGCCATCGAGGCGGCGCTGGAGGGCCTCGACAACGGCACCCTGCGCGTGGCCGAGAAGATCGACGGCGAATGGCAGGCGCATCAATGGCTGAAGATGGCGGTGCTGCTGTCCTTCCGCATCACCGACAGCAAGATCGTCGAGGGCGGGCCGGACGGCGCGGTCTGGTACGACAAGGTGGCGCCGAAGACCCTGGGCTGGGGCGAGAACCGCTTCCGCGACGCCGGCTTCCGCAGCGTGCCGGGCGCGGTCGTCCGCCGCTCCGCCTACATCGCGCCGGGCGTGGTGCTGATGCCGAGCTTCGTCAATGTCGGCGCCCGGGTCGACAGCGGCACCATGGTCGACACCTGGGCCACCGTCGGCTCCTGCGCCCAGATCGGCAAGAACTGCCATCTGTCGGGCGGTGTCGGCATCGGCGGGGTGCTCGAACCGCTGCAGGCCAACCCGGTGATCATCGAGGACGACTGCTTCATCGGCGCCCGGTCGGAGGTGGTCGAGGGCGTGATCGTCGAGCGCGGGTCGGTGCTGTCGATGGGCGTGTTCCTCAGCGCCACCACCAAGATCGTCGACCGCGAGACCGGCACCGTCAGCTACGGCCGCGTCCCGGCCTACTCGGTGGTGGTGCCCGGGGCGCTGCCCGGCAAGCCGCTAGCCGACGGCACGCCGGGGCCCTCGCTGGCCTGCGCCGTGATCGTCAAACGGGTGGACGAGCGCACCCGCGCCAAGACCTCGATCAACGAGCTGCTGCGCGACTGATCTGCGATGGCCGAGGCCCGAAACCCCCTCACCCTCCCGGCCCAAGCGGGCCGGGTCCCTCCCTCTCCCCAAGGAGAGGGGATTTTACCTCTCCCCCGGGGAGAGGTCGGAACCGCGGCAGCGGTTCCGGGTGAGGGGGCGGCACCGGCCCCTCGGGCTGAACCCGGATGTGGCGGAGGGACGCAGGCCCTTCCGAGATCGAGCGAGAGCATCTTCGTCCCATGACCGTTCCCGACCCGATCGAGCTGACCCAGGCGCTGATCCGCTGCCCCAGCGTCACCCCGGCCGATGCCGGGGCGCTGGGCGTGCTGGAGGCGGCGCTGGCACCGCTGGGCTTCC
>NZ_JBCNNF010000638.1:0-2544 GCF_039594555.1 Inquilinus sp.
GCCTGCTGGCGCACGGCATCCGCCCGAACCGGTCGCAGGACCGGGTGCGGATGGCGCAATACATCTCGATGACCCCGGCCGATGAGGGCAATGCCGAGCTGCGCGAATGGCGCGTCCAGTCCTGGCGCGACCGCGAGCCGCCGAAGGGCTACGCCTTCCCGGGCGACCCGCGGGAATGGGAGAAGACCCGCTACGAGCGCGCGGCGCTGACCGAGCTGGGCGAGAAGCTGCTCGGCCTGGCCTCCTGGGACGAATGAGGGATACACCCCCACCACGGGGCGAAACCCTTATTGTCATTGCCGGGCTTGCCCCACGGCTGTCCGGTTGAGGAAATATCGCAACTAAGGCGTGTTTATCTCGGGTTCCTATTCTATTTATTGTCGTCCTCGGGCTTGGCCCGAGGATCCAGGGGCTTTCAAGAACCGCTCTCGGTGGCCCCTGGATTGCCGGGTCAAGCCCGGCAATCCAGGGGCCACCCAGAGCGACCTCGATATCTTCTGGATGCCCGGGTCAAGCCCGGGCATGGCAGTCAAAAGAAACTCCCGACTACTCCGCGGCCACGGCCTTGGTGTGCAGCAGCCGGCCCAGCTTGGCGATGGTGTCGGATTCGGCCAGCGGGACATAGACGACCATGCGCCGGTCGGTGCCGTCGTCGAAACGCATGGCGGTGTGCTCGAACACCATCGGGCCCGCCACCGG
The DNA here is from genome assembly GCF_039594555.1 of Inquilinus sp. Classification (GTDB taxonomy): domain Bacteria; phylum Pseudomonadota; class Alphaproteobacteria; order DSM-16000; family Inquilinaceae; genus Inquilinus. The sequence continues at coordinate 700 of NZ_JBCNNF010000638.1, forward strand.
GTGACGGATGCGCTTGCGGCCGGACAGGTGCGGCATCACCTCGTGCCGTGGCCACCATTCCCGGAACTCCGGGCTCGCCTGCATCAGATGGGCGACCAGCCGTTCGAACTCCGGGTCGCCGGCGTATTTGGCGCTGTCGGCCCGGAACTGGGCCAGGGCCGCCCGTGCCACCGCCTCCCAATCCGCCAGCAGCCGCCGATGCCCCGGATCGGTGAAGATCATGCTCATGGTGTTGCGCGCATCGTCCCGCAGCACGCCATAGTCGCCGAACACCACCTCGGCCGCGCGGTTCCAGGCCAGCACGTCCCAGCGCCGGCCCAGAACCTGGGCCGGCTGGTCGGTCAGGCAGTCGAGCATCCGGCGCAGCGGCTCGCAGACCTCCTCCGGCGCCTGCGCCCGCTCCTCCGGCGCCGGTCGTCCGGCCAGGACGAACAGATGTCGCCGCTCGGCCGAATCCAGTCGCAAGGCCCGGGCCAGCGCCGCGAGCGTCTCGGCCGAGGGCCGCACGTCGCGCCCCTGCTCCAGCCAGCTGTACCAGGTGGCGCCCACGCCGCCGAGCAGCGCCACCTCCTCGCGCCGCAGGCCCGGCGTCCGCCGCCGCGACCCGTCGGGCAGGCCGACATCGCGCGGCGCCAGCCGCTCGCGCCGCGATCGCAGGAAGGCGCCCAGCTCGCGCCGCCGCCCCGCATCCGGGGCCGGATCGATCACCGTCATCCCCTCAGCATATCAGTATCGATACCAGGATAAACCCGGTCCTGTTTACCGCCCGGGACAGCGTCCATCTTCCTGTCGACGGACGGGCAATGGAGGAGTCCGAAACATGGACCTGAACGGCAAGACCATCCTGATCACCGGTTCGACCGACGGCGTGGGCCGCTGGGTCGCCCGGCGGCTGGCGGCGGCTGGCGCCCATGTGCTGCTGCACGGCCGCAGCCAGGAGCGCGGCCGGGCGGTGCTGGAGGCGATCCGCGCCGAGGGCGGCAGCGCCGAGTTCCTGCCGGCCGACCTGTCCTCCCTGGCCGAGGTGCGGCGCCTGGCCGAGGCCGTGCTGGCACGGCGCGACCGGCTGGACGTGCTGATCAACAATGCCGGCATCGGCACCGGGCCCAGCCCGCGCCGCGAGGCCAGCGCGGACGGGCACGAGCTGCGCTTCGCCGTGAACTACCTCGCCGGCTTCCTGCTGACCCGGCTGCTGCTGCCGGCGCTGCGGCGCGCCGCCCCGGCCCGGATCGTCAACGTCGCCTCCGCCGGGCAGCAGGCGATCGACTTCGACGACGTCATGCTGGCCCGCGGCTACAGCGGCGTCCGCGCCTATTGCCAGAGCAAGCTGGCGCAGATCCTGTTCACCTTCGACCTGGCCGGGGAGCTGGCGGGCAGCGGCGTCACGGCGACCTGCCTGCATCCCGCGACCTATATGGACACCACCATGGTACGGCAGAGCGGCACTTCGCCGATCAGCACGGTCGAGGAAGGCGGCGAGGCGATCCTCGCCCTCGCCGTTTCCCCCGATCTCGAGGGCGAGAGCGGAGTCTACTTCAACGGCAGGCGGCCATCGCGTCCGTTGGCCCAGGCTGAGGATCCGCGGGCGCGGGAACGGCTGCGCGCCCTGAGCGAACGTCTCACCGGGATCGGGCCGGCCTAGCGCCGCGCCTCTTCCTCCCAGCATCGCATTTACCAACGGATGGAGATCTCCATGTCCGCAACGCAGACCCATGCCTTCGTCATCGGCGGTTCCTCGGGAATCGGGCTGGCCACGGCCAAGCGGCTGCAGGCCGATGGCCTGCGCGTCACCATCGCCGGCCGGGACCCGGGCAAGCTCGCCGCAGCCTCGGCCGAGGTTGGCGG
>NZ_JBCNNF010000639.1:0-2535 GCF_039594555.1 Inquilinus sp.
ACTCTCCGACCGCGGTGAAGGCGGCAGGTTCGGCCTATGCCCGCCACCCGGTCGGGACCGGGCCCTTATGATGGCGCATTCCTCCAGCTCGAACGGGATCGAGCGGAAATAGCCCATCAGGAGCCAGGTGCAGAACGGCACGAGGAAGGTCGGATAGGTCAGGATCAGCGACCACTGGCTGTTCAGGAGGCCGAGGCCGCTGAGCTGCACCGCCAGCGGGATGAACAGGATCGAGGGCGGCACCAGATAGGCCAGGAAGATGGCGAGGCCGACGAAGCGCGCGCCGGTGAAGCGCAGCCGCTCGATCGCATAGGCGGCGAGGACGGAGCAGACCAGCGCCAGCACGGTCGATCCCATCGCGATCACCATCGTGTTCCACAGCCAGGCGGGATACGAGGTCTCGAACAGCAGGAAGCGGATGTGCCGCAGCGTCGGCTCGGCCACCCACAACGGGTTGAAATCCTTGTAGTTGTACAGCTCGGCGTTCGATTTGATCGAGGTGATCCCCATCCAGTAGAAGGGGAACAGCAGCACGAAGACGAACACGGCGAGCGGCAGATAGACCGTCACCACCCGGCGCGGCAGCTTCTCGAGATAGCCCATGCCGCCTTCGTCGGCGACGGCGTCCTGTTTCACGACCATCAGTCGCGCCCCCCCTGCTGCCAGCGCTGCCGCTGCAGGCCGAAATAGCTGAACATCACCGCCGCCAGCAGGAACGGGATCATGGCCGAGGCGATCGCCGCCCCCTCCCCCAGCTGGCCTCCGGGGATGGCGCGCTGGAACGACAGCGTCGCCATCAGATGGGTCGCGTTCAGCGGGCCGCCGCGGGTCAGTACGTAGATCAGCTGGAAGTCGGTGAAGGTGAACAGCACCGAGAAGGTCATCACCACGGCGATGATCGGCGACAGCATCGGCAGGGTGATCCAGCGGAAGCGCTGCCAGTTGCTGGCCCCGTCCAGCACCGCCGCCTCGTACAGCGATTGCGGGATGGTCTGCAGCCCGGCCAGCAGCGTGATGGCGACGAAGGGGATGCCGCGCCAGATGTTGGCGGCGATCACCGAGGCGCGGGCATTGGCGACGTCGCCCAGGAAGTTGATCGGCGTGTCGATCAGCCCGAGCTTGATCAGCCCCCAGGAGATCACCGAGAACTGGGCGTCGAAGATCCACCAGAAGGCGATGCCGGACAGCACGGTCGGCACCACCCAGGGCAGCAGCACGATGGCGCGCAGGAACGCCTTGAACGGCAAATGCCGGTTCAGCAGCAGCGCCAGCCACAGGCCGAGCACGAATTTGAACAGGCTGGCGACGGTCGTGTAGAGCACGGTGTTGAACACCGACAGCCAGAAGATCGGGTCGTCGAACAGGAACTCGTAATTCTCGGTGCCGATCCAGATGCCGGGACGGCCCAGCCGCGTGTCGGTGAAGCCGAGATAGACGCCGAGGCCCAGCGGATAGGTCAGGAACAGCAGCAGGATCACCGCGGCCGGCAGCAGGAAGGCCAGCCCCAGCGCGTTGCGGCTCTCCATCATCCGCGCCATCCATGACGCGGCCGGGGGCGGCGATCTTCGCTGCGCGATCGTCGACATCTGTCCTCCACTCGTGCCGGCCGCCTTCTGCGGGCTTGCCGGCTTGCGGCCAGGGCCGCGTTGACGTTGATCGTCCCGCTACCGGCGCGGGACCGCGGGATCCAGCCCCTTGACGGTGTCGAGCCCGATGGCGCCGGCCAGGACCGCGCCGCCGAAATCCGCCCCGGTGGCGTCCGCGCCGGTGAGGTCAGCCCCGGTCAGATCGGCGCCTGAGAAGTCGACATGCTGCAGGCTGGCGCCGGTGAAGCGAGCGCCCTGCAGCTTGGCGAAGCGGAACCAGGCGCGGCCGAGATCGGCTCCGGCGAAGGTGGCCCCCTCCAGCCGGGCGCCGGAGAAATCGGCCCGCAGGATCCCCATCGACTGGTTACGCATGTCGACCGCCAGCATGGCGCCAGTGAAATCGGCCCCGCGCAGGTCGAAGCCGCCGAAGCGGGCGATCACCCGCGCCTTCACGAACTTCGTGCGCAGGAAGACCGGCGCTTCGGCCGGATTGGTCTGCAGGCCCGAGGCAACGACCAGGCCCTGGACATTGGCGCGGGACAGGTCGGCCCCGGTGAAGTTGGCCCGGATCACCCAGGCCAGGCCGAGATTGGCGCCGGTCAGATCGGCCCCGGTGAGGTTGCTGTCCTCCAGCCTGGCCGCGAACAGGTCGGCGCCGGCGAGCTTCGCCCCGGACAGGTCGAGCCGGCTGAGATCGACCTTCTCCAGCGACTTGCCGGAGAAATCGGCCGGTGCCGCCGGGGTGGCGCGGGCCAGGGCCGCGACCACCTGGTCGCGCGTCAGGTCGGCGGCCCAGCCCGGCGCGGCCAGGCCGGCGACCAGCAGCGCCAGCAGGATCCGACGGCCGAACACCATCCTCCCAGCCGGAGAACCGCGCCGGGCGGCGCGAGCCCCCTCACCCTCCCGCCTCCTGCGGCGTCGGGCCCCTCCCTCTCCCCGACAGCCGGAC
>NZ_JBCNNF010000064.1:0-22205 GCF_039594555.1 Inquilinus sp.
CCGCGCCGGCCGAGCTGCCGGCGGCGGAGCTGCACATGCTGGCGACGCCGCAGATGGCGCTGGAAACGGCGGCGGCGAAGGCGCGCGATCTCGGCCTCACCCCGTTGATCCTGGGCGACGCGCTGGAGGGCGAGGCGCGGGAGGTCGGCCGGGTCCTGGCCGGCATCGCCGAGCAGGCAGTGCGCCACGGCCAGCCGGCAGCGCGGCCCTGCGTGCTGCTGTCGGGCGGCGAGACCACGGTAACGGTGAAGGGGCAGGGCAGGGGCGGCCGCAATGTCGAGCTCCTGCTGGCGCTGACCATCCAGCTGCAGGGCCGGCCCGGCGTCTCCGCCATCGCCTGCGACACCGATGGCATCGACGGGTCGGAGGATAATGCCGGCGCCTGGACCGATGCCGGGACGCTGGCGCAGGGCAAGGCGCAGGGGCTCATCGCGGCCGAGTTCCTGGCCAACAACGATGCCTACAGCTATTTCGCGGCGCTCGACCGGCTGGTGGTGACCGGCCCGACCCTGACCAACGTCAACGACTTCCGCGCCATCCTGGTTCGCTAGCGCCAAGTCTCGCCACGCCGAAGCGAAACTGCCATCGATTGCTGAGAACCTCGACCGCGTGTAAAATACTCGCGGCTCGGGGGTTAATATTAGTTTGTATTTTTATTTCAGGCGCCGAAGAAGATTCGGAAAGCCGGGCCGTCTTCTTTGCGACCTTTGCAAAGGAATAAAATCATGGCGCGAGTTTCGGTCGGGACCGGCAATATCCAGGCCAATGGCAGGGCCCAGAGCGGGGCGGTCTCGGGGGACGGCCGCTATGTCGTGTTCGACGACTATGGGACCAACCTGGTCCCCGGCGACGGCAACAACCAGCCGGACATCTTCCTGCGCGACACGCAGACCGGCACGACGACACGGATCTCGGTGGACACCACAGGCGGTGATCCCGACGGCCTGTCGTCGTCGCCGATGATCTCGGATGACGGGCGCTATGTCATCTTCCACAGCCAAGCCAAAGACCTCATCGACGGCGACACCAACGGCTTTACGGACGTCTTCCTGCGGGATCTCCAGACCGGCACCACCACCCTCGTCTCCGTCGCCGCGGGGGGAGGGCTGGCCGACGGGCACTCCGGCAACACCGATATCTCGGCCAGCGGGCGCTACGTCGTGTTCAACAGCGGCGCCACCAACCTGGTGGCCGGCGACACCAACGGTCAGACCGACATCTTCCTGCGCGACCTGCAGACGGGGACCACGACCCGCGTCTCCGTCTCCGACGGCGAAGCCCAGGGCGACTCCTACTCGCGCGATGCCCGCGTCTCCGATGATGGCCAGCGCGTCGTCTTCCTCAGCCACGCCGGCAATCTCGTCGCCGGCGACACCAACAGCCGCGACGACATCTTCGTCCGCGACCTTGCGGCCGGGACCACCGAGCGCGTCTCGGTCGCCACCGACGGCACCCATGCGAACGACTATTCGGACCAGGCGTCGATCTCCGGCGACGGCCGCTACGTCGTGTTCCAGAGCGCCGCGACCAACCTGGTGGCGGGCGACACCAACGGCGCGGTCGACATCTTCATGCGCGACCTGCAGACCGACACCACGGTTCGCGTCTCCACGTCCGGCACCGGGGCCGAGGCCAATGGACGGTCGTTCTCTCCCGACATCTCGGCCGACGGCCGCTACATCGTGTTCGCGAGCGAGGCATCGAACCTGGTGGAGGGTGAGGTCATTCCATCATTCGACATCTTCGTGAAGGATATGCTGACCGGCACGGTGACGCGTCTCTCCGTGGCGTATGACGGCTCGGCGGCCAATGGCGACTCCGCCCAGCCGAGGATCTCGGCCGACGGCAGCACCGTCACGTTCCGCTCGATGGCAACCAACCTGGCCGAGAGCCCGACCGCCGACACCAACGGCGCCATCGACCTGTTCCAGGTCTCGCTCCGCGCCACGGCCCGCGCCGACCACATGATCGGCTCCGACGGCAACGACACGCTCGACGGGCTGGCAGGCGACGACATCCTCACCGGCGGGTTCGGCGACGACACGCTGAGAGGCGGGGCCGGGGCGGACCGGCTGTTCGGCTGGGACGGCGTCGACACGGCGGACTACTCGACCTCGACCGCGGGGGTGACGGTCGACATGGCCGCCGGCACCGGCACCGGCGGCGACGCCCAGGGCGACGAGCTGGTCGACATCGACAACGTCACCGGCTCGGCCTTCGCGGACCGCTTGTACGGCGACATCAACGGCAACGTGCTGGCGGGCGGGGCGGGCGACGACACGCTCCGCGGCGGCGAGGGGGGCGACAGGCTGGACGGCGGCGCCGGCTCGGACACCGCCGACTATCAGGGCTCGGCCGCGGCGGTCGCGGTCGACCTGCTGGCAGGCACCGCCTCGGGCGGCGACGCCGACGGCGACATGCTGACCAGCATCGAGAACCTGTACGGATCGGTCGGCGAGGACCACCTGACCGGCGACAACGGCGCCAATGCCCTCAACGGCGCGTTCGGCAACGACACGCTCAACGGCAATGGTGGCGACGACGTCCTGGTCGGCGAGATCGGCGACGACATCCTGAACGGCGGCGACGGCAACGACCATGTCTCCGGCGGCAGCGGCATCGACACCATCCATGGCGGCGACGGCGCGGACACGGTCGATGCCGGCAGCTACAACGACCGGGTGTTCGGCGACGCCGGCGACGATGCGCTCTATGGCGGCGCGGGCGACGACCAGCTCGACGGCGGCGACGGGGCCGACCGGCTGGTCGGCGATGTCGGCCTCGACGAGATTCATGGCGGCAACGGCGCGGATTCGGTCGATGCCGGCCTCTTCAACGACCGGGTCTTCGGCGATGCCGGGAACGACGTGCTCTATGGCGGCGACGGCGACGACCAGATCGATGGCGGCGACGACAACGACCTGTTGGAGGGTGCGGCCGGCGCCGACGTGCTGATCGGCGGTGCCGGCATCGACACGGCCAGCTACGCCAGCTCGGCTGCCGGAGTGGCGGTCAACCTGGCCACCGGCACGGCCACGGGGGGCGACGCCCAGGGCGACACCCTGTCCGGAATCGAGCAGCTGATGGGCTCGGCCCTGGCCGACCGCCTGACCGGCGACGCGAATGCCAACGCCCTGTGGGGGCAGGATGGCGACGATCTGCTGATCGGCGGCGCCGGCGGCGACGCGCTGAAGGGCGGCAACGGCATCGACACGGCGAGCTATGTCGGCTCGGCCGCCGGGGTGACGATCAACCTGGCCACCGGCGTGGTCTCGGGCGGCGACGCCCAGGGCGACACCTTCAGCAGCATCGAGCAGGTGTTCGGTTCGGACCAGGGCGACCGGCTGACCGGCGACGCCGGGGCCAACACCCTCTGGGGCGGCGCCGGAGACGACGTCATCACCGGCAGCGCCGGCGCGGACATGCTGAAGGGCGGCGCCGGCAATGACAGCTTCGTCTATGCCAGCACGGCCGACAGCACCGTGGCGGCGGCGGGGCGGGACACGATCGCGGACTTCGCGGCCGGCGACCGGATCGACCTGTCAGCGATCGATGCCAACGGCGCCGGCCCGGGCAACGCCGCCTTCGCCTTCGGCACCGGCGCCTTCACCGGCACGGCCGGGGAAGTGCGGGTGGTGGATTTCGGCAACGGCTACCAGGGCGTCTATCTCGACACCACCGGCGACAAGAACCCGGATTCGGTGATCGTCGTCCTGTCCGACCACGCCCTGGCCGAGGCGGATTTCGTTCTCTGATCGGCGGTCCATCCGGATGGATCCGGGAGGCGCGGCTTGTCCGCGCCTCCGTTTTTTCGAGCGGATAAGTCCGTCTGACGACATCGCCGGATATGTCGAGTTTCGCGCAAGTCCCGCGCGGTTGCCGCGGCGAGGTGGGGCGTGTAGAACGCCGGCGTGTGAACCCGCATTCATTGCCCGTACAACTGCTATTCGTACAATTTTGCTTTCTTTCTGATTTTCCCGACGGTGCTGCGGCTGCCGTCGCCTGCGCATACAAAAGGGAGGCTTTTCGTCATGACCGTCAACTCCAGCTCGCTCACCCGGATCTCGGTCGACAGCGGCGGCACCAGCGCCAACAACATCGCCACCAACGCCACGATGTCGGCGGACGGCCGCTACGTCGTGTATCAGAGCACCGCGACCAACCTTGTCGGGGGCGACGTCAACGGCTTCTTCGACGTGTTCCTGCGCGACACCCTGACCGGCACGACGACGCTGGTCTCGACCGCCACAGGCGGGACGCAGGGCAACAACATCTCCAGCGTGCCGCTGATCACAGATGACGGGCGCTATGTGTTCTTCACCAGCATCGCGACCAACCTGGTCGGCGGCGACACCAATGGCGTCCTCGATGTCTTCATGAAGGACACCCTGACCGGCGTCACCACGCGAGTCTCCACGGCGTCAGACGGCAGTCAGGCCAACGGTACCAGCCAAAACCTCGACGTCACCGGCGACGGCCGTTTCGTCAGCTTCCAGAGCACCGCGACCAATCTGGTCGCCGGTGACAGCAACGGGTTCAGCGACGTGTTCGTCAAGAACATCCAGACCGGCGTCACCAGCCGCGTCTCGGTGGCGAATGACGGGTCGCAAGGCAACGGCAACTCCCTGGTCGGCCGCCTGTCCGATGACGGCAACAAGGTCTCCTTCGTCAGCACGTCCAGCAACCTGACGGCCAACGACAGCAACGGCGCCACCACCGACGTCTTCGTCCGCGACATCGCTGGCGGCACCACCACTCTGGTCTCGGCCGCCATCGGCGGCGGGTCGGGGAACGCCCAGTCGTCGGGCGCCACCATTTCCGGCAACGGCCGCTACGTCGTGTTCCAGAGCGACGCGACCAACCTGGTGGCCAGCGACACCAACGCCACCACGGACATCTTCCTTCGCGACCTGCAGACCAACACCACCACCCTTGTCTCCACCGCCACCGACGGCACCCAGGGGGACGACCTGTCGACCCAGGCCGTGGTCTCCGCCGACGGCCGCTATGTCGTCTTCCTCAGCAACGCCAGCAATCTCGTGCAGGGCGATACCAACGGCCTCCGCGACATCTTCCTGAAGGATATGCTGACCGGCAACGTGACGCGCCTGTCCGTCGCCTTCGACGGGTCGCAGCTGAACGACCTGTCCAACACGCCGTGGATCTCGGCCGACGGCCATTACGTCACCTTCCAGTCGCAGGCGACCAACACCGGGGTGGGGGCCGAGGGCAACGGCACCGGCTTCGACATCTTCCGGGTCTCGCTGGTGGCCGGGGCCGGGGCCGACCGGATGATCGGCTCCGACGGCAACGACACCATCGATGGGCTGGCCGGCGACGACATCCTCCTCGGCGGCTTCGGCAACGACGTGCTCACCGGGGGTGCCGGGGCGGACCAGATCTTCGGCGGTGACGGCAACGACACGGCGGACTATTCCGGCTCGGCCGCCGGCGTGACGGTCGACCTCTCCACCGGTGCTGGGACCGGCGGCGATGCCCAGGGCGACACGCTGCAGGATATCGAGAACCTCACCGGCTCCGCCTTCGCCGACCATCTCTACGGCAATGGTGGCGCCAATGTGCTGAACGGTGGGGCGGGCGACGACACGCTCCGGGGCGGCGACGGCGGCGACACGCTGAACGGCGGCGCCGGGTCGGACACCGCCAACTACCAGGGCTCGGAGCAGGGTGTCGTCATCAACCTGCTGGCCGGCACCGCCTCGGGCGGCTTCGCCCAGGGCGACACGCTGATCAGCATCGAGAACGTCTACGGCTCCAGCCATGACGACCAGCTGACCGGCGACAACGGCCGCAACATCCTCGGCGGCGAGCTCGGCAACGATACGCTCGTCGGCAATGGCGGCGACGACTCGCTCTCCGGCGAGGGCGGCGACGACAATCTCAGCGGCGGCGACGGCAATGACCGGCTCGTCGGCGGCGACGGTGTCGACACCATCCATGGCGGCAACAACGATGATTCCGTGGATGCGGGCACCGGCAACGACATCGTCTTCGGCGAGGCCGGGAACGACAACCTCTATGGCGGCGACGGCAACGACCAGCTCGACGGCGGCGACGGCAATGACATCCTCGAAGGTGGGGTCGGGGCCGACACGCTGGTCGGCGGCGCCGGCATCGATACCGCCAGCTACGCCAGCTCCTCCGCCGGGGTGACGGTGAGCCTGGTCACCGGCACCGGCACGGGCGGCGACGCGCAGGGCGACACCCTCAGCGGCATCGAACAGGTGCTGGGCTCCGGCTTCAACGACACGCTGACCGGCGATGCCGGCGCCAACACGCTGTGGGGGCAGGGCGGTGACGACGTGCTCACCGGCGGCGGCGGCGCCGACCTGCTGAAGGGCGGCGCCGGCAACGACACCTTCGTCTATACGGCCCTGTCGGACAGCACCGTGGCCTCCTCCGGCAAGGACACGATCACGGACTTCTCGACCGGCGACAAGATCGACCTGTCGGCGATCGACGCGGACGGCAATGCCGAGAACGGCGACACCGCCTTCACCTTCGGCACCGGCAACTTCACCGGGGCAGGGGCGGAGATCCGGGTGGTGACGGCGGGGGCGATCCAGGTGGTGTATGTCGACACCAATGGCGACAAGGCACCTGACATGGCGATCAACGTCGTCTCCGACCACCCGCTGACCGCGTCGGACTTCGTGCTGTGATCCCGGGCGGCCTCGCCTTCGGGCGGGGCCGCGCCTGCCTCAGCCGCGGCGGCCGGATGCGCGCTCCAACTGATCGATGAAGTCCGGCTCCGGCTCCTGTTCGCCGCCGTTCAGCCAGGCCAGCTTGGCGCGCAGATAGCCGGCCATCGCCTGCAGCTCCGCCGCCTTCGTCTCCAGCCGGGCCAGCTGCTCCGCCATCAACTCGATGCTGCGCTCGCGGGTGATGCCGCCGCGGCGGTTTTCCTGACTGATCGCCGCGATCTCCTTCAGCGACATGCCCAGCGACTGCGCCATGCGGATCAACCGGGCCTCCCGCACATGCTCGGCGGTGAAGACCTGGTACGGGTTGCGGCCGCCCTTGCCGTTGGTCCCGGGCGTCAGCAGCCCGCGGCGGACATAGAAGCGCACGGTGTCCACGGGCAGCCCCGTCGCCCGCGCGAAATCCGAGATCAGCATGGTCCGGCTCCGGCGATTGCGGCCCTTGACCCTGGACCGCACTCCAGACTTATAGGATCAGCTCCCGCGTTTGTGGAGCATCAGAGTTGGACAAGGTTGCATTGGTGACGGGCGCTTCGGCCGGCATCGGCGAGGCGACGGTGCGGCGGCTGATCGCCGACGGCTACACCGTCTACGCCGCGGCGCGGCGGGTCGACCGGATGGCGACGCTGGCCATGGCCGGGGCGCGGCTGGTCGCGCTCGACCTCACCGACGACGCCTCGATCGTCGCGGCGGTGGAGCGGATCCGCGGTGAGACGGGCCGGCTGGACCTGCTGGTCAACAACGCCGGCTATGGCAGCTACGGCGCGCTGGAGGACGTGCCGCTGGACGAGGCGCGCCGGCAGTTCGAGGTGAACCTGTTCGGCGCCGCCCGGCTGTGCCAGCTGGCGCTGCCGATCATGCGGGCCCACAAGAGCGGCCGGATCATCAATGTCAGCTCGATCGGCGGCAAGTCCGGCGAGCCCTTCGGCGCCTGGTACCACGCCACCAAATTCGCGCTGGAGGGGCTGAGCGACTGCCTGCGGATGGAGCTGATGCCCTTCGGCATCGACGTGGTGGTGATCGAGCCCGGCGCGATCCGCACCGAATGGGGCGGCATCGCCTTCGGCAGCCTGCTGCGTGTCTCCGGCGACACCGTCTACGGCCCTTATGCCCGCCGCCACGCCAGGATGTACGAACGGGCCGTGGCGTCGAGCTTCCCGTCCCCGCCCGAGGTGGTGGCGGAGGCGATCGGCCGGGCGGCGGCGGCCCGGCGGCCGCGCACCCGTTATCCGGTCGGCGGCGGCGCCCGGATCCTGCTGCTGCTGGTCCGCCTGCTCAGCGACCGGATGACCGACCGGCTGATGTGGCGGGCGTCCCAGGCGCGGGAGTGACCTCGGGACGTCAGCCCCGCGGCGCGTCCCCGAGGAACTCCGCGATCGCGGCGCCCAGCTCCGGCTTCGCCACCGCGCCCATATGGTTGCCGGGAATGGTGGCGTGGCGGCCTTCGGGCAGGGCGGCGGCGAGGTCGGCGGCCGAGCCGTTGTCGTCATCCTCGGCGCCGGCCACGACCAGGGTCGGCACCGCGATCTGCGCCAGCGCCTCGCGCGGCGTGTCGACCGAGGTGCCCAGCACCTGCAGCAGCGCCTCCGGGTCGCCGCCGACGGTCTTCAGGAAGGCCTCGGCCATCCATTCCGGCGTGCCGCGCTGGAAGCTGCCGAGATGGGTCAGGATGCGGCGGAAATAGGCGTTGCGGCCGCCGGCGCTGACGATGCCGTTCAGGCCCATGCCGGCGACGATCGCCCGGCCGGGCGCGGCGCCGCGCGCCAGCATCCGCACCACCGTCCGCCCGCCCAGCGAATAGCCGCCGAGGTCGTAGTCGTCCAGCCCCAGCTGCTCGACCAGCGCCAGCCCGTCATCCGCCAGGATGTCGCGCGGATAGGCGGCCGGGTCGTGCGGCTTGCCGCTGTCGCCGTGGCCGCGCAGGTCCGGCATGATCACGCGATAGCCCCGCTCGGCGATCGCCGCGGCGTGGCCGTAGCGCAGCCAGTTGACCGTGGCGGTCGAGAAGAAGCCGTGGATCAGCACCAGCGGCCGGCCCTCGCCGAGCTCGCGATAGGCCAGCGGAACGCCGTCGCGGCCATGGAACGGGCGGACGGGAAGGTCGGTCATGCGGAAGATCCCTTGTCTGCGGCGTCAGCGTTCGCGCTTGTAGGAGAAGGCGTCGATCAGCCGCGTCATCCCGGCCCGCTCGTAGAAGCCGACCGCCTCGGGCACCGAGATCAGGTACAGGCTGACGCTGGGCCCGAGCTGCCGCCGCGCCTCGTCCAGCAGGCCGCGGCCGACGCCGAGGCCCTGGGCCGAGGGCGAGACGGCGAGGTCGGACAGGTAGCAGCACCAGACCGTATCGGTGACGGCGCGGCCGAACCCGACCAGCGGCCGGCCGGGCTGGTTCAGCCGGGCGGTGACGATCAGGTTGGCGCCGTCGATCATCGCCTGCAGCCGCGGCTCGTCATCCACCGGGCGGATGCGGCCGAGGCCGGACTCGACCAGCACGCGCCGGAACTCGGCGACGTTTAGGTCCTGCTCGCGGCCATACAGGATGCGGGGTGTCTCGTTCATGGCCGGGAGACTGCACCATCCCGGTCGGATTCGGAACGGGTTCCGGAGCCGGAGCGGCCGCCCGGCTGTTGATCGGAGGAGCAACCGGTCGGGGAGAGCCGGCATGGGATTCGCCATCCATCCGCTGACGCCGGAGCTGTGGCCGGCGCTGGAGGACCTGTTCGGGCCGGCCGGCGCGGTCAATGGCTGCTGGTGCATGCATGGCCGCATCGGCGCCGCCTATCGCCGCCGGCCGCGATCCGAGAACAAGGCCGATTTCCACGCCGTGGTGGAACAGGGGCCGCCGCCCGGGCTGCTGGCCTTCTCCGGGGATCTCGCGGTCGGCTGGTGCCAGCTGACCCCGCGCGCGGCGCTGCCGGAGCTGGACCGCAACTGGCGCCTCAAGGCCGTCGACGACGTGGCGGTCTGGGCGCTGTCCTGCTTCTACATCCGCAAGGGCTGGCGCCGCCGCGGCGTCAGCACGGCGCTGATCGAGGCGGCGCTGCGGGCGGCGAAGCGGGCCGGGGCGCCGGCGCTGGAGGCCTATCCCTTCGACGCCGCGCTGTCGCCCAGCGCGTCGGGCAGCGGCTATGCCTCGACCTTCGCCCGCCTTGGCTTTCGCGAGGTGGCCCGCCGCATCCCCGCTCGGCCGATCCTGCGGCACGATTTGGCGGGGATCCGGGCCTGACAATCAGTACGTGCCCGGGAAGGCGCCGCCGTCGATCAGCAGGTTCTGGCCGGTGATGTAGCCGGCATGGACGCTGCACAGGAAGGCGCAGGCTGCGCCGAACTCGTCCGGTTGGCCGAAGCGGCGGGCCGGGATCGCGGCGCGGCGCCGGTTGGCGACCGCCTCGGCGTCCTCGCCCGCGCGCTGGGCCGCGGCGTTGATGCCGCCGCGCAGCCGGTCGGTGTCGAAGGAGCCCGGCAGCAAGCCGTTGATGGTGACGCCTTTGCCCGCCACCTGCCGGGCGACGCCGGCGATGAAGCCGGTCAGGCCGGAGCGGGCGCCGTTCGACAGGCCCAGCTCCGCGATCGGCGCCTTCACCGAGCTGGAGGTGATGTTGACGATGCGGCCGAAGCCGCGCGCCGCCATGCCGTCGACCACCGCCCGGGTCAGGAAGATCGGGGTCAGCATGTTGGCGTCGATCGCCTTGATCCAGGCGTCGCGGTCCCAGTCGCGGAAATCACCTGGCGGCGGGCCGCCGGCATTGTTCACCAGGATGTCCGGCTCCGGGCAGGCGGCCAGGGCGGCCTCGCGGCCGGCGTCGGTGGCGATGTCGCCGGCCACGGTCGTGACCCTGGCGCCGGTAATGCGGCGGATCTCCTCGGCCGTCACCTCCAGCGCCTCGGCGCCGCGGGCGGTGATGGTGACCTCGACGCCTTCGCGCGCCAGCGCCAGGGCGCAGCCCCTGCCCAGCCCCTTGCTGGCGGCGCACACCAGGGCCTTGCGGCCGGTCAGTCCCAGATCCATGTCCGTCTCCCTCCCGCCGCGGCGGCGGGGCGTGCTTCGTGCGGGGAGGGCAGGGTGCGACGTCCGGCGGCAGATGTCACCCCGGGGATATCAGCCAGGCCGTCAGAGAGGCAGCAAGCCGAGGGCGAGGGCGGTGGCCACGGCCTCGGTGCGGCTCGAGGCCTGCAGCTTGCGCATCGCCGAGCCGATGTATTCGTTGATCGTGTCGACGGACAGCGCCAGCTGGCGGGCGATACCCTTGCTGGACGCGCCGCGGGCGACGCGGGCCAGGCAGTCGCGCTCGCGCGGGCTCAGCCCCGGACCCTGACGCGACAGCCGCACGGCGGTCCGGCGCGCTTCCGGCGTCGCCAGCTGCCCCTCGATGCGGACCGCGCGGTTGAGATGCGGCGCCAGCGCGTCCAGCACCCGCAGCTCCTCCGCCTCATAGGCGGGGTGCGAGCGGGGCCGGACGATCTTCAGCGCCACCGGCCGCGCCGCCAGGTCCAGCGTGTACCAGGACAGGGCGGTGTGCATCTCGTTCGGTCGGACGAAGTCGTGGTACAGCTCGGTCCGCACCAGCGCCTGCTCCGGGATCAGCGCGCGGTCGTCGACCGCCGATCCGGGCGGCCGGGCCCGGATCAGGGGCCAGAGCGGGTCGATGCTGCGGTAGTAGCGGTCGTAGAGGTCGTGGGCGGCGGGGTCGAGATTGACCGTGGCGGCGGTGAAGGACGGCCGGCCATGCCAGCGCAGCACGGCGGTGGTGCCGCCGACCGCGTGCATCAGCCGGCGGACCAGCTCGGCCCAGTCCTCGTCGCCGATGGCGGCGTCGTAGATCCGGCCGATCAGGCGGCGGAGAGCGGTGTCGTCCGGCATCGCGGATTCGGGCTCATGGCCGGGCGCCGGAATGCGCCCGCGGCGAGACTAGCCGCAGAAAGATGGCGGCAGGATGTCCGGGCCGGTCAGAGATTGAGGATGCCGAGGGCGATGGCGGTGGCCACGGCCTCGGTGCGGTTGGCGGCCCGCAGCTTGCGCATCGCCGAGCCGATGTATTCGTTGACCGTATGGGCCGACAGCGCCAGCTGGCGGGCGATGCTCTTGCTCGACTCGCCCTGCGCGATCCGGGCCAGGCAGTCGCGCTCGCGTCCGCTGAGTTCGGGCCCCGCTTGCGGAGAGGGGACGGCCTTGCGCCGCTCCGCCGCCGCCGCGAGCCGGCCTTCGATCTGCACCGCCCGGTCGAGATGCGGGGTCACCGCCCGCAGCAGGCGCAGGTCGTCGCCGGTGTAGAGCGGCTGCTGGCGGGGACGGTAGATCGCCAGGCAGACCGGTTGCCCCGCGGCATCCACCGTGTACCAGGACAGGCAGAACCACAGATGGTTCTGGCGGTAGAGGTCGTTGTAGATCTCGGTCCGCCCCAGGGCCGGCTCCGGCACCAGGGCGCAGTCGTCGACGGCGGTGCCGGGCGGCAGCTCGAACAGCTTCGGCCAGACCGGGTCGACGGTGTGGTAGTAGGCGTCATAGGCCTGATGGGCGGCGAGGTCGAGATTGACCGTGACCGCCGTCTCGGCCGGCCGCGCCAGCCAGCGCATCACGGCGGAAGTGCCGCCGACGGCCTGCGTCATCGCCTCGACCAGCCTGGTCCAGTCCTCGTCGCCAACAGCAGCGTCGTAGGTTCGCCCGATCAGATCGCCGAGGGTTCGTTCGTCCGGCATGATCGTTAAGAAAGTTGTCCTGCTCCTGGATAGAATTGTTCCAGAAGCGAAACAAGTCCTGAATTGTTTCGTCGGCTTTGACGGGACGTTCAGACTACCAGCGGAAAGATGGCAGCAGGATGTCCGGGGTGCAGCCGACGGTGGCGAATTCCCGCACCATCTCGTCGTCGGTCATGCCGGCATGGATGCCGGTGCGCACCAGCGCGGCGGCCGCGCCGAGGCCGCGGGCGCCGGCGATATCATGCTCGACGCTGTCGCCGACGCAGACCACGTCGCCAGGCCGCTCCACCCCGGCGGTGGCGGCGGCATGGCGGTACATCAGCGGATGCGGCTTCCCGACCCAGGTGACGCTGCCGCCGAGCGCCTCGTACATCTCGGCGATGCGCCCGGCGCCGAAGGCGGGGCCCAGCGGGGTCAGCATGATCTTGTCCGGGTTGGTGCATAGCGCCGGCACGCCGCGGGCCGCCGCCGGGGCCAGCAGCTCGCGGTAGCTCTCCAGCGGGATCAGGTGGCCGCGGCTGCCGGCGATCAGCACCAGGTCGGCGGCGTCGCCGGTCTCGGCCTCAGCGAAGCCCAGCGTTTCGGCGAAGCCGCGATCCTCGCCGCTGGAGATGACCAGGCAGCGGGCGCCGCTGCCCGGCGAGACCGGCAGCGTACCGCTCTGCAGCAGCGCCAGGGCGACGTCGCCGGAGGTGACGAAATGGTCGTAGCTGTCGCGGGCGAAGCCCAGCGCCTCCATCCGCCGCGCATTGTAGGCGGCGGAGCGGCCGGAGTTCGACAGCAGCACGACATGCCGGCCGGCATCCTTCAGCCGCCGGAGCGCCTCGATTGCACCGGGATAGGGGTGGCGGCCGTCATGCAGCACGCCGTACTGGTCGACGAACCAGGTGCCGAAGCGGTCGACGATCTCGCCGATGCCATTCGCCTGCTCGATCGCGCCGATCTCCGGCATCTACCGCTCTCCAAGTCCCGCCAGGGCCAGCCGGGCTGTACCCTCTGCCGCGTCCTCCGACAAGGCCGGCAGGAAGGGCACGCCCAGCTGCCGGCTGCGGATCTCGGTCCAGCCGGCATTGGCGGCGCCGCCGCCGACGCTGCGCAGCGAGGTCATGGCCGGCGCGCCGAGCTCCGTCAGAAGACGGTAGGCGCGCGCCTCGATCCCGGCGATGCCCTCCAGCACGCCCTGGAAGAACACGGCGTCGTCCTCGGGCCGCGGCTCCAGCACCGGCGCCAGGTCGGGATCGGACACCGGGAAACGCTCGCCCGGGCGGGGCAGGGGATAGTAGGACAGGCCGGTTGGCCGGTCCGGCCGCAGCGCCGCGGTCAGCGCCGGCAGCCGGTCGCGGCCGAACAGCTGGGCGATCACCGCCCCGCCACTGTTGGAGGCGCCGCCGACCAGCCAGCGATCACCCATGCGGTGGCTGTAGACACCGTGCTGTGGGGAATCGACCGGGCGGTCGGACAGCAGCTTGATGACGAGGGTCGACCCCAGCGCGGTCACCGCATCGCCCACCGCATCCGCACCGGTGGCGAGGAAGGAGGCGCAGCCGTCGGTGGTGCCGGCGACGACGATGGCGCCGGCGGGAAGACCGAGAGCGATCCCCTCCGATCCTACCTGGCCGACCGGGGTACCCGGCGCCACAGCCTTCGGCAAGGCGGCGGGGTCGATGCCGAGGCCGGCGATCCAGTCCGGCCAGCGCCGCGCCACAGGATCGTAGCCGGTCTTCAGCGCGTTGTTCTCGTCGGTCGTGTCGAAGCCGCCGGACAGGCGCCCGGCGATCCAGTCGGCCTGGTGCAGCACCCGCACCGCGCCCGGCCGGCGCAGCAGCACCAGCGCGCGGCCGAGGGCCGAGCTGCGGCCGCGAGCGGCGCTGCCGGCGGGGGCGACGGCGTCGATCCGCGCCACCACCGCCTCATCCGGGCAGGGGTCGTTGTACATCAGCGCCGGGCCGAGCGGCCGCCCGGCCGCGTCCGTCACCAGCACGGTGCCAGAGGTGCCGTCGACCGAGACGGCGCCGACCGCGGACAGATCGGCCTCCACCGCCAGCCGGCGCAGCGCCGCCACCGTCGCCAGCCACCATGTCTCCGGATCGCGCGGATCCAGGCCGGGGCTGTTGGTCGACATTGTGCCGCGGCCGACGGCGCGGCCGGCCGCGTCCACCGCCACCGCCCGCACGCCGGAGGTGCCGATATCGATGCCGATTGCGCGCGCGGCCTCTGCCATGATCACGCCTCCCGCCGGCTCAGCGACTGCCGGTACTGCTCCGCATCCCACTGGGTCAGCTCGTCGATCTGGGCCTGGGTGAACGCGCGGACCGCTGTGCCGGCCGGCACCCGCCCGGCGACATCGGCCAGGCAGCGCGCCATCTCGTCGGCGCCACGCAGCACGCCCTGATGCAGCACCACGCCATGGCCCGGCACGCCGACGATCGCCGGCGCGCGCGGTCCTTCGCCCAATGCCGCCAGCTCGGCCGGCGTGCAGGCCGTGGCCAGGGCGGCGCCGAGGAAGATCACATGGTCGGGGTAGAAGGCGCCGGCCGTGGCCAGGGCCAGGCTGGCGGGATCGGTCGCCGCGTCATGCGCCGCCGGATCCTGCGGCAGCCGGTAGGGCGTGCCGCGGATCAATTCGGCCAGGGATTCCGGCTGTGCGGCGGGAGAGGGGCGGCGGGGCACGGCAAGGGCGGCGCAGACCCGGTCCAGCAATTCGCCCGCCTCGGCAACGCCGTCCGCCGCCACCACCAGCCCGTGATTGCCCAGCACCACCACGTTGGTGGCGGGCCGCAGCCGCGCCGCGATCGCCTGCGACAGGGTCAGGCCCGGTTTGCAATAGGGGATGAAGGCCCAGTCCACGCCCGGCAGCCCGTCCAGCCGCTCGGCAAAGCGCGCCTCGGCATCCGTGCGGATGGCTAAAGCGATGGTCGAAACGCAATGGACATGCAGCACCACGGCGAATGGGAAGACGGCGTGCACCGTGGTCTCGATCGACGGCCGCAGCCCGCGGGGATTGTGCTCCGCCACCACGAAGTCGCGGGCGGTCTCGGCGGCGGGATCGCCGTCGCGCATCGCCCGCAGCAGCGGGTCGAGGCGCACCGGCACCAGGATCTCCTCGTCTTCGGCCCGGGCCAGCCAGGTGCCGGAGGCCTTGATCCACATGATGCCGTCGCGCTTCAGCGAGGTGTTGCCGCCGGCAGCCTGCACCCGGTCCGGGTCACGGCCGAGCCCGGCGGAGAGGACGCGCAGGGCGCGGAGGTCGGGATCGGTGGCTGGGTCGAGGGTCATGGGCGGGGCTTCCGGCGAGGGATTGGCCCGGCCCAATTCCGGCTCAGACCAAACTCAGTCCCCCCTCCCCTTGCGGGAGGGGGGGAGGGGGAGGGGGTTGTCGATCGAAGGGTGCCGCGGCCTGATCGTTTGAGCGAACGGGCTGTCCTCGCCAACTGGGCATTGGTCGTACGGCGCGAACCCCCTCCCCCTGCCCCCCTCACGCAAGGGGAGGGGGGACTCAAAAAGAACGGGGGCGGGCGCGTCGTGTCCATCACTGTCTCGCCGCCTGAGCGGCCGGCATTGGAGCAGCCTCGAGCCATTCGGTGAACGCTGCGGTCTCAGCCGCCGAGAGGTGCAGCCCATGCTTGGTGCGGCGCCACAGGATGTCGTCGGCGTCCTCGGCCCATTCCTGCGCCCGCAGCCAAGCCACCTCGCGCTCGTAGAGCAGGCCGCCGAAATGCCGGCCCAGATCGGCGAGCGTCCTGGCACCGTCCAGCAGCGCATCCGCCCTTGTGCCGTAGAGCCGGCCGTAATGCAGCGCCAGCGCCTCCGGCAGCCAGGGATGGCGGCGGCGGAACTCCGCCAGCCAGCGGTCGAAATCGGCGCCGGGCATGTCGCCGCCGGGCAGGGGCGCCGACGCGGTCCAGGCCGAGCCCATCGCCGGGAAGAAGGGGCGCAGGCGGTCCAGCGCATGCTCGGCCAGCTTGCGGAACGTCGTGATCTTGCCGCCGAACACCGACAGGATCGGCGCCCGACCGCCCTCGTCGTCGACATCGAAGACATAGTCGCGGGTCACAGCCGACGGATTGGCGGCGTCGTCGTCGAACAGCGGCCGCACCCCGGCGAAGGAATGCACCACGTCCTGCGGCCCGGTCTGGCGCTGGAACGCCCGGTTCAGCACGCCGCAGAGATAGTCGATCTCCGCCGGGTCGACCGCCACCGTATCGGGGGCGCCGGTCTGCGGGATGTCGGTGGTGCCGATCAGCAGGTAGCCGTTCTCGTACGGGTTGATGAAGATCACCCGCTTGTCGGTGTTCTGCACCAGATAGGCCTGCGGCCCGTCATAGAACTTCCGCACCACGATGTGGCTGCCGCGCACCAGCCGGATCTTCTTGGCCGATTTCAGGCCGGCGGCGCCGGTCAGCACCTTGTCGACCCAGGGGCCGGCGGCGTTGGCCACGGCGCGGGCGACGACCTGCCGCTCGGCCCCGCCGCCGGCCGGGCGCAGCACCGCGTGCCACAGCCCGTCGCGGCGCCGCAGCGACACGCATTCGGTGCGGGTCAGGATCTCCGCCCCGCGCTCGGCCGCGCCGATCGCGTTCAGCACCACCAGCCGGGCGTCGTCGACCCAGCAGTCGGAATATTCGAAGCCGCGGCGGAAGCGGTCCTGCAGCGGCTTGCCCTCCGGATCGCGGTGCAGGTCCAGGCCGCGGCTGGCCGGCAGCCTCTTGCGGCCGCCGAGATGGTCGTACAGGAACAGCCCCGTCCGCAGCAGCCAGGCCGGGCGCAGGAAGCTGTCATGCGGCAGCACGAAGCGCATCGGCCAGATGATGTGCGGCGCGGCGGCCAGCAGCACCTCGCGCTCGATCAGCGCCTCGCGCACCAGCCGGAACTCGTAATATTCCAGGTAGCGCAGGCCGCCATGCACCAGCTTGCCGCTGCGGCTCGACGTGCCCTCGGCCAGGTCGCCCTTCTCGCACAGCAGCACCGACAGGCCGCGCCCGACCGCGTCGCGGGCGATGCCGGCGCCGTTGACGCCGCCGCCGACCACCAGCAGGTCGACGACGGCACTGCTCCGCTGGTCCGCTCCGTCCGCCATCCGCTCAGGCCGCCTGCTTCTTCGGGCGCGGGCCATAATCCTTGAACTTCTCGATCACCCGGTCGATCTCGTCGTCGGGCAGGCATTTCGGCCCGCCCAGCATCAGCGTGTAGACATACTGCTTGGCCAGGGTCTCGACCTCGACCGCCAGCCACATCGCCTTGCCCAGGGTCGCGCCGGTGGCGATCAGCCCGTGGTTCGCGAGCAGGCAGGCGGTGCGGCCCTGCAGCGCCGCGATCGCATGCTCCGACAGCTCCGGCGTGCCGTAGGTGGCATAGGGCGCGCAGGGGATCGAATTGCCCCCGCCGCAGGCGATCATGTAGTGCAGCGCCGGGATCTCCTGGTGCCGGATCGCCAGGATGGTCGAGTACATCGGGTGGCAATGGACGATGGCGTTCACCTCCGGCTTGCGGCGGTGGATGTCGAGATGGAAGCGCCACTCGGAGGAGGGGCGGTGGTCGCCATGCTCCCAGCTGCCGTCCATCGTCATGGCGACGATGTCCTCCGGCGTCATCTCGTCATAGGGCACGCCGGTCGGGGTCACCAGGATGCCGTCGCCCCAGCGGGCGCTGATATTGCCGGAGGTGCCCTGGTTCAGCCCGTTGGCGTTCATCTGCCGGCAGGCTTCGACGATCTTGGTGCGCAGCTCGAGTTCAGTGGTCATGACGGATCCTGAGCAAAAGGTCAGCAGAGGCGGAGCAGGGGCTCGCCGGCCAGATAGCGCCGGACGTCCTCGGCGATCAGCCCGGCGGCATAGGTGACGGTCTTCACCGAGGCGCCGGCGATGTGCGGCGTCAGGGTGACGTTGGGCAGCTTCAGCAGCGGCCAGTCCTCCGGCGGCGGCTCGACCGCAAAGGTCTCCAGCATCGCGCCGCGCAGCTTGCCGCCGACCAGCGCGTCGTAGAGGGCGTCGTAGTCGACCAGCGGGCCGCGGGCGGTGTTGACGAACACCGCCCCGTCCTTCATCGCGGCGAAGGCCTCGGCGCCGATCATGCCGGTGGTCTCGGCGGTCACGCGCGGATGCAGGGTGACCACGTCGCTTTCGGCCAGGAGGGTCTCCAGCGCCACTTGCTGTACGCCGTCGGCGCTATCGGCGGGGTCGAGCTGGACATAGGGGTCGGTTACCAGGATGCGGCAGCCGAAGGCCTTCAAGAGGCGCACCACCTTGCTGCCGACATGGCCATAGCCGATGACGCCGACCGTCATCTCCGACAGCTCGCGGCCGGTCAGGTCGGCGCGGTACAGGTCGCCGCGCCACTGGCCCTGGGAGAGAGAGGTGTGGCCGCGGGTGATCAGCCGGGTCTCGGCCAGGATGGCGCCGATGGTGAACTCGGCCACCGCGCTGGCGTTGCGGCCGGGGGCATTGACCACCTTCACGCCGCGCGCCTTGGCCGCCTTCATGTCGATGTTCACCGGCCCGCCGCGGCTGACGCCGACCAGCTTGAGGTCGGGCAGCCGCTCCAGCATGCCGGCCGAAATCGGCGCCAGATGGGTGACCAGGATCTCGGCATCGCCGATGAAGTCGACGATCTCGTCCGGGTCGCCCATGAACTCCTTCAGCCCGTCCAGCCCGGTGCCGGCATAGCCATGCACCATCGGCTCGTCCGGCCAGGGCTGCTCCAGCGTGCGGATGTCGAGCTTGGCCGGGATGGCCTCCAGTGCCTCGACGAACAGGCTGGGCAGCATGAAGCGGTCGCCGATCACGGCAACGCGACGTCCGGTCATCCTTCGGTCCTCAAATCTTCCAATGCGTGCCAGATCGGGCCCAAGGCCCGGTAGCTGGCGCGGTACTGCGGGAACAGGCGGTCATACTGCGCGACGAGATCCGGGTCGGGCGCCTCAGCCTCGGCCAGCAGCGGCGTCACCCAGCGGGCGCAGGCGGCATCGATGTCGGGCAGGATGCCCAAGCTGAGCGCCGCCACCATGGCCGCGCCGGCGGCGCCGACCTCCTCGCGCTTGACCAGCCGGACCGGCGCGTTGGTGGCGGCGGCCAGGATGCCGCGGACCGTGGCGCTGCGGGCGGCGCCGCCCGCCAGGCGGATCTCGGCCGGCGTGCCGCCGACCGCCTCGTAGCAGTCCCGGCTGGCGAAGCCGAGGCTCTCATAGATCGCCCGCAGCAGGTCGCCGGCGCCGGCGGTGCCGGACAGGCCGATGACCGAGGCGCGGGCGGCGCTGTCGACGAAGGGCCCGCGCTCCCCCGCCTCGGCGATGAAGGGGTGATACAGCAGCCGCCCCGGCGTCGCCGCCGCCGCCTTCGCGTCGAGCAGCCGGATCAGGTCGGACCGCTTCGGCAGAGTCGCCCCGGCGGCCTCGGCCACCTCCTCGATCACGCCGCACAGCCAGTCGATGTTCAGCGTCGCCGCCATGTTCGAGACCATGGAGACATAGCTGCCCGGGGCGACGAACGGCATGGTGTAGCCGACCTCCTCGCCCAGGGTCACCCGGTCGGCCCCGAAGATGAGGCGCATATGCGCGCCGGTCGAGCCCAGCACGGTGAAGCCGGCGCGGCCCTCCGGGTCGTAGAGGCCGGAGCCGAGAGCGCCGCACAGCAGGTCGACCGGGGCCAGCACCACCGGCGTGCCGGCGGGCAGGCCGGTGGTGATCGCGGCCTGGGGCGTCAGCGCTGAGTTCTGGCGGGCGCCGTCGACCATCGGCGGCAGCAGCCGGGCCTCGTCCTGCAGGCCGAACAGCTCCAGCACCTCCGGCGCATACTCGCGGGTGCGATAGTCGCCGAACGTGAAGGTGCCCTCGGAGACGTCGGTCGCCCGCTCGCCGGTCATCCGGAAATACAGCCAGTCCTTGCAGTGGAAGGCGGTGGCGGCCCGGGCCAGCGCCTCCGGCCGGTGCCGCTTCAGCCACAGCAGCTGGCCGGACTGGTTCGACATGTTCAGCATGGTGCCGGTGAAGCGCTGCACCGCCTTGGCCGTGCCGCTCCGGTGCAGCTCGGCCACGATCGGTCCCGACCGTCCGTCATGCCACAGCATGGCCCGGCCGACCGGGTCGCCGTCGCGGTCGATCAGCCAGGTGCCGTCGCCCTGGCCGGTCACGGCGATGCCGGCCACGCGCAGGCCGCGCGCCTCCAGCTTCGCCGCCATCTCGCGCAGCACCGCCGCGGCGTCGTCCCAGGTGCGGCCGAACTCCTGCTCCATGCCGCTGCCGTCGACCGGGAGGGTCGTGTTCGGCCGCGCCGCATGCTCGATCGGCGCGCCGTCGAGGTCGAAGGCCACCGCCTTGACCACCGAGGTGCCGGAATCGAGGCCGATCAGGACGTCCCTGCTCATGCTGCGGCCGCCACCGCCGGCCGGCCGCCATGGGCGATCGCCATCTCGCTGTCGCTGTCGAACAGGTGCAGCGCCGATTCCGGCAGGGCCAGCGCCAGCCTTGCGTCAGGCGCCGCCTCCAGCGCCCGGTCGGTGACGATGGTCAGGCGCACGCCGTCGACGTCCAGCGCGATGTGGCTCTGATCGCCCAGCCACTGGTTGGCAATCACCGTGCCCTGCAGCTGCGTCTCGCCGGGCCGGGCGGTCCCGACCCGGATCTCATGGCCGCGGATGCCGAGATGGACCTTTCCGGCCTCGGCCAGGCCGTGCCCAGCATGCGGCAGGCGGAAGGCGGCCGCGCCGCCTTCGCCCTGCACCTCGACCGCCAGCCCGCCATTCTCGCGCACCACCCGGGCCGGGAACAGGTTCATCGGCGGCTCGCCGATGAAGCCGGCGACGAACAGGTTGGCCGGTCGCCGCTTCAGGTCGGTGGGGGAGGCGAATTGCTGCAGCCGGCCGCCCTCCATCACCGCGATACGGTCGGCCAGGGCCAGGGCCTCGGTCTGGTCATGGGTCACGAAGACCGTCGTCATCCTGTGCTCGATCAGATAGTCCTTGATGCGCGCCCGTAGCACGGCGCGCAGCTGCGGTTCCAGCTGCGACATCGGCTCATCGAGCAAGGACAGCTGCGCCCGCCGCACCAGGGCCCGGGCCAGGCTGACGCGCTGCTGCTGACCGCCGGAGATCGCCTGCGGATAGCGGTCCAGGATGTCGCCGATCTCCAGCAGCTCGGCCACATGCGCCACGCGCTGCTGCACCTCCGCCTTCGGGATGCGGTCGCGCAGCAGGCTGAAGCCGATGTTGTCGCGCACGGTCAAGGGCGGGTAGAGGGCGTAGCCCTCGAAGGCCATGGCGACGTTGCGCTCTGCCGGGCGCAGATCGTTGATCACCCGGTCGCCGATCCGGATGGTGCCTTCCGACACGCTCTCGAAGCCGGCGATCATGCGCAGGGTCGAGGTCTTGCCGCAGCCGGAGGAGCCGAGCAGGCCGACCAGCTCGCCGTCGCGCAGCGCCAGCGACACGGCGTCGACCGCGCGGATCGGATGGGCCAGGCGCGGCCCGTAGATCTTGGAGACGGCGTCGAGCGTCAGGGTTGCCATCAAAACTCCTCAGGCCGTCGCGGCCGGCAGGCGGGCGCCGGTCTCGCGGTCGAAGCACAAGGCGCGGGCCAGGTCCGGCCGGGCCCAGGCGCGGCGCCGGCCGCGGCCCAGGTCGTCGCCCTGGTCCTCCGGCCGGCTGGCCAGGATCTCGGTGCCGTCGGCGGCGCGCAGCAGCATCACGGTGCGGACATTCAGCGGCGTCACCGCCTCCAGGTCGACCGGCACGGCGTCCTCCGTCGGCTCGAACCGCACCTCGACATCCTCGGGCCGCAGCCCGACCAGGCAGGGC
>NZ_JBCNNF010000640.1:0-2523 GCF_039594555.1 Inquilinus sp.
CCTCGACCGCATCCCATTTGTTGACCGCGATCACCAGGGCGCGGCCTTCCTCGATCACGTGCCGGGCGATGGTCAGGTCCTGCTTGTCCAGGATCG
This sequence comes from Inquilinus sp., assembly GCF_039594555.1. GTDB lineage: Bacteria > Pseudomonadota > Alphaproteobacteria > DSM-16000 > Inquilinaceae > Inquilinus. Next base: position 97 of record NZ_JBCNNF010000640.1, read on the forward strand.
CCGCGGCATCCAGCAGCAGCACGCAGACATGGGCGAGGCGGATGGTCTCCAGCGTCTCGCCGACCGACATGAACTCGATCTTGTCGTCGTGCTTGTCGATCCGCGCCTTGCGCCGCATGCCGGCGGTGTCGACCAGGTGGATGGCCTGGCCGCGCCAGCTCCAGTCGACCCCGATGGCGTCGCGGGTGATGCCGGCCTCGGGCCCGGTCAGCACCCGCTCCTCGCGCAGCAGGGCGTTCATCAGGGTCGACTTGCCGGCATTCGGCCGGCCGATGATGGCGAGGCGGATCGGCCGCGCCAGGTCGCGCTCCGGATCGACCGTATCGCTGTCGCCCTCATCCTCGAGCGCGACGTCGTCCTCCTCGTCCGCGGCGGCGGAGGCCTCGTCGTCCTCGGCCGGCATCAGCGGCCGCAGCGCGTCGACCAGGTCGACCAGTCCCTCGCCATGGGCGGCGGAGATGCCGATCGGCTCGCCCAGCCCCAGCGACCAGGCCTCATGCAGCCCGGCCTCGGCGGCCCGGCCTTCGCATTTGTTGGCCAGCAGCAGCACCTTGCCGCCTTGGCGCCGCAGCCACTGGGCGAAGTGCTTGTCCAGCGGCGTCACCCCGGCGCGGGCGTCGATCAGCATCAGCGCGACATCGGCCTCGCGCAGCGCCGCCTCGGTCTGCTGCCGCATCCGCGCCTCGAGGCTGTCGTCGAACGCCTCCTCCAGCCCAGCGGTGTCGATCACCCGGAAGCTCAGATCGGCCAGCCGGCCGTCGCCGAAGCGGCGGTCGCGCGTCACCCCCGGCGTGTCGTCGACCAGCGCCGTGCGCTTGCCCACCAGGCGGTTGAACAGGGTCGACTTGCCGACATTCGGCCGGCCGATGATGGCGAGGGTGAAGGGCATGCGCTCAGGACTGCTCAGCGATAGGCGGTCAGGGTACCGCTTGTGCTGACAATATACATCGTTCCATCGGCGATCACCGGGGCGATCCGCGTCTCGTCGGTCTCGAATTGGCCGGTGATCTCGCCGGTCTTCGGCGAGATCAGCACGCCCTTGCCGGTCGAGCTGGCCAGGATCAGCGTGTCGCCGGCCAGGACCGGGCCGGTCCAGGTGATCGGGCCTTCCTTGTCCTCGGGGTCGGTCCAGCGGTCCAGCTCGCGCACCCAGCGCACCTTGCCGGTGTTGCGGGCCAAGGCGACGACGATGCCGTTGATCGAGACCATATAGACGGTGTCGCCGGCCACCCAGGGCATCTGGGTGCCGCTGATCGGCTGCTCCCACACCGTGGCGCCGGAGCGCATGTCGATGCCGACCGCCTGGTTGCCGTGGCTGACCGCGACCACCAGGTCGCCGTCGATCGCCGGCATGGCGGTGATGTCCGCCAGCCCGGCCAGGGCGCCCGCGGTGCGGGCCGCGCCGCCGCCGACCGCGGCCGACCATGCCGGCCGGCCGTTCTCGATGCGCAGGCCGTACAGCTCGCCGGAGGAATAGGGCACCACGACCACGCCGTTGTCGACTGCGGCGCTGCCGCCGCCGAGCAGGGCCGAGGCCTCGGTGATGCCGGCATGGTTCCACACCTCGGTGCCGGTCTTGGCGTCCAGCACCTCGGTCTGGTTGTCGACGGTGATGGCGACCAGGCGGCCCTGGGTCACGGTCGGCGCGCCGCGCACCGGGCCGGCCAGCTTGGTGCGCCAGATCAGGCCGCCATTCTTCGGGTCGACCGCCACGGCCTCGCCGAAGCCGGTGGTGGCGTACACCGTGCCGTCGGCATAGGCGGCGCCGCCGCCGATCGGCACGCTGTCCTGCTCCGGATCCGCCACCCGCACCCGCCAGTTCGAACGGCCGGTGGCGGCGTCGAACGAGTTCAGCCGGCCGGAGGCGTCGGTGATGTAGACCTTGCCGTCGGCGATCACCGGGCCGGTCAGCAGGGCCGTGCTGCTGCTGTCGCCGCTGCCGATGCTGCTGCTCCAGGCCCGCTGGAACGGGATCTTCAGCGCCAGGTTGCCGTTGACGTGGTTGACCGCGCCGCCCGGGTTGCGCCAGTCGGGGGCGTTGCGCACCGCCGGCAGCGCGCTCGGCTGACCGGCATCGGCCGCGGGCTCCAGGCCTTCGGTGCGGCTGATGACGGGGATCCGCTCGCCCGGAAGGGGCGTCTTGTCATCCTTGAACCAGCCGCAGGCGCTGAGGAACCCGGCGAGCGCAACGATGGAGATCCGGGGCAGCAGGTGGCGTCGCCGCATGGGGTGGTCCCTCAATTGCTCGAAATGCTGAGGAGCTGTTCGGCCCGGCTGCGCACGCCGGGGGACGAGGCCGGGTCCTTCGACAGCGCCTCGAAGATCTCGCGGGCCTTGGCCGCATCCTTCTGGCGCAGGGCCAGCAGACCCTGCAGCTCGCGCGCCTCGGCCCGCCAGGGGGCGCCGTCGGCGGGCAGCGGCGCCAGC
>NZ_JBCNNF010000641.1:0-2517 GCF_039594555.1 Inquilinus sp.
GGCGGCGCTGGACATGGCAGCGGCGGAGGAGGCGGTGCGCGCCAATGCCACCGCCATCGCGCTGACCACCGGCGCCGCCGGCATCGACATCGTCGCCGCGCCGGTGCTGGATCTCGACGTGCCGGGCGCCGACCGCACCGTGGTCGGCGACCGGTCCTTCTCCGGTGACCCGGTGGTGGTCGCCCGGCTTGGCCGGGCCATGGCCGAAGGGCTGCTCGACGGCGGCGCGCTGCCGGTGATCAAGCATCTGCCGGGTCATGGCCGCTCGCGGGTCGACAGCCATGTCTCGCTGCCAGTGGTGGACGCCGATCTGGCGACGCTGGAGCGCACCGATTTCGCGCCATTCCGCGACCTGGCCGACCTGCCCTGGGGCATGACCGGGCATCTGGTCTTCACCGCGCTGGATCCGGACCACCCGGTGACCCAGTCGCCGACCGCGATCCGGGACGCTGTGCGCGGCCGCATCGGCTTCGACGGGGTGCTGTGCAGCGACGATCTGTCGATGGGCGCGCTGGCCGGCCCGCTGCCGCAGCGGGCGGAGCGGGCGCTGGCCGCCGGCTGCGATCTGGCCCTGCACTGCAACGGCGACCTGGCGGAAATGCGGGCGATCGCGGCGGCGGTGCCGGCGATCGGGCCCGAGACCGCGGCCCGCCTGGCCCGTGCGGACGCTTGGCGCCGGCCCGCGTCCGACCGCCCGGTGGAGAGCTATCTGGAGCGGGTGAAAGAGCTGCTCGGCCGGTTGCCGACGGCATAGCTTGTTTCCAGCCGAACTCGCCGAAACGCTCGGCTCCAGGCCCCGGCCGTCCTATGCTGGCGTCATGACGGGGAGGAGCAGACGCGGGTCGCGGGGAGCGGGCGGTGGCTGACTGGCTGCTGTGGCTGATTGCGCTCGGCTATCTCGGTCTGCTCTTCGCCGTCGCCTTCCTCGGCGACCGCAGCCCGGCCTATTGGCGCTCCGGCCTGCGCGAACCGGCGGTCTACGCCCTGTCGCTCGCCGTCTACTGCACCTCCTGGACCTTCTATGGCGGCGTCGGCCGCGCCGCGTCGCACGGGCTCGACTTCACCCTGATCTATGTCGGGCCGATCCTGGTGATCACCCTTGGTTTCCCGATGATGCGGAAGATCACCCGGGTGGCGCGCGAGCAGAACATCACCTCGATCGCCGATTTCATCGCCGCCCGCTACGGCAAGAGCCGGGTGATCGCCGCGGCGGCGACTCTGATCGCGCTGGTCGGCGTGCTGCCCTATATCGCGCTACAGTTGCAGGCCGTCTCGCTCAGCTTCAGCGCGCTGGCCACCGGGTTGGACGGGCGCGGGCGCACGCCAGTGTGGACCGACACCGCCCTGCATGTCGCCCTGACCATGGCGGTCTTCGCCATCCTGTTCGGCGTCCGCCACGTCCAGGCGAATGAGCGGCACCAGGGTATGATCCTGGCGATCGCCTTCGAATCCCTGGTCAAGCTGGGGGCGATCATTGCCGCCGGGCTGTTCGTCACCTTCGGCATGTTCGACGGGCCGGGCGACCTGACGGCCCGGCTGCTGGCCGTGCCGGCGCTGCAGGCGCGGCTGGAGGGCTTCTCGGTCGGGCCGGAATGGGTGTCGATCACCGTCATGTCGGCCCTGGCCTTCCTGTGCCTGCCGCGGCAGTTCCATGTCGGGGTGGTGGAGAGCGGCCGGCCGGCCGACCTGCGCACGGCACGCTGGCTGTTCCCGGCCTATCTCGGCGCCATCAACGTCTTCGTCCCGGCCTTCGCCGTGGCCGGGCTGCTGCTGCTCGGCACGGCCGCCGACCCCGACCTGTTCGTGCTGTCGCTGCCGATGCGGGCGGGCGACCCGCTGCTGTCCCTGGCCGTGTTCCTGGGTGGGCTGTCGGCCGCCACCGGCATGGTGATCGTCGAGACCGTGGCGCTCAGCACCATGATCAGCAACGAGCTGGTGCTGCCGCTGTTGCTGCGCGGCGGCATGGCCGCGCGGGGTGATGGCGCCCTCGGCCCCACCGTGCTGCGCATCCGGCGGATCGCGATCTTCGGCATCCTGCTGCTGGCCTATGCCTATCATGCCGTGATCGGCGGCAGCCTGCCGCTGGCCTCGATCGGGCTGATCGCCTTCTGCGCCGTGGCCCAGCTGGGGCCTGCCCTGATCGCCGGGCTGTACTGGCGCGGCGCCCATCGCCACGGCGCCTTCGCCGGCATGGCCGGCGGCTTCCTGGTCTGGGTCGTGGTGTTCCTGGCGCCGACCCTGACCGGCGTGAACTGGGCGTCCTCGGTGCCGCTGTTCGGGGTCGAGGGCGCGGTGTGGGGGATCGGCGACGAGGTCGACACCCTGACCCGCGGCGCCTTCTGGAGCCTGGCGCTGAACACCGTGCTGCTGGTCGGCGTGTCGCGGCTGGCCCGGGCGGGCGAGCGCGACCGCGAGCAGGCGGAGGCCTTCATCGGCCCGGTGGTCGAGGCCCGGCAGAAGCCGCAGGCCACCCACCGCGCCGCCGCCTGCGACGATCTGAATACGCTGGTCGCCCGC
>NZ_JBCNNF010000642.1:0-2516 GCF_039594555.1 Inquilinus sp.
AGCAGCTCGAGCCGGATATGGCCGTTCTCGGTGATCCACATGCCGACGAGGTCGGCTTCGGAGAGTTCGGTGCGTGTCATGTCGGTGGCCTGCGGTGTGGGACTCGAGGATCGGGCATCGGCGTCCAGGGCGGCAAGGACCGCCAGGGTCGCCAGGGCGATGCGGGAGGGTGCCATGACGCCGCCGCTCAATAGGCCTGGGCGGTCGGGCGCACGACCAGCTCGTTGACGTCGACGTCCGCCGGCTGGTCGACGGCATAGGCGATGGCGCGGGCGATGGCGTCGGCCGGGAGCAGGTCGCGGCGGTAATCCTCGATCGCCGCCCGCCGCAGCTCCGGGTCGGAGATGCCGTTGGCCAGCTCCGATTCGGTCGCGCCGGGCGCCACCAGCGTGACCCGGATGCCGCCGCCGATCTCCTGCCGCAGCCCCTCGGAAAAGGCGCGCACGGCGTATTTCGTCGCCGAATAGACCGCGGCGGTCGGCACGATGCGCCGATCGGCCACCGAGGTGACGTTGACGACATGGCCGCTGCCCTGGGCGCGGAACACCGGCAGCGCCGCGGCGACGCCGTACAGCACGCCCTTGAGGTTGACGTCGACCATCCGGTCCCATTCCTCGACCTTCAGGTCCGCCACCGGGGACAGCGGCATCACCCCGGCATTGTTGACGATCACGTCCAGCCGGCCGAACTGCGCCACCGCGGCCTGGACGAACGCCTCGACATCCTCGCGGCGGGTGACGTCCAGGCGCCGCAGAGCCACCCTGCCGCCGTCGCGCCGGATCTCGTCGGCCAGCGCCTCCAGCCGGTGCAGGCGGCGGGCGCCCAGCATCACGGCCGCACCGGTCTTGGCGAAGTGGCGGGCCACGGCCTCGCCGATGCCGCTCGACGCGCCGGTGACGGCGATGATCTTGCCTTCCATGGGACTCTCCATCGGTTGCGGCGGTCCTTGCCGCCGCCGCAGACCTTATGGCTTGACCCGGCACGACACGAACGCATAGTCGACATCATTTCAATGACTGCGAGTCGTGCTCATGGCCTTCGATGGCCGACTGCTGAGCGGCATCAGCGCCCTGGCCGCGGTGGTGGAGGCCGGCAGTTTCGTGCGGGCCGCCGACACCCTCGGCCTGACCCAGTCCGGCGTCAGCCGCGCCGTCGCTCGACTGGAGGCGCGGCTGGGCGTGCGCCTGTTCGACCGCACGCCGCGGGCGATCACGCTGACCGAGGAAGGCCGCCGCTTCTATGATGGGGTGATGCCGCATCTGACCGGCATCGAGGAGCGCGCGGCCGAGGCGTCGGGCGGCGCCACCGCCGTGCGCGGCCGGCTGCGGGTCAATGCCGATGCCGCCTTCGGCCATTACGTCCTGGTGCCCCGCCTGGCCGCCTTTATGACGCGGCATCCGGAGATCGAGCTGGAGCTGGTGGTGCGCGATCGCATCGGCGACCTGGTGGCGGAGGGTTTCGACATCGCCCTGCGCTTCGGCGAACCCGAGCCCTCCGGCCTGAACAGCAGGCTGCTGCTGGAGACGCGGGTGATCACCTGCGCCGCCCCCGACTACGTCGCCCGGCGCGGCCGGCCGCAGCATCCCGACGACCTGGTGCGGAACGACCATGAGTGCGTGCTGGTGAAGGAGGCCGCCACCGGCCGGCCCTATGAATGGGAGTTCCGGCGCAAGGCAGAGGTGCTGACGGTGCCGGCCAAGGGCCGGCTGACGGTGAACGACGCCGGCGGCCTGATCGGCGCGCTCTTGGGCGGCCAGGGCATCGGCCAGCCGCTGGAGTTCAGCGTGCGCGACCTGCTGGCTTCAGGCCGGCTGGTCCGGCTGCTGCCCGACTGGTCGGATGAGCGCTTCCCGGTCTACGCCTATCACCGCTCGCGCGGTCTGCCCTCGGCCCGGGTGCGCGCCTTCCTCGACTTCGTGTTCGAGATCACGGTGTAGGTGCCCTCCCCGTCATTGCGAGGAAGCGAAGCCGACGAAGCAATCCATGGTCCCGCAAGAGCGGCTGCATGGATTGCTTCGCTGCGCTCGCAATGACGAACTCCGTCCAAAAGAAAAGGGGCGCCGGAGCGCCCCCTCCCTATTTCCTCCCGGCCCTCAGGCTGCTGCGGCGAGCGGCTGGGGCTGGAGCACCAGCCCCTCCTCGCCGGCCGTGACCTTGACCGTGCTGTCGTCGACCACCCTTCCTTCCAGGATCGCCGTCGCCAGCGGGTTCTGCAGCTCACGCTGGATCACCCGCTTCAGCGGCCGCGCCCCGTAGATCGGGTCGTAGCCCTGGTCCGCCAGCCAGCCCTTGGCCTTGTCGTCCAGCTCCAGCACCACCTTGCGGTCGGCCAGCAGCTGGCGCAGGCGCTGCAGCTGGATCTCGACGATGCCGGTCATGTTCGCCCGGGTCAGCCGGCGGAACACGATCATCTCGTCGAGCCGGTTCAGGAACTCCGGCCGGAAGTGCTGGCGCACCGCCATCAGCACCTTCTCGCGGCTGACGAAATCGATCTCGCCTTCCGTGTCGCCCTGCTC
>NZ_JBCNNF010000643.1:0-2508 GCF_039594555.1 Inquilinus sp.
GCATAGGCCGGCAGGTCGGCCATGCCGTATTTCCAGCGGTCGAATTTCGGGCAGGACGCGGCGCCGGCGAAGGGGCCGAAGCCGCCCTCCCCGTCCGGGCGGTCGGCGGTGAAATAGGCATAGGTGGAGGGGTTGGCGACGACATAGCGCACGGCGATGCCGGCGGCGATCGGCGTCGCCTCGCCCTTGCCCAGGATGGCGTAGCGCTGCACCACCTGGCCGCCGCCGGAATGGCCGGCGACCACGATCGTCTTCAGGTCGGGGAACAGCGTCCGGTCGGCCAGCTTCGCGAGGATGGCGTCGAGCGCGGCGAAGGAGCTGATCGGGGCCGGCCCCTTGGCGTCGGCGCCGCCTTCCCAGCCGGTCGTTCCCCAACGCAGCGTGCCAGCCGGCAGGTGGTGCGCCGTCGCGTCGACCTCGGCCAGGAACTGCGGCACCACCAGGATCGCGGCCTGCCCCGCCTCCCCCGCCGCGGCCAGCGCCTTCTCGCCCGAGGCGTTGTAGACGTCCGCATTGCGCAGCCGGCCATGGATCACGATCACCGCCCGGGTGACGCCGGGCTGCGGCGTCGACCAGTCGCGCGAGACATAGAGCGCCAGCTCGCCGGAGCCGGCCGGCGTGGTCACCGCCAGGCGCTGGTCGGCCACCACCTTGACCGGCTTCTCCGGTGAGCTCTCATCCGCCGCCCGCAGCGGCAAGGCCGACAGGGTGACCAGCGCGGCAGCCGCGGCGAGGACACCAAGGGCATATCGCAGGGCCATGCTTGGCCTCCCCGTCATCTCGATCCTTCCACGTGACGAGGGCGGCGGACCGTCGGCCCGCCGCCCGGCTGCGTCACTCCGCCGGGGCGGGGGCCACGCCGTCATCCAGCGCCGGCAGCGGCTCGCCGGCCAGGGCAGCGCGCAGCCGGTCCTGGTCCAGCGCGCCCTCCCAGCGGGCGACGACGACGGCAGCCACGGCATTGCCGACGATGTTGGTCAGCGCCCGGCACTCGGACATGAAGCGGTCGACGCCGAGGATCAGCGCCATGCCGGCGACCGGCACGGTCGGCACCACCGACAGCGTCGCCGCCAGGGTGATGAAGCCCGAGCCGGTGACGCCGGCCGCTCCCTTGGAGCTGAGCATCGCCACCAGCAACAGCAGGATCTCGTCGCCATAGGACAGATGCGTGTTCGTCGCCTGGGCGATGAACAGCGCCGCCATGGTCATGTAGATGTTGGTGCCGTCGAGGTTGAAGGAATAGCCGGTCGGGATCACCAGGCCGACCACCGGCTTGGCGCAGCCCGCGCGCTCCATCTTCTCCATCAGCGACGGCAGCGCCGCCTCGGACGAGCTGGTGCCCAGCACCAGCAGCAGCTCGGCCTTGATGTAGCGGACCAGCGCCAGCACCGAGAAGCCGTTGTAGCGGGCGACGGCGCCGAGCACGACGACCACGAAGATGATCGCGGTGGCGTAGAAGGTGCCGACCAGGAAGGCCAGGTTGATCACCGAGCCGATGCCGAACTTGCCGATGGTGAAGGCCATCGCGCCGAAGGCGCCGATCGGCGCCACCTTCATCAGGATGTGGACGATCTTGAACACCGCGCCCGACACCGACTTCAGGAAATTCAGCACCGGCGCGCCCCTCTCGCCGGTCATGGCGAGGCCGACGCCGAACAGCACCGAGACGAAAAGCACCTGCAGGATCTCCGGACCCGCCTTGGGGTCGGTACCGACGAAGGCGCCGACCAGGCCGGTCGGGATGATGTTCAGCAGGAAGCCGACGATCGACTGGTCATGCGCCTGGGTGGTGTATTTCTCCACCGCCTTCGGGTCCAGCGTCGCCGGGTCGATGTTCAGGCCCGATCCCGGCTGCACCAGGTTGGCGATGATCAATCCGACGATCAGCGCCAGGGTCGAGAACACCAGGAAGTAGATCATCGCCTTGGCGCCGACCCGGCCGACCTTCTCCAGGTCGTGCATGCTGGCGATGCCGGTGACCACGGTCAGGAAGATGACCGGCGCGATGATCATCTTCACCAGCTTGATGAAGCCGTCGCCCAGCGGCTGCAGCGACGCCCCGGTCTCGGGCCAGAAATGGCCGATCAGCACGCCGATCACGACCGCGATCAGCACCTGGACATAGAGATGGCGGTAGAAGGGCACGGGCGGACGCGGGGTCGCCGCGGCGGCATGAGAGGCCATGGCACACACTCCTCGGGGCACGGGCCGCGATGACCGCAGCCGGGCCGGCAATGGGGTTTCCTGCCGCCCCGGGGATGACCTTCTTGCGGACGGCATGCCAAGTGTCGCAAGCGCCGTGCCATTTTGCGCCCATCCGCCCGAATTTTGCCATGGTGTTGATCGGAAAGGATCCTTTCCCGATGGCGGATTGCCATCGGCCCCGGATCTGTGCGGAAATCCGCACAGGACAGTCCCGCAAAGGGCGGAGACCCGCACACGTCCAAGCGAAAACCACCAGCACCGTCATTGCGAGCGCAGCGAAGCAATCCATGCAGCAGCTCCTGC
>NZ_JBCNNF010000065.1:0-22113 GCF_039594555.1 Inquilinus sp.
GGCCGGTGCCCCGCTTGTCGACCAGCAGCACGTCGCGCCGGTCGCGCAGCGGCTCGAACAGCCGCAGATAGCCCTCGCGCGTGCCGGTGGAGGAATAGCCAGGCCCGCCCTCCTGGGCCAGGATCACGCCCTCCGCCGGCTGGCCGGAATCGCGATGCGGGTAGAATTCGAAGCCGATGCCGACCGTGCCGGGCAGCTTGCCGGCGGGGTCGAGGGGCCGGTCGATCCGGCCGCAAAAGCCGCCGAAATCGGCCTGGCAGGCGGTCAGGGTGACGCCGCCGACCTGGATCGTCGCGGCCGGAGCTTCGGCCGGAGCCGCAGCGGGGGCCTGCTCCTGCGCCGCGGCGCCGGTGCCCAGCAGGGCCGCGGCCAACCACAGCCCCGCCCCGGCGATCTCGCCGATCCTGCTCCCCCGCATCAGCCTGTCCCCTTCTCGTTGGCGGCTCTCCGGCCGTTCGCCGTTCCCCCGGCGGCTACAGCGTGCGATGCCGGGCGCCGGAGGCGCGCTCGATCGCCGCCGCCACCAGCCGGTCAACCTCGAAGCGGTCGCGCATCAGCTCCAGCAGGCGCAGCTCCGGCTGGCTGGCGCTGCCATCCGCCGCCACCGAATCGCAGGCGATGGCATAAGCGGTCTCGCGCAGATGCTCCGGCAGCGCCTCGGCGATCAGGTCGAGGGCGCGGTCGATGCCGTCCTCCGCCTGCAGCAGCTCGATGCAGTCGCGGGTCAGGTCCGGGATGCGGTCGATGTCGAAGTCGCGGAATACCGGCAGGAAGCGCACCATCTCCGACAGCGTCTCCAGCTCCGCATCGGTCATGTTCGTGTCGGCCACGGAGGCGAGCACCATGGTGTAGATCAGGGCGCCGTGGGCGTCGGTCGTCATGGCAGTCTCCGCTGGCCTGCGAGTCGCGGGAAGGATCGCACCGGGTATGGCGCGGAACGCCGCGGGGCGTCAAGGCAAGGGGGCACCCCCTCGGCCGCGCGCCGGCCGTCACGACCATGCTTCCCCGCCCCGACGCGGCATGGCATGAGGGGCGCCATGCAGGCGGTCATCAATGTGGCGCTGCCGGTCTTCGGCGTGATCTTCATCGGCTTCTTCACCGGGCGCATCCGGCTGCTCGGCCGCGCCCAGTCGGAGGCGCTGAACGCCTTCGTCTATTGGATCGCGCTGCCGGCGCTCTTGTTCCTGGCGATGGCCCGCACCCCGGTGGCCGGCATCCTCAACCTCAACTTCATCGGCGCCTTCCTCGGCGGTGTGCTGGCGGTGTGGCTGCTGGGCTCGATCCTCGGCGCCCTGATCCACCGCGCCGATGCCGGCGAGGCGACGATGCAGGGCATGAACGCCGGCTTCTCCAACACCGGCTATATGGGCATCCCGCTCTTCGCCGCCGCCTTCGGCCCGGCCCGCGGCCTGCCGCCGGCCTCGATGGCGACGGTGGTCATGAGCGTCGCCTGCGTCGGCCTGGCCGTGGTGGCGCTGGAGCTGACCGGCAGCCGCAACCGCGGCGTGCTGCCCGCGCTGCGCGACGTGGCGGTGGCGCTGCTGAAGAACCCGCTGGTGGCGGCGCCGGTGCTGGGCGTGCTGTGGTCCTGGTCCGGCCTGGCCGTGCCGGTGCCGCTGGCGACGCTGCTGTCGCTGCTCGGCGCCGCCGCCAGCCCCTGCGCCCTGTTCGCCATCGGCCTGTTCATGGCCGGGCAGACCTTGCGCACCGGCCTGGGCGAGGTCGGCTGGATCACCGTGCTCAAGCTGATCTGGCAGCCGCTGATCACCTGGGGCTTGGCCGCGACCGTCTTCCCGATGGACCCGTTCTGGACCGCCAGCGCCGTGATCCTGGCGGCGCTGCCGACCGGGGCGCTGACCTTCGTCGTCGCCCAGCGCTACGGCGTCTATGTCGAGCGCACCTCGGCCGTGATCCTGGTCTCGACCGTGGTCTCGGTGCTGACCCTATCGCTGCTGCTGGCGATCATCGCACCGCAATTCCCGCCCGGCTGACGCTCCGCGGAAAACGAACAAAATTTGCCTCAAACGGACGGTGCGGGATCGCGAAGGCTGGTGTTACTCTCGTGCAAACAGCCGATGCCGGGAGGACCCCTGGATGCGTGACGACGGCCCGATCCGCCAGCTTCCCAAGCGCACGATCGCCCTGGTCCTGGCCGGCGGGCGGGGCAGCCGCCTGAAACAGCTGACCGACCGCAGGGCCAAGCCCGCGGTCTATTTCGGCGGCAAGTTCCGGATCATCGACTTCGCCCTGTCGAACTGCATCAACTCTGGCATCCGCCGCATCTATGTGCTGACCCAGTACAAATCGCACAGCCTACTGCGCCACCTGCAGCGCGGCTGGGGCTATCTGCGCGCCGAGATGCATGAGTTCGTCGACCTGCTGCCCGCCCAGCAGCGGGTGGACGAGGCGATGTGGTACCGCGGCACCGCCGACGCGGTCTGGCAGAACCTCGACATCTTCGAGGCCGAGGGGCCCGAGCATGTGCTGATCCTGGCCGGCGACCATGTCTACAAGATGGACTATGCGGCGATGGTCGAGGATCACGTCCGCAGCGGCGCCGACATCACCGTCGGCTGCGTCGAGGTGCCGCGCATGGAGGCGACGGCCTTCGGCGTGATGCATGTCAACGACCAGTGGCGCGTCACCAGCTTCCTGGAGAAGCCGGCCGACCCGCCGGCCATGCCCGGCCGACCGGACACGGCGCTGGCCAGCATGGGCATCTACGTGTTCAGCATGAAGTTCCTGGCCGAGCAGCTGCGCCGCGACGCCGCCGACCCGACCTCGGAGCACGACTTCGGCAAGAACATCGTGCCGCATCTGGTCGAGACCGGCCATGTCCGCGCCCACCGCTTCTCCGAGAGCGCGATCCCGAATCCGAGCTATGCCGAGCCCTATTGGCGCGACGTCGGCACCATCGACGCCTATTGGGAAGCCAATATCGACCTGACCACGGTGACCCCGGCGCTCGACCTCTACGACCGCGACTGGCCGATCTACACCTACCAGGAGCAGCTGCCGCCGGCGAAGTTCGTGTTCGAGGACGGGGCCCGGGTCGGCAAGGCGGTGAACAGCACGGTGTCCGGCGGCTGCATCGTCTCCGGCTCCACCGTCCGCCAGTCGGTGCTGTTCTCCAAGGTGCGGGTCAACTCCTTCGCCCGGCTGCACGAGGCGGTGGTGCTGCCGGAATGCGACATCGGCCGCCACGCCCGGCTGAACCGGGTGGTGCTGGACCACGGCGTGCAGATCCCCGAAGGGCTGGTGGTGGGCGAGGACCCGGAGCTCGACGCCAAGCGCTTTTACCGCACCGAGAACGGCATCGTCCTGATCACCCAGCCGATGATCGACGCGCTGGAGTAGGGCGACGGTGTCGTCCGCCTCACGCCCTGTTTCCCCTTTAGTCCCCCCTCCCCTTGCGGGAGGGGGGCAGGGGGAGGGGTCTGCGCGCGTCCGCGCGCGTATGGGGCTATTCTCCGCCTGGCGCCCGGGCGGCCCCGCCTTCACCGATGGCCCGTCCCCGCTGCGGGAACCCCCTTCCCCTACCCCCCTCCCGCGAGGGGAGGGGGGACTTGTTGAGTCTGGCGACGCGCGTCCGGGAGCCCTCCGATGAACGTCCTGCATGCGGTGTCGGAGATCTATCCGCTGGTCAAGACCGGCGGGCTGGCCGATGTCGCCGGGGCGCTGCCGCCGGCGCTCGCCGTCTCCGGCATCGCCGCCCGGGTGCTGGTCCCGGCCTATCCGGCGGTGCTGCAGGCGATGCGGCGGCCGGAGGTCGTCCTGGAGGATCCGGCCCTGTTCGGCGGCGGCCCGGCGCAGCTGATGCTGGCGGAGCTCGAGGGCGTCGCCGTCCCTGCCTATGTGCTGGATTGCCCCGGCCTGTTCGCCCGGCCCGGCAACCCCTATCTCGGCCCCGACCGGCTGGACTGGCCGGACAACCACCGCCGCTTCGCCGCCCTCGGCTGGGCCGCCGCGCGCCTCGGCCTCGGCGCCGATCCGCGCTGGCGGCCGGACATCGTGCACGGCCATGACTGGCAGGCTGGGCTGGCCCCGGCCTATCTGGCCTTCCAGGCCGCCGGCGGCCCGCGGCCGAAGACGATCACCACGATCCACAATATCGGCTTCCCCGGCTGGTTCCCGGCGTCGGTGGCGCCGGAGCTGGGGCTGCCGCCCGAAAGCCTGTCGATCGACGGGGTCGAATATTTCGGCGGCGTCGGCTTCCTCAAGGCCGGCCTCTCCTACGCCGACCGCATCACCACGGTCAGCCGCACCTATGCGCGGGAGATCCAGACGCCGGACTACGGCTACGCGCTGTCCGGCCTGCTGGCCGCCCGCGCCGCCGACCTGACCGGCATCGTCAACGGCACCGACTACGCCGTGTGGGACCCGCGCCGCGACCCGCATCTGCCGGCGCCCTACGGGCCGGACGACCTGTCCGGCAAGGCCAGGTCGAAGGCGGCGCTGCTGCGCGAATTCGGCCTGCCGGAGGATGACGGGTCGCCGCTCTTCGCCATGGTCAGCCGGCTGACCGGGCAGAAGGGCTGCGACCTGCTGCTCGACGCCGTCCCGACCCTGGTGGCGGGCGGCGGCAGGCTGGTGCTGCTCGGCTCCGGCGACGCCGAGCTCGAGGCCGGGTTCCGCGCTGCGGCGACGGCCTATCCCGACCATGTCGCCGTCCGCATCGGCTATGACGAGGCGCTGTCGCATCTGCTGCAGGCCGGCGCCGACGTGCTGCTGGTGCCGTCGCGCACCGAGCCCTGCGGCCTGACCCAGATGTATGCGCTGCGCTACGGCACCCTGCCGCTGGTGCGCCGCACCGGCGGCCTGGCCGACACCGTGGTCAATGCCAGCCACGACGCCATCGTCGAGGACCGGGCCACCGGCTTCAGCTTCGACGACCCCACCGCCTCGGCCCTGGCCGGCACCGCCAGCTGGGTCTGCGGCCTGTGGCGCGACAAGGCGCTGTGGGCGCAGCTGCAGCGCCGCGCCATGGCCCAGGATTTCAGCTGGGAGCGCGCGGCGGTCGACTACGTCGCCCTGTATCGCGGCCTGCTGGCGACGCCATGACTGGCGAAGAGACCGGAACCCTCCCGGCGGCCGACGGCACGCCGGTGGCTTGGCGCCGCCGTGCGGGCACCGGCGACGGCCGGCCGGGGCTGGTGTTCTGCGGCGGCTTCCGCTCCTCGATGGCGGGGGAGAAGGCGGGCTTCCTCGATGGCTTCGCCGCCGAGCACGGCCTCGAATTCCTGCGCTTCGACTATCGCGGCCATGGCGTCTCGGGCGGGGAATTCACCGACCTCACGCTGGGCGACTGGATCGCCGATGCGCTGCTGGCGCTGGACCGGCTGACCGAGGGGCCGCAGATCCTGGTCGGCTCCTCCATGGGCGCCTGGGTCGCGACCCGCGCCGCGCTGGCCCGGCCGGGCCGGGTGGCGGGGCTGGTCGGCATCGCCGCCGCGCCGGACTTCACCGAGGATCTGATGCTGCCGGCGCTGGGCGAGATGGGGCTGGCCCGGATGCGCCGCGACGGCTTCATCGACCGGCCCTCGGCCTATGGCGACGGCCCCTACCGCATCACCTGGCGGCTGATCACGGAGGCGCGGTCGCACCTGCTGCTGCGCGGCCCGGTGGCCTTCACCGGCCCGGTGCGGCTGCTGCACGGCCTGGCCGATCCCGACGTGCCCTGGCGCCAGAGCCTGAAGCTGGCCGAAGCGCTGACCGGCCCGGATGTCCGCCTGACCCTGATCAAGGACGGCGACCACCGCCTGTCCCGCCCGCAGGATCTGGCGCTGCTGGGGCGGACGGTGGCGGAGATCCTGGACGTCGCCGGGCGCGAGTGACTACCGCAGCAACTCGAGAATCAGCGGTGCCGCCAATGAGGCGATGACGCTGACCCTGAGACCCTTTCGGAAGAGTTGAGATCCAACTTCTATAGTCCCCCCTCCCCTTGCGGGAGGGGGCAGGGGGAGGGGCTGCGCGCGTCCGCGCGCGAATGCGCAAAAGACAGGCTTCGCCACCGGGGGCCAGATCACCAGGTTCAGGCCGGCTCTGGCGTTGAAAACCCCCTCCCCCTACCCCCCCTCCCGCAAGGGGAGGGGGGACTCAGCTTGCTTTGGGCCGATCTCGTTGCAAGGCCCCGAAATGGCCCAACGGACATTCTGAAAGACCTCACTCCTCCCAGAAGGGCTTGGCGATCTCCGCCTCGGCCTCCCGCCGGGTCAGGCCGATATCGTCGATCAGATAGGGGTTCGCCTTCGCCATCCGCGCCAGCGCCCGGCGCAGGCGGATCCGCTCGCACCAGGTCGCGACCAGACTCCGCAGAGCGGCCAGACCGGCGGGCCGGCGCGCCACGCACTCCGGTCGCGTGACCGGTCCCGGCCATGCGGCCCGGTGCGGGGCCGTCCCAAGCCTCTCGTTCATGGCACCCTCCATCGCGGGTGAGGGGCTCGCGCCCTGTTGACCTGAAGGAGGCCGAAGACTGAGGGATGCGGGGCGGCGCCGTCCTTAAGCTCGCCCAAATCGTTTCCTAAAACTTCCAAACCGGCTAAGGATCCGACGCATGCAGGGATCGCGCATCGCCTTCGGTCCGTTCGTGCTGGACCCCGCTGCGGGCACGCTCCTGCGGGACGATGTCCCTGTCGCCCTCGGCCATCGCGGGGTGAGGCTGCTGGCGGCGCTCGCCGGGCGGCCCGGCGAAATCCTGGGCAAGGCCGAGTTGATGGATGCGGCCTGGCCGGGCACGGCCGTCGAGGAGGGCAACCTCACCGTCCAGATCGCGGCGCTGCGCAAGCTGCTCGGCCCGGCCGCCGATGGCGGCGAATGGATCGCCACGGTGCCGCGCGTCGGCTACCGCTTCACCGGGGCCGTCGAGCGGCCGGGCGCGCAGCGCGCCCCCTTGCCGCTGCCGGCCAAGCCCTCGATCGCGGTGCTGCCCTTCGTCAGCCCGGGCAACGATCCCGAGCAGGACGCCTTCGCCGACGGGCTGACCGAGGACCTGATCACCGACCTGTCCCGGATCCCGGGCCTGTTCGTCATCGCCCGCAACTCGGCCTTCGCCTACAAGGGCAGGGCGATGGATGTGCGCGAGATCGCGCGGGACCTCGGCGTGCGCTACCTGCTGGGGGGCAGCGCCCGGCGCGCCGCAGGGCGGGTGCGCATCAACGCCCAGCTGGTCGATGCGGAGAGCGGCGATCATCTCTGGGCCGAGCGCTTCGACCGCGGGCTGGACGACATCTTCGCCGTCCAGGACGAGGTCACCGGCAGGATCGTTGAGGCGCTGTTGGGCCGGCTGCGCACGCCGCCGCCGCGCAACCGGCCCCGCAGCCTCGAGGCCTACGATCTCTGCGTGCGGGCGCGCAGGCTGATGGACGATGCGCCGCAGACGGCGCGGGAAGCACATCTGATGCTGACGCGCGCGGTCTCGCTCGATCCGGGATATGCCGAGCCCTATCGCTGGCTGGCCATGAACCACTGGATGGGGTGGGTGCATTCCGGCGGGCCGACGGAAGTGTCCCGCAGCCTGGCCCTGGAGCTGGCGCGCAAGGCCGTGGCGATCGACCCCGACGACGCCGGCTGCCGCTGGATCCTGGGCTACCTGCTGGCCTATGACCGCAGCTTCGTCGAGGCGGAGGCGGAATTCGCCAGGGCGATCGAACTCGACCCGAACGAGGCCGATGCCTGGGCGGCGATGTCCGACATCGCGGTGCTGGCCGGGCGGGTGGAGGAGGGGCTGGAGCACATCCGCAAGGCGTTCCGGCTGAACCCGCTTCCGGCCAGCTGGTACTATCTGGCGCTCGGCCAGGCGCTCTATGCGGCCCGCGACTACGAAGCCGCGGTCGAGACGCTGCGCCGGGACGAGACCTATGGGACAAGCTCGCGCCGTTTCCTGGCGGCCAGCCTGGCCCAGCTGGGCCAGGTCGACGAGGCGCGGGCGGAGGTCGAGCTGTTCCTGGTCGGCAACCCGGATTTCACCACCAGCCACTGGGCGGCCAGGGAGCCATTCCGCGACGCTGCGACGCTGGCGCATTTCGTCGAGGGCTACCGCAAGGCCGGCCTGCCGGACTGATCCGACGACATGCGGCGGCCCCGCGCGTCAGCGGTCGCCCGGGAACTGGTCGGCCCAGGGCAGGGCGTGCAGCCAGGGCTCCCGCCGCGGCGTCCACAGCTCGTATTGCGGCACCTGATCGGTGGGCGCCTCGTCGAGCGTGCCGAGCATGATCTCGGCCTCGGTGTCGGTCAGCGAGTACAGGCGGCTGCCGCAGGCCGGGCAGAAGTCGCGGCCCTTGTGGCTCGACGTCTGTCCTTCGCCGCTGAAGGCCGCGCGGGGCCAGATGGCGTAGTAGGTGAAGGCCGACCCGCTGCTCCGCCGGCAGTCGGTGCAATGGCAGAGGCCGACGCGCAGCGGGTCGCCCGCCACGGAATAGCGGACCCGGCCGCACAGGCAGCCGCCATGACGCTGTGCCGTCATCGTCGCCGTCTCCTCTCCGTTGTGCCGCGACCACCTATCCCGGCGTCCGCGGCCTTGGCAAGCCGGCCGGCCGCGGATCCTGTCAGCCCGGCACCAGGCTGCGGGCGGCGGCGATCCAGCCGTCCAGCTCCGGCTCCGCCACCGGCACCAGCGCGGCCAGGGCGCGGCGGCCGGCGGGGGTGGCGGTGCGGGCCAGCAGCGTCTCGGCATCCGGCACCCCGACATAGGTCAGGTCCAGCGCCCGGGCGGCGCTGATGCCGGGCACCCGGCCGATGGTGACGGGGCCGGCGGCGGCATCGCCCGGCGGCGGGCCGCCGCGGCTGCTGCTGGTGGCCTGGGGCGGCCAATGCGCCGGATACCAGGCCGGCGCCGTGCCCTTGGCCGTCATCTGCGCCTGCAGCGCCTGGTCCAGGACCGCCTGCTGCGCCAGCCCCAGCCCGGCGATGTTGTGGTTCTCGCCGGGATCCTCGGCCAGATCGTACATCTCCCAATCGGCGTCGGACCAGCCGGAGGACGGGGTGGTGACCGTGTCGAGATAGACCGAGTACACCCAGTCCTTCGACCGGATCGTCCGGATGACGCTGGGGCCGCTGCTGCCGTGCAGGTCGTCATAGGTGAAATGGACATACTCCTGGCCCGGGGCCGCAGGGTCGTTCAGCACGGGGCTGAGATCGGCGCCGACGAAGCTGCCGCTGAAATCCCCGGCCACGCCCAGCAGGCTGGCCAGGGTCGGGGCCAGGTCGACGGTGCTGGCCAGCGCCTCGGTGGTCTGTGGCGCGGGCCAAGCCACGGGATTGGAGAACACCAGCGGCACGTGGATGCACTGGCCGTAGGCGTTGACGAACTTCTCCACCAGCCCGTGCGCCAGCCCCATCTCGCCATGGTCGGCGAAGCGGATGATCAGCGTCTCCCGGACCTGGTCCTGGGTCATCGTTCCCAGGATGCTGCCGATCTGCCCGTCCACATACTGCATGAGATAGGCGTAGAAGTTCGCCAGATCCTGCGGCCTAGCCTTCTTCGCGGCCTTCGAATCCCAGGAATAGAAGCTCTGGCCGCGCGGCATCGCCGCCGGGCTCTCGTCGATATTGTCCGGCAGCGGCACGTCCAGCGAGCGGTATTCGGCCTTGTCGTAGTATTCGCCGTCCTGGGCCTCGTAGCCGAGATGGACGTCGTGCGGGTTGACCAGCGAGACCACCAGGCACCACGGGCCGGCCGGCGGGTCCGCCAGAAAGGCTTGGGCGTTCGCGACATAGCGCTGGTCGTTCCGGTTGTACTCTGTCGCCCCCCTAGTGCCGCCGCCGAGATAGCTGGCGTTCAGGGTGATGCCCGCATCCGGCGGGTCCCAGGCCACCGTGCCGCCGCCGGCGCTGTAGGGCTGAAAACCCCATTCCGACAGGGTGGTGCCGGGCCCGCCGGGCTCCTGCGATCCCAGCAGGTGCCATTTGCCGATCCAGTAGCAGTCGTACCCGGCCTGCCCCAGCACGGTGGCGAGGTTGGGCCGGGTGGCGGGCGGCGGCAGGGTCGACCCGCCGGTCGTGGTGCAGCCGGTGACGATCGGATACTGGCTGGTCAGGAAGGTGGCGCGGCTGGGGGCGCACATGCAGGCGCCGGTGAAGGCGTGGTCGAAGCTGAGGCCATTGGCCTGCAGCGCCTGCATAGCCTTGAGCTTCCCGGCCAGGGTGGCGCGATAGCCCTCCGGCCATTCGGAGAGGGCGCGCTCCTGGTCGGTGATCAGGATCAGGATGTTGGGCTTGTTGCCATTCGCAAACAGGTCGCTGATGGGCATGGCGTCACTCCGGATTCGAATATGGACCGGCCGCGCGAAGGCGCGGATCGGACGATGCGGATCTGAAATGATCTTCGAGCAATCGGCACGGGCGAGTCGCCCCGCCCGGCGATGGGAATGATACCCCAGGACGGGCGCCGGGGGATCAGGGAAGCGTCAGGGCGCCGGCAGGAGAGGGGAGGGGCCCGGCAGCGCCGGGGCATCCTGCGCCAGGAACTCGCGGGTGATCGCCACCGCCTCGGCCAGGCCGATGCGCTGCACCTCGACGCCGGGCGGGAAGGCGGTGCACAGGCGGGTCGGCATCATCGGGTCCAGCAGCACGAAGACGCCCCTGTCGTCGGCCCGGCGCACCAGCCGGCCGAAGGCCTGCTTCAGGCGGAAGCGGGTCTGCATGTCGCTCCAGCGCTGCTTGCCGAAATGCAGGCCGCGGGCGCGGGACAGGATGTCGGGGCGCGGCCAGGGCACCCGGTCGAACACCATCAGCCGCAGCGCCCGCCCCGGCACGTCGACGCCGTCGCGCACCGCATCGGTGCCCAGCAGGCAGGCATCGGTCTCGCCGCGGAAGATGTCGATCAGCGTGCCGACATCCATGCCGTCGAGATGCTGGGCGTAGAGCGGCAGGCCGGCGGCCTGCAGCGCCGGGGCCAGGGCGTGATGCACCGCGCGCAGCCGGCTGACCGCGGTGAACAGGCCCAGCGCGCCGCCGCCGGCCGCCAGGAACAGCTCGCGATAGGCGGCGCCGACCTGCTCCAGATCGTCCTTGCGCACGTCGCGCACGATCAGCACCCGGGTCAGCGCCGGATAGTCGAAGGGCGAGGCCACCTGGGCGCGGATCGCCGGCCGCGGCAGATGGCCGGCGCCGGTCCGGTCCTCCGCCGCGCGCCAGTCGTCCGGGTTGTCGCCGGCGCCGTCGGTCAGGGTGGCGGAGGTGACGACGACGCCATGTGCCTGCCGCACCAGCGCGTCGACGAAAGGCCGGGTCGGGTCGACATAGTGGCGGTAGAAGCCGAAATCGAGCTCGCGCCCCTCCACCCGCTCGACCCCGAACCAGTCGACCAGCCAGGGCGGCGTCGGCTCGGACAGCGAGGTCAGCATGGCGCGCCAGCCGCCGATCTCCATCCTGGCGCGGCGATCCAGCGACCGGGCGGCGGCGTCCAGCCGCTGGCGTTGGTTCGGGTCCAGCGACCCGGCCGCCTCGTCGAGATGCTCGCGGAAGGATTTCGCCAGCGCCTGCAGCGGCGCCTGCAGCTCGGCCAGGGCGACGTCCAGCGCCAGGGCGGCGTCGACCAGCCCCTCCACCGGATCATTGGTGTCGCATTCCAGGCTGTAGGGCCCGTCGGCGCCCTGGGCGCGGGCATAGACCTGGGCGCGGGTCAGGGCCAGGAAGCGCTCGGCCGGCCCGCGCGGGTCGTCGCCATGGATGCGCTTGCCCCAGCCGGGGCCGGGCAGGGACCAGGCGGCGCGCTCGATCTCGTCCAGCGTCGCCAGCGCGTCCTCGCCCGGCAGCAGGTCCTCGACCCGGCGACGCAGGCCGCGGCCGCGGCTGGCCCGGCGCCCGCCCTCCTCATGGCCCAGCAGCCAGCGGCGCAGGTCGGTGGCCTCGAGGCCGGTCAGGTGCCCGCCGAAGGCGGAATCCGCCGCCTCGAACAGGTGGTGCCCCTCGTCGAAGACGAAGCGGCTGGGCGCGTCGCGGTCGTCCACCCCGCCCTGCGCCGCCTGGATCATCACCAGCGCATGGTTGGCGATGACGATCTGCGCCTTGCGGGCCCGGCGGATGCCGCGCTCGATGAAGCAGCGGCTGTAATGCGGGCAGCCGGAATGGATGCATTCGCCGCGCCGGTCGGCCAGGGCCAGGCTGTTCGGCCGGCCGATGATGTCGGCCAGCCAGCCGGGGAAGTCGCCGCCGGTCAGGTCGCCGTCGCGCGTCGCCGCGGCCCAGCGCGCCATCAGCCCCAGCGGCACCGCGTCGCGCGGGTTCAGCGACAGGCCGCGCACCGCATCCTCGTAGTTCAAGAGGCACAGGTAGTTCTCGCGCCCCTTGCGCAGCACCACCTGGCGGGCCTTGAGCACCGGGTCCGGGAACAGCCGGTCCATCTCGCCGTCGATCTGGTGCTGCAGGTTGCGGGTGTAGGTGGAGACCCACACCGGCGCGCCGTTCTTCTGCGCCCAGACCGTGGCGGGGGCGAGGTAGCCGAGGGTCTTGCCGGTGCCGGTGCCGGCCTGGGCCAGCACCACGGTCGGGTCCTCCGGCGCCGGGCGCGGGGCGAAGGCGGCGGCGACGGCGCCGGCATAGTCGCCCTGCTGCGGCCGAGGCTCGGCGCCCTCGCCCAGCATCTGGGCCAGGCGGGCGCGGGCCTCGCGCGGCTCGACCGGCAACTGCGACGGCGGCGGGTTCGGCGGCTCGGCCTCCCATTCCGGCAGATGGGCCCAGACCTGGTAGGCGCCGCGCTTGCGGTGGTCGTCGACCGGGGCGCGCAGCCCCAGCGCCCGGGCGACGAAGGGCGCCCAGGGCCAGCCGGCCTCGCCCATCCGCGCCGCCAGCGCCGCCGGGTCGCTGCGCTCGTCCGCCATCGGGATCGACAGGCCGCGCAGCAGCGTCTCGGCCAGGCGGGGCAGGGCGATCGCCGCATCCTCCAGGCTCGCCGGCACCGGCAGGCCGAGGGCGGCGGCCAGGCCGCGCGGGGTCGGCACGCAGAACCGGCCGGGGCGGGCGAAGGCGAACAGCTCCAAGAGGTCGAAGGCGCCCATCACCTCCAGCCCGCAGCGCCGGCCGACGGCCTTGGCGTGGCACAGCAGCAGGGGAGGGCCGTCGACCCGCCGGCGCAGCGCCGCGGCGTCCAGCGCCACCAGCTCGCCATCCTCGGTCAGCAGCACGCCGCCCTCCGGCGCCAGCACCAGCGGCTCGGCGTCGGGCAGCGAGAGGGAAAGGGCGGGCGGCGCGATCATGCGCGCACTATAGGGGCGCGCCGCGCCGGCACCAGCCCCGACGATGCCCTCTGGTCACGAATTGTTCCTGTCGGCTGCGGCGGGTGGCACCGCACCCCACGAGTCCCCCCTCCCCTTGCGGGAGGGGGGTAGGGGGAGGGGGTCGTGCCGCGAGAGCGGATGCCTGAGGCGGGGCCGGAGTCCGTGATCACCAACCCCCTCCCCCTGGCCCCCTCCCGCAAGGGGAGGGGGGACTAGGGAAGAGGCGGGAGAGGCAACCGAAAACGCGCTGGCTGTTACGCCTGCGCCGTCGACGCCGCGTAGATCTCGTCCACCGCGCTGGCCAGCGCCGCGTTGAACTCGGCGTCGGTCATGTCGCGCTTCAGATCCTCAACCAGGGCGCGGGAGAAGCTGGCGATCATGCCGGGGTTGCGGGCCAGGCGGCGGCAGGCGTCGGCGCGGGTGTAGCCGCCGGACAGGGCCACCACCCGCTGCACCGCCTTGTGGGCGACCAACTCGGCGTAGAAGCCCGGCTCCTCCGGGATGGTCAGCTTCAGCATCACCTGCTGCCCTGCCGGCAGCCTGTCGAGGCCCTTCAGGATCTCGGCGCGCAGGATGGTCTCGGCGCCCTTCTTGTCCGGGCTCTTGATCAGCACCTCCGGCTCCAGGATCGGCATCAGCCCGTGCGCGGAGATCTGCGCCCCCAGCTCGAACTGCTGCGCCACCAGTGCTGCGATGCCGGTCGGCGACGCCAGGTTGGCGACCGACCGCGCCTTGGTGCCGTAGACGCCGATCCCGCGCGCCCGCTCCAGCAGCGCGTCCAGCCCGGGGATCGGCTTCATCAGGCTGACGCCGTCAGCCTCGGGCTGCAGCCCCTTGTCAACCTTCAGGAACGGCACCACGCCCCGGTCCTTCCACAGGAAGTCGGGCACCGGCTTGCCCTGGGCCTGGCCGTCCATGGTCTTCTCGAACAGGATGGCGCCGATCACCTTGTCGCCGGTGAAGGCCGGCGCGGTCATGATCCGCACCCGCATCTCGTGCATCAGCCGGAACATCTCGTCGTCGCCGCTATAGGCGCTGTCCGGGATGCCGTAGAGCCGCAGCGCGCCGGGGGTGGACCCGCCGCTCTGGTCCAGCGCGGCGATGAATCCGGGTTTCCGCGCCATCTGCGCCGCCATCGCGTCCTGGGTCATCGCTCGAATCCTCCTGGTTCCGGCCTGGGCGGGAGGACAGGACCTCGACCACCGGCCTGTGGGGTGGCCCCCGTTGTGGCATGGCGGCGGCGGCCGGCGCAATCCTCGCCCGCCCGGCATGCCGGGCATGCCTGAATTCGGCACGAATCCGACCGATCGCGCCTTGCCGGCCCTTCCGGCTGGTCTAGACTGGGGCGTCCCGTCCGCCCGAGGTGCCCCGATGCCGTTCCCGCTGTCCCGTCGTGCCCTGCTCTCCGGCGTCGGCGCCGCGGCGATGCTCGGAAGCCTGCCGCGCGGCGCCCGGGCGCAGACCCCGGTCAAGGGCGGCACCCTGACCGTGGCGGCGGACACCGAGCCGCGCAACCTGAACCCGGCGCTGGTCGCCTCCAACGGCGTGTTCTACGTCGCCAGCAAGGTGGTCGAGCCGCTGGCCGAGATGGCCTATGACGGCAGGCTGACGCCGGTGCTGGCCACCGCCTGGCAGGGCAGCGACGACGGCAGGACGGTCACCTTCACCCTGCGCGACGGCGTCACCTGGCATGACGGCAAGCCCTTCACCGCCGCGGACGTCGCCTTCTCGGCGACGGAGCTGTGGAGCAAGCGGCAGAATCTCGGCCGGGTGGTGTTCAAGGACCTGCAGGCGGTGGACACGCCGGACGACCGCACCGCGGTGTTCCGCTTCGCCAGCCCGATCCCGCTGCAGCTGGTGGAGAACGCGCTGCCCGCCCTCACCGCCGTGGTGCCGAAGCACCTGTACGAGGGCGCGGATATCGACAGCAACCCGCACAACGAGCAGCTGGTCGGCACCGGCCCCTTCCTGTACCGGGAGCACAAGCCGGGCGAATACTACCTGCTGGAGCGGAACCCCGGCTACTGGGGCCAGGGCGGCCTGCCGTATCTCGACCGCATCGTCTACCGCGTGCTGCCGGACCGCGGCGCCATCGCCGCGGCGCATGAGGCGGGGGAGATCCAGCTCTCCGCCTTCTCCGCCGTGCCGCTGGAGGAGCTGGAGCGGCTGAAGGGCCTGCCGGAGCTCGCGGTGGTGCGCAAGGGCTATGAGGGCATCACCTACCAGCTGACGGTGGAGATCAACCACCGGCGGACGGAGCTGGCGGATGCCCGCGTGCGCCGCGCCATCGCCCATGCCATCGACCAGGGCTATGTCGTCGACACCATCTTCCGCGGCTATGCGGCGGCGGCCACCGGCCCGGTGCCGAAGACCGGCGTGCCCTTCTACACGCCGGACGTCGCGACCTATCCGTTCGACCCGAAGAAGGCCGAGGCGCTGCTGGACGAGGCGGGATATCCCCGGAAGGACGGCGGCATGCGCTTCGCCCTGCGCCTGCTGCCGGCGCCGTGGTTCGAGCAGACGCGCCAGATGGGCGACTACCTCCGCCAGGCGCTGCGCGCGGTGGGCATCGACGCGACGCTGGTGACCAACGACGCGGCCGGCCACACCAAGGCGGTGTACACCGACCACGCCTTCGACCTGGCGATCGGCTCGCCGGTCTACCGCAACGACCCGGCGATCTCGACCACCATCCTCTATCGCGGCGGCCTGCCGGACGGCGTGCCGTTCTCGAACCAGTACGGCTATGACGACCCGGCGATGAACGACCTGATCGACCGCGCGGCGGTGGAGCTGGACCGGGGCAAGCGCATCGCTTTGTACCAGCAGTTCCAGCAGCGCGCCGCCGACCAGCTGCCGCTGATCGTGGCGGCGGAGTTCACCTTCATCACCGTCGCCAGCCGCCGGCTGCACAACATCGCCACCAATCCGCGCTGGGCGACGTCGTCCTGGGCGGATACGTGGCTGGAGGGGTGAGGGCTAGACGCCGTGGATGGTTCGCCGATTGAGGTTGTTTGTCTCAAAAAAATAGGCTCAGAGTTTCTTGCGAGTGAAATTTAGGTTCGTTTGATTCGTAGATCAGGTCTAGCCATTTGTATTGCACGCATCGTCTTGAGAATTAATTGCTGAGGATGGAGAAGAAGGTATGGATATTAAGAGAATCGTTCTGTACAAAATTAAATCTGGGTTGTCTTTTGAGGATTATTTGAAAGGCTCGCTAAGTGAATATGATAGCGTCGTGGACGCTGAGGGCGGATACGAAGTATATATAAAATATGTAAATGCACGAGGAAGTGAGAAAACAGAAGAGCAAGTGCCTTGGCTTCGGTTTCTTAATTCGGGGTTTGGATCAAAACGTTATACCTTTAATGCCGCCAATCATTTTCCAAGAGCCATTATGGCGATAAAATTCGATATCACTAGCGGTTCGCCGAGTCATTATGTTCTGGCTTTCGGTCAGCATGGTGATGTGTTCCTTGACAGAAATAAAATCATTCATGATTTTGGTATTAAAGTAGGTATGAACATATGTGATACAGAGCGTTTGCGGCGAGTGCAAACTACTTTTCATGAGTCTATTAGCCGACAAACTGAACGTCAAGCCAGTATCGGTGCTAATCTCCGCATTTTTGGAATAAACTCGGAGGCTGAATTTCTTAGAACAATTTCTGGATACGTAAAGGCAGAGTATCATGGCATTGTCGAATCCTTTAAAGGTAGAGACAATATCTCGATTAAATTGCCCAGAGATAGAATTCTATCGTGGTCAAATTTAGTGGATATATGTCGTCGGCTGAATGAGAGATATCATTCACTGGACTATCGAGAGACAGAGTTTAAGATATACGATGTTCTTCGTCATGAAACCGATCCAGAGATCATTGAAAACCTTGATCAGGCGCTTTGCGCAAAAATTGCGGTAAAAGACTTCGGGAAAATCCATTTGTCTCCTCCCGAGTTTGTCGAATCAGAATATTTTGATTTTTGCTATATACCTGTTCGAGAAGGAGTAGTTCCTCCTCTTTACGAGGATCTTCGAATAGAAGATTTGGTGAACATACCTAGGCGACGGTTAAAAGGGCTTACCAGCGCGACGCTGAAATCTTGGAATATATATACTTATGATAGTGAGCAAAATTCTGCGTTTGTCAAATGGAATGCCTATCAGTGTATTGTTGCCGAAATTGAACTTTCTGGTAAAATCTATGTACTCGCTAATGGGCAGTGGAGGGAGATATCGCCTGAACTTCAGAGGAAAGTCTCCGGATATTTTACTGATCGGAATGTAATCGGAGATCCTACGTTTCTTCCAAGTGATATAAATATATACGATTCTAAAAGAAATCAGCATCGTGAAGAGATATATAATAGAGCGGTAGCTTTGGCCGATTCCGGCATATTTTTATTTGATAAGGGAAAGGTAAAAATCGCAGGTCAGGGTCTGTATGAAATTTGTGATTTGTTTCAAAAAGATAAGAAATTCGTACATGTTAAAAGATATACATCTGGTGCTGGGTCGATCAGTCACATCTTTACGCAGACAAAGCTCTATTCTCATGCGTTCTCGACGGATGCTGAAACTCGAAAAAGCTTTGTTGATTGGATCGATGCTAGCTCGGAGCCAGAGAATGACAAAAAAGATAGAGTTTTGTTCAAATCATTGGTTCCGGAGAACAGTTCAGATGTGAATGAATCAGAATATACGGTAATTTTCTGTATATTGCATACTAAGCAGACATTCAGCATCATGGATCTGCCATTTATGTCGCAATATGAATTAATGCTCACTCATCGATATCTAACGGAAGACCGGAGATATAAGGTTGAAGTGGTGTTTCGAAAAATAAATATAAATGATTCAGTATAGATTTCAATATCGGAAGAAAGAATTGGTGAAATAAAGACGATGGCGTTGGCACGTTGACAAACTACACACAACAATGGTTGGGCTTCCATGGCGGTTCCTGATTATCAGATGTTGATGCTGCCCGTTCTGAGACATTCCGCGCTGGGAGAGACTCGTGTGCCGGACCTCGAGGACCAGATCGCCGATGAATTTGGGCTAACCACGGAGGAGCGGGATCAACTTCTGCCCAGCGGTCGACAGAAGATCCTGCATAACCGGATTCACTGGGCGAAATTCTATATGGGGAAGGCGGGGCTGATCGACTCGCCTCGCCGTGGCCGCTTCATCGCCAGTGAGGCCGGGCGCGCGTTGCTCGCGCGCAATCCGGAGCGGATCGACGTCGAGTTGTTGCTGGAATACCCGAGTTTCCGGGACTTCTATCGCGGTGGTGCAGGAACGGTCGGTGAAGTTGGATCAGCGCCCGACACGTCCCTACCTACTTCTGAGCCGACTTCAGCGATCACGCCAGAGGAACAGATAGAGGCTGCCTATCTAGCCCTACAGTCGGCGCTTCGAAGCGAGTTGTTGCAACGGATCCTGCAGAACAGCCCAAGCTTCTTCGAGCACGTGATCGTCGATTTGCTGGTAGCCATGGGCTACGGCGGCTCGCGCCGCAGTGCTGCTACCCAGCTTGGACGCAGTGGGGATGGCGGGGTCGATGGCGTGATCAACGAAGATCGGCTGGGGCTCGACCGCGTGTACATCCAGGCCAAGCGCTATTCTCAGGGCTCGGTGGGCCGCCCTGAGGTTCAAGGCTTCGTTGGCAGCCTTGTTGGGCTCGGTGCAACCAAAGGCGTCTTCGTCACGACTTCCAGCTTTAGCCAGCAGGCGAAGGACTTCGTGCAACACCTCGCACAACGCGTGATCCTGATTGACGGCCAACGCCTCGCCGACCTGATGATTGAGCACAATGTCGGCGTTCGCGTGAGTCGAGCGGTGGAGTTCAAGCGGCTAGACGAGGACTTTTTCACTGAGGATGAATAACTGCCGTAGGATTGATTTCTGGGGCGCGGCGGATGGGCTTTCCGGGTGCAGTGGTCGCCGTCTTCCGATCGTTCGCGTCGTTCTCAACACTTCCATCCTACGTCGGAGTGCAGCCCGAAGGCGCGAAAGCACAGATTGCGCCGATGTAATTCCACTGCCACGGCAGCTTAAGCCGCCTGCTCCTATCTTCACCAGTACACGCCGCATGTGCTGCCGGCGATCCGAGACCTGGTGGAGTTGCAGATGAAGACCTTTTTCGATGGCGACGGCCGGCGGCCCGGCCGGCGGCGGATGGCGGTGGCGCTGCTGGTCGGCACGGCGCTGGGCTTGCCGGTCGGGGCCGTCCTGGCCTTCGGCCCCGCGGCCGTGGCGGAGAGCCAGCCGGCGGCGGCCCCCGCCGTCGCGGCCGCCGCCCCGGCCCAGGCGGCCCCGCTCGTCACCGCCGCCTCCGGCTCCTTCGCCGGGCTGGTGCACCAGGTGATGCCGGGCGTGGTCAATGTCGCGATCACCGGCCATGAGGGGCCGGCCCAGGTCGCGGATCGCGACGGGCCGGGCCCCGGCCCGCACCTGCGGCCGCATGGCGGCGGCCAGGCGATCCACGGCGCCGGCTCCGGCTTCATCATCGACCCGGCCGGCTACATCGTCACCAACAACCATGTGGTGAAGGACGCCGACGAGATCACCGTCACCCTGAACGACGGCACCGTGCTGCCGGCCAAGGTGATCGGCACCGACCCGAAGACCGACCTCGCTTTGATCAAGGTCAAGGCCGGCAAGCCCCTGACCGCGGTGGAATGGGGCGACAGCGACGCCGCCCAGGTCGGCGACTGGGTGATGGCGGTCGGCAACCCCTACGGCCTCGGCGGCACCGTCACCGCCGGCATCGTCTCGGCCCGCGCCCGCGACATCAACTCCAACCCGCTGGAGGACTTCCTGCAGATCGACGCGGCGATCAACCCCGGCAATTCCGGCGGCCCCAGCTTCGACGCCGGCGGCAAGGTCATCGGCATCAACAGCGAGATCTACTCGCCCTCGGGCGGCTCGGTCGGCATCGGCTTCGCCATCCCGTCCAACCTGGCGAAGTCGGTGATCGCGCAGCTGCGCGAGCATGGCAGCGTCCAGCGCGGCTGGCTTGGCGTGCAGATCCAGCAGGTGACGCCGGAGATGGCCGAGGCGCTCGGCCTCGGCACGGCCAAGGGCGCCCTCGTCGCCGAGGTGCAGAAGAACAGCCCGGCGCTGAAGGCCGGCCTGCGCCAGGGCGACGTCATCCTGTCCTTCGGCGGCAAGCCGGTGGCGCAGTCGAAGGACCTGCCGCGGCTGGTGGCGGAGGCCCCGTCCGGCACCACCGTCCCGGTCCAGGTGCTGCGCGACGGGAAGCCGAAGGACCTCTCGGTCGGCATCGCGGTGCAGCCGAAGCCGGTGGAGAGCTGACGGTCCCCGCCGGGCCGGCTTCCGGCCCGGCCTCGGCCCGCGATCGGCCGGCCCGCGGTGGAACGAACTGTTTGGTTGCGCCGGAAGGGCGCTTCGTTCATGATATGTTCCATGAACGAGGCGTCCTCCGAGTCCCGCGAACTCCGGCCGGCCGATCCCGACCTGCACTGGACGGGGTGGGCGCTGGACACGCTGCGCGAGCTGGTGTCGATCGACATGCGCACCAAGCGCATGACCGCGACCCAGCAGCTGCAGCAGGCGCCGGCGGAGCCGGACGCGCCCGACGCGCCCGATTTCGACCTGAAGCAGGCGCGGCTCTCCCGCTCCGTGCGGCTGTCGCTCGCCATGGCCGAGCGCATCCGCGCCGATTATCTGCTGCGCAAGGACGAGCGCGTGGCATCGGGCGAGCAGGCGCGCCGCCGCAAGCTGCGCGAGCAGGTGGCCGAGGCCGCCGTCAAGGCGGTGGCGGCGCCCGACAAGGACTGGGACGCCGACTATGTGCGCTCGGCGGTGCGGGAGGCGCTGGACAAGGACGATGTCCTCGACGCGAAGCTCGACCTGCTGTCGCCCGAGGACTTCCTGCGCGAGGTCTGCCGCAAGATCGGCCGCCCGCCGCCCGGAATCCCGGCGCCGCCGGGCCTTGAGGACCCAGCGGGTCCCGCGGGCCTGGACGAGGGCGCCAACGACAATGCCGGCCCGTCCGGCGCCGGCCGCGCCGATGCCGCGCGCCCTGGGGACGGGCAGGGCTCGGCCGAGCCATCGGCGGAGCCCGCGGACGACTGCCCCCCGCTCGGCCTGCCCAAGCCGGACAGCAGCTGAGCCGCGGCGCGCCGTCGTCACCCCGTCATCCGTCACCAGCGTGCCCGGCTTCCACACTCCCCCTCCCCCTGCGAGAGGGGGGCGGGGGGAGGGGGCTGCGCGCGTCCGCGCGCGTGCGGTCCGGGGGCAGAGCGGTTCGGGCCGAAGCAGACCCCCCTCCCACAAGGCTGTGGCATCTGCGCATCGAGTGGCGGTTGCGAACGGCGGATCTGCGAACAGATTGCCTCTCCCGCTTGCGGGAGAGGTCGGACATCCGAAGGATGTCCGGGTGAGGGCCAGCGGTCCCGCCAAGCGAACGGACCTCGCCACGAGCAAGCGCAGGATCCGGCCTATCCTGAAGCGATGATCCAGGCATCGCCGCCGGCAAGCCCTCACCCGGAGCCGCTTCGCGTCTCCGACCTCTCCCGCAAGCGGGAGAGGCAACGCGCACCACTCTTGATAGACGTGTGAATACCCTGGCGCGAGGGGAGGGGAAGGATGAGCAGGCAAAACGGCCCTCTTCTCACGCCCAGCCTCGTCCGGCATGCTGTCCCGATTTCAAGGCCGCCGCATTTCACGGGAGATTTTCATGAGTTCCGATCAACTCGAGCCGATCGACCGGTTCCGGTCGCGTCATCTCCAGCCCGGCGAGGCGGTCGAGCTGTTGCTGAAGGGAACCCCTCCGAGCAAGCTCGACCCTGCGCCCAGCGATGACCTGCTGGTGCTGACCGACCGGCGTGTCGCCGCCTACTCCTACCGCCGGCGCGAGCGGGAGGAGTT
>NZ_JBCNNF010000066.1:0-22034 GCF_039594555.1 Inquilinus sp.
GCACCGGCCGGCGGTCCCGGTATCGCCCTGGGCCTTCAGCCACTCGGCCCCCCGGCGCAGCGCGGCGCATTGCACGACGCCGGTGTAGTAGTCGTGGCCGAGACTGTCCTCCCAGATCTCGAAGCTGGGCTCGGCGTGATGCGCCAGCACGAAGTCCAGGTCGATGCGCAGCAGCTTGGCCGCCTCGTCCCGGACCTCCGGCGCCAGCACGCCGTCCTGCAGGCAGCGCAGCAGGGTCAGGGTCTGCAGCGCCGACCCGTCATGCTGCGGCCGCGACCAGTTCAGCGTGTCGAGCGTGCCATCCGGATTGACCCGGACCTCGCCCCAGATGCGGTCGCCGGCAACGCCGCGCAGATCGGCCTCGGACCGGACATGCTGCACGAAATCCGGGTCGACGCCGCGCTTAGGGTCGCCCCTGGCCAGCACGGCGGCGCCGGTCAGCCCGCGCAGGCCGAGGCTGAAGCGGATATAGTCGGCGATGGCGCCGGCATCGGCGGCGGGGCGGGTGCCGTCGGCCACCAGGATGCGGAGCGCGTCCATCACCAGCGCCGAATCCCGGAACCAGTGGAAGAAATAATCCGGGTCGGGGTCGTAGGCGCCCATCACCGAGGATGCCACGACCGACCCCGGAACCGGCACGATGCGCTGGCGGAAGGGCGCCCGCTGCTTCACCAGATGAGTGGCGGAAACGCCGAGTGTCAGATTCCGGGCGGAGACGGCGTATTGTCGGTCGATCCAGCCGGATAGGGCATCGTCCATCGAACCAGATGACGTCGGCACCGGCTGTAACTCCACCTGAGATCAGGGTTCAAGAATTGGCGCTAACCTACTCATGTCATTGCCGGGCTTGACCCGGCAATCCAGAGAACCACCTGGATGCCCGGGTCAAGCCCGGGCATGACAATTCTAAACTACCGCTTCCCCAGATGCGGGCTCTGGAAGCCGAGGGTGCGCAGGCCGCGCTGCACGTCCGGGTCGCTCATGAACAGCTTCCACAGCAGGCCGGTGCGGTGGTTCTCGATCATCACCACGATCGGGCCCTGGTCGATCGCCAGATAGGTGTCGGCCACCCAGTCTGCCTGCTCCGAGAAGGCGTCGACGAAGCCGAACTTGTCCCAGATCCGGTCGCCCAGCTTTTCATAGAAGTGCCGCAGCGCCCGCATCGACTGTTCGGGCGTGTAGGGCATGGCCGACAGCGCGGCGGTCGGGCTGACGACGCCGAGGTCGTTGTCCGGCGCATGGGCCGAATAGCCGCCCGGCGTGTCGCTGGCGGTCAGGCCCCAGCAATCCGGCCCGTAGCCCTTGAAGCCGTTCGGGTTGCGGATGCAGTGCTCGTAATTGATCAGCGTGTGCCGGCGGTTCTGCTCCCAGTAGTCGGCGTACTGGTCCTTCAGCCCGCGCGGGTCGAGGCCGAGGAAGGAGTAGTGGCTGAAGAACAGCGGCCCGCCATAGGGCATGCCCAGCGGCAGCTCGATGTCGTAGTAGCGGCGCTGGCTGAGGAACCAGCGGCCGACGGCGTAGCCCTTGTGATAGACCTCGGCGTCGATGGCGTAGCGCGGCGAGGCGGCGGCCATGATGTAGGTAATCAGGCACTCGTTCCAGCCGCGGATCTCGTGGCCGAGGCCCCAGCCATTGTTGGCGCCCCAGTGCCAGAACAGGACGTTCAGCCCGCCGCGCGTGTACCAGTTCCACTCGGTCTCGTTCCACAGCCAGCCGATATGGTTGCGCAGCTCGGTCTCGGCGGCGATGTCGCGGTCGAAATAGCGGCGGGCGGTCAGCAGCCCCTGGAACAGGAGGGCGGTCTCGACCAGGTCGCCGCCATCGTCCTTGCGGCTGAAGGAGACGGTGGCGCCGGTGCGGCCGTCGAGGAAATGCGGGAAGACGCCGTGGTGCGACGTCGTGTGCTCGAGATGGCGGACGATGGTCATCAGCCGCTCGACCGCCGCGGCGCGCTGGATCCAGCCGCGCTCGGCGGCGACGATGATGGCCATGATGCCGAAGCCGGAGCCGCCGGTCGTCACCCAGTCGTTCGGCGCCTTGCCCGCCCGGTCGGTGCGGTCGGGGATCATGCCGCTGACCGGATGCGCCGCCTCCCAGAAGAACCGGAAGGTCTGGCGCTGCACGAGGTCGAGCAGGGCGTCGTCCGACAGCGCCGCCGCTCCCTTTTTCGGAGCGCGGCGGGTCGCAGGCCGTTTGGTCATTCCATCGGGTCTCGGTGGTGGAGCAGGGGGGCGAAGCCGGCGGAGGAGGGGATGGCCCGCCGCGGCGGCCGGCCGATCGGGATCCGGCGCTCGCCGGTGACCTCGTCGGTCAGGTGCAGCCGCAGGACGCGGGTGTAGAAGCCGTTCTTGACCTCGCGCCGGGCGATGGTGATTACCGCGGTCCCCGGCAGCTCATGCTCGAAGATCGACATCGCGGTCTTCCGCCGCTCCTCGTCCAGCGCGTCGACCATCTCGTCGATGAACACCCATTGCGGCTTGTGCAGCAGCAGCCGGGCGAAGGTCATGGTCTGCAGCTCGTCGCTGGTCAGCTCCTTGTCCCAGTTCTTGACCTGGTCGAGCGAGATCTCGTGATGCCCCATCTCGGTGCGCCGCAGCGCGGCGCAGATCTCGTCATCGGTGAAGCTGGACGAATCCATCGGATAGGTCAGGGCGTCGCGCAGCGGCCCGGGCGGCAAATAAGGCCGCTGCGGCAGGAACATGGTGCTGGCCTGGGGCGGCATCACGATGCGGCCGGTGCCCCAGGGCCACAGCCCGGCGAAGGCGCGGAACAGGGTGCTCTTGCCGCCGCCGGTGCGGCCGACGATCAGCACGCGCTCGCCGGGCTTGATCTCGACCTGCTCGTCATCCAGCACCGCCAGGCCGCCGGCCGACAGCACGCCCAGCTTCTCGAAGCCCAGCGCCTCGCCGCTGCCCTCGGCGATCTCGATCTTACGCGGCTCACCGTTCAGGTTCTCCAGCGTCACCAGCGTCTCGCGGAAGCTCATGACGCGCAGCAGCGTCGCCCGCCAATCGGCCAGGTTGCTGAAATTGTCGACGAACCAGCGCAGGGCCTGCTGCACCTGGACGAAGGCGCCGACCGCCACCATCAACTCGCCGAAGGTCAGGTCGCCGCCGAAATAGCCGGGGGAGGCGACCAGGATCGGGGCGACGATGGTGAACCAGCCATAGCCGGCGGTGATCCAGGTCAGGTTGGTGACGGCGCGGACATAGCGCAGCATCACCGCGACGATGCGGTCCAGATCGGTGTCCAGGCGGCGCCGCTCGTCGGATTCGCCGCTGTCCAGCGTGATGCCGTCGACATGCTCGTTGACGCGCACCAGTGCAGCGCGCAGATCGGCCTCGCGGGCATAGCGCTCGGCATTGATGTTGATCAGCGGTTTGCCGACGCGCCAGCTGATCCAGGAAGCGAGGGCGGCATAGACCAGGGCACACCAGACCATGTAGCCCGGGATCTGCAGGGCCATATCGTCGATTTTGAGGACGATGCCCTGGGACAGGATCCACAGCACGCCGACGAAGCTGACCAGCAGCAGGGTCGATTGCAACAGGCCGATGCCGAGGTCGGTCGACAATTCGGTCAGGTGCCGGGTGTCCTCATGGATGCGCTGGTCCGGGTTCTCGCCGATCTCGCCGGCGCCAGCCAGCCGGAAGGCGCGCTTGGGCTTCAGCCATTCGGTGAACAGGTCGCGGGTCAGCCCGGCCCGCAGCCGCACCTTCAGCGTCTGGTTCAGCCAGGCCTGGGCGACGTTGAGCGTCAGCAGCACGCCGGCGATGAAGACGAAGACGATCAGCTGGTGGAAGAAGCCGCCCAGGCTCTTCTGGGCCAGGGCGTCGTAGAAGGGCTGGTTCCAGGCGTTCAGCCGGATCTGCGCCGCCGCGGTCAGGCCGATGACGACGACGACACCGGCGACGAGAACCAGGATCCGCTTCCAATCCGGTGATGCCTTCAGCGTCCGGAACAGGGTCAGGAGCTGAGAAGGAAGACTCTGGCTGACGATCGAGTGCTCTTGACCAGCAGCCGTGTGCGACGCCTCGGGCGCCTGTGCCATTGAACCTGTCCGATCCCTACCGCGTCTCGCGCTCCCATTCGGGATGCCTGTGCCGATCATACTCACACAGTCGAGATCGGTGGTGCACCGAATTGAAACTCCAGGCTTTGTGCGGGTTTCCGCGCCCATCACGCCACCCGTTGCGCTTCGGTAGCGGCGGCGGAGCCGAAGACTCGGCGGGGAAAGCGCCGGGAAACAGCCAGCAATCGTCCACCACCGTGGCCCATCGAAGCGGCAGAAGAAATC
Organism: Inquilinus sp.; assembly: GCF_039594555.1. Lineage (GTDB taxonomy): Bacteria > Pseudomonadota > Alphaproteobacteria > DSM-16000 > Inquilinaceae > Inquilinus. Next base: position 4,298 of record NZ_JBCNNF010000066.1, read on the forward strand.
CCTATCCACCCCTTCACATCGACAATCATGCCACTTCTAAAGATCTGCATCATAGAAATAATATGACCGCTACACTGATCGATGGATGATGAACTCCGCGTGAATTCAATAGAAGCGTAACACGGAGTCCGGGCCGATCCTCTACCAATATCGGATGAAGCCGGCGAAACGAGGGCAGGGCCGCCACATTGTCGGGTGTCGTGGGATTCCGGCCACAGCGACGACCGCACCGCTTCATCGTGCGGTGGCGCAGCCCGGGCAGGCTGCGGATTCGGAGGATGAGGGGCCGTTTCCATGCCGCCATGGAAGCATGGGCGGCGGATCCGGGCTGTGACTGCCGTAACAGCCTGGCATTGTCACGGCCGGTCAGAACGAGACGCGGTCGCGGCCCTTCAGCTCCAGCATCTCGCGCGCCTCATCGGGCGAGGCGATCTCGAGGCTGGCATGGCACCTTTCTTAGAAAGAGGGCCGGCGTGCTGTCAAACTGATGGCATGAACGATAAGGGACAACCCGACTTCAGTTTTTCTGAACAGACGATTCTCGACGAGATCGAGCGGAATCTGCATGCCCATGGGTGGGCCACGCATGTGACAGTCGTTCGGCTGTTGCAAGGATGGCAATCGCTCTCCCTGTCGCTGGATCTGTATACCGGCACGATTGACGATTACACGAATGACCTGACGGGGCGTGATGCTTTGGCGATTGTACTCGCGGAGTGCCCGGAGCCTCTCCATTCCAAACTGAAGAACCTAGTAGATAATTTCGACGGAGAGTTCGCCGCACGGACGCAAGACGATACTGAGTGCTTGTTGATACGATATTTTCGGATCGAGGAGACCGCAGGTTGGTGGTGGAAACGGAGGCCGGCAGCCGGTCCGCTGGCTGAATACCTAACCTTCACCGGTACCCGGGCCGAGTATCTGGCCCTTAGGCGTCAAAAAATCGCACCCGGGTCCGGCTATTCCAAACCAAGCTAGAACGAGACTCGGTCGCCGCCCTTGAGCGCCAGGATCTCGCGCGCCTCGTCGGGCGAGGCGATCTCGAGGCCCAGCCCCTCGATGATCTGGCGGACCAGCCGCACCTGCTGCGCGTTCGATTCCGCCAGCCTGCCCGGCCCGGCCCAGAGCGAATCCTCGAGGCCGACGCGGACATTGCCGCCCATCGCCGCCGCCATCGCCGCGATCGGCAGCTGGTTGCGGCCGGCGCCCAGCACCGACCACTCATACCGGTCGCCGAACAGCCGGTCGGCGGTGCGCTTCATATGCGCCACATCCTCCGGATGCGGGCCGATGCCGCCGAGGATGCCGAACACGGTCTGGACGAACAGCGGCGGCTTCACCAGGCCGCGCTCCAGGAAGTGGTGCAGGTTGTAGAGGTGGGAGGTGTCGTAGCACTCGAACTCGAAGCGGATGCCGTCGTCGCTCAGCGTCCGCAGCACGAACTCGATGTCCTTGAAGCTGTTGCGGAACACCAGGTCGCGCGACGCCTCCAGTGCCTCCGGCTCCCAGGCATGCTTGAAGTCCTTGAACCGGGCGAGCATCGGGAACAGGCCGAAATTCATCGACCCCATGTTCAGCGACGCGACCTCCGGCTTGAAGGTCTGGGCCGGCAGGATGCGCTCCTCCACCCGCATCCAGGGGGCGCCGCCGGTGGTCAGGTTGACGACGCAGTCGGAGCGCTGCTTGATCACCTTGAGGAAGGGCTCGAAGGCCTGCGGCGTCTGGTCGGGCTTGCCGGTCTGGGGATCGCGGGCGTGCAGATGGACGATGGCGGCCCCGGCCTCGGCCGCGCCGATCGCCGCCTCGGCGATCTCCTCGGCGGTCACCGGCAGATGCGGGGACATCGACGGGGTGTGGATCGCCCCGGTGACGGCGCAGGTGATGACGATCTTGCGGCTCTTGGCCATCGGGCAGTCCTCTGGTTCAGGATTCGGTCGGGGCGGTGGGCTGCGCCGCCTTGTGAGCCTTGAGCGCCGCCAGGCGCCGGTCGCGCCAGGCGCTGACGGCGGCCAGCCGCGCCGGGTCCGGGGCCTCGCCCCATCCGGCCAGCAGCCGCTCGACGGTCGGGGCGTCCCACACCTCAGGCGGGGCCGGGTCGGCGGCGAGGCGGCGGTAGAAGCCGGTGTAGCGGGCGCAGTAGTCGGGGATGCCGCCCGGCGCGTTCAGCTCGATCGTGCCGAACGGGCCGAGAAAGGACCAGCGCAGGCCGAGCCCGTCCTGGATGGTCTTGTCCAGATCCTGCGGGCTGATCACTCCGTCACCGACCAGCCGGAAGGCCTCGGCCAGCAGAGCGCCCTGCAGCCGGTTCAGGACGAAGCCGTCGACCTCGCGATGGATCGTCACCGGCTCCTGTCCCACGGCGCGGTAGATCGCGCGGGCCCGCTCGACGGTCTCCGGCGCGGTCCAGGGGGCGCCGCACAGCTCGACCACCGGCACCAGATGCGGCGGGTTGACCGGGTGGGCCACCAGGCAGCGCCCGCGCCCGGACAGATTTTCGGTGAAGCGCGAGGCAACGATGGCGGAGGTGGAGGAGGCGAGGATCGCGTCGCGCGGTGCCAGCCGGTCCAGCTCGGCGAAGACCGCGCGCTTGATCTCCACATCCTCGGGAAGATTCTCCTGCACCAGCTCCGCGTCTGCCACCGCTTCGGCCACGGATCCGGCGGCCCGGACCCGCACCGCCGCGCCGGCCGGGTCGTCGACCAGACCGTGGCCGGCAAGGTCGGCCAGCCCCTCGGTGATCAGCCCCGGCGCCGCCTGCAGCGCGGCGGCGCTGGCATCGGTCAGGCGCACCTGCCAGCCCGCGGCGGCGAAAACGATCGCCCAGGACCGGCCGATCAGCCCGGTGCCGATGATCGCGACGGTCGGCATGCCCTTCCTCCCGGAGTCTCTTTGCGACAACGGTCCGACAAAGCGGCGGCCGGGTCCAGACCGCGTTGTGACAACCCAGGCCGGCTTGGTGGCCATGGCGCGCCGGGCTAGGGTGGTTGGACAAGCAAAGAGCGTGGAGGAGGAGACCACCATGGATCTCGGCATCAAGGGCCTGCGCGTCCTGGTCACCGCCGGCGCGTCCGGCATCGGGCGGGAGATCGTCCGCGCTTTTGTCGAGGAAGGCGCGCGGGTGCATGTCAGCGACATCGACCGGGCGGGGCTCGAGGCGCTGGCCGCCGAAAGCCCGGCGATCACCGCGACCGCGGCCGACATGTCCGACCGGTCGGCCGTGGCCCGGCTGTTCGACGAGGCCCTGGCGGCGCTGGGCGGGCTGGACTGCCTGGTCAACAATGTCGGCATCGCCGGTCCGACCGGCCGGGTCGACCAGATCGACCCGGCGGAGTGGGACCGGACCCTGGCGGTGAACATCACCGGCCAGTTCAACTGCACCCGCCTGGCCGTGCCGCATCTGGCGAAGAGTGGCAACGCCTCCATCGTCAACCTGTCCTCCTCGGCCGGGCGCCTCGGCTTCCCGCTGCGCAGCCCCTACGCCGCCTCGAAATGGGCGGTGGTCGGCTTCACCAAGTCGCTGTCGATCGAGCTCGGGCCGCTCGGCATCCGGGTCAACGCGATTCAGCCCGGCATCGTCGAGGGCGACCGCATCCGCCGTGTCTTCGCCGCCAAGGCCGAGCAGCGCGGCGTCACGGCCGAGGCGCTGCAGGAGCAGTCGCTGGCCCAGGCCTCGATCCGCGAGATGATCCAGCCGCGCCAGCTGGCCGACCAGATCCTGCTGCTGGCCTCGCCGCGCGGCCGCACCATGTCCGGCCAGGCGATCAGCATCTGCGGCGACCTGCAGTCCCTGGCCTGAGCAGCGTGCGTTCAGCTTTTCGCCGATTTTCGGCAGGGAGGGGCTTTTCAGACCTTCCCCGCTGGGTTCTTTAATGGGAATACGGTCGGCCTGATTCTCAACAAATTCGTCTAATATCAGGCGATGGGGTGGGTTCGGAGGGCATGATGGTGGGACAGGGTCCTGGAGTGTCGAGGATGGCACGTGCGGCTGCCGTGGCCTGCGCGCTGCTCGGGGTGTTTGGCGCGTCGCCGGGCCACGCCCAGCACATCGTGCCCGGCCAGCGCTCCAGCGTCATCGCTTCCGACCCGGCCACCCTGGAGAAGTCGCTGAACCTGGACGAGAAGAAGCTGGTCCAGGAGGGGCTGGCCTGGCTCGGCTTCTACAAGGGTTGGTTCGACGGGGCCTTCAAGGAGGGCACGCGCACCGCGCTTTCCAACTGGCAGCGGCAGAACGGCGTGACCGCCACCGGCGAGCTGGATCCCGACCAGGCGGTCACGCTCGCCGGCACCGCCCTGGCGATGCGGGACAAGACCGGCTGGCAGCCGCTGTCCGATTCCAGGAGCGGGATCACCATCTCCTACCCCTCGAAGGTGCTGTCCAAGCGGTCGGATTCGGAGGCGGGCGGCGTCACCCTGGACGACCCGGATGGCGGCGCGTCGCTGATGACGATGCGCTTCACCGACGTGACCGACGGCCAGATCAACTCGTTCTACGACGCCCTCTCCGGCAGCGGAGAGTCCGAGATCACTTACGAGTTCCGCCGGAACAACCTGTTCATCGTCACCGGCAACCGCAAGGGCGGCAAGTTCTACAGCCGCTTTGAGCAGCGCGGCCGGGAGATCCGCGGCTACGACCTGATCTGGCGGGCCGATCACGACGAGGATCTGCAGGCGCTGTCGGTGCTGATCTCGAACAGCTTCTATCCGTTCGGCTATGACAAGCCGCCGGCGGACCCGAGCTATCCGACCCTGATGGCGCTGGCGGATGCGCGGGGAGGCCAGCAGGGCGGCTCGGGCGGCGCCTCGGCCACCCAGCAGGAGTCCGGCGGATCGCAGCAGCAGGCTAGCAGCCGCCCCGCCGATCAGGCACCGGCTGATCATGGAACGTCCGACCAGGGCTCGTCGGGAGCCGACGCCACGCCCCAGTCCCATCAGGACGACCAGGCCGATTCGGACGACGGTAAGCAGGCGGACGAGGACGGGCAGTTCGCCTTCGCCTATCTGGAGCCGAAGAGCCCCGGGCTGAAGGACGCCTATGAGCTGACGCGGGACACCGACCTGCTGCGCCGCAATCCCGAAATCGCCTGGATGAACGGGATGTTCGAGCTGCCGCGCCAGCTGCGCTACGTGGGCGCGGAATGCGGGGCGGTGAACGCGTTCTACTCGCCGAAGGATTCGGCGATCGTGCTCTGCTACGAGCTGGTCGATTCCCTGGCGCAGCAGGGCGCGAAGCTGGCCGAGAAGGCGGATCCGAAGTCGAACATCCTGGGCGCCTATATCGCCAGCAACATCCGCTTCATCCTGCTGCACGAGACCGGTCACGCCCTGATCGACATGCTGAATCTCCCCTCGACAGGGCGGGAGGAGGATGCGGTCGACCAGATGGCGGCGATGATGATCCTGCTCAATCCCGGCGGCAAGGAGACCAGCGACCAGATCGCCGAGGTGCTGCGGATGGCCGCCATCTGGTTCCAGAACAACGCCTCCGTCGGCGACGATGCCAGCCAGAACATGCAGGTCTTCGCCGACGAGCACTCGCTCAGCGAACAGCGCTTCTTCAACCTGCTCTGCTACATGTACGGCCACGACGAGGACACCTACGACTGGATCCTCCGGGAGAAGTTCCTGCCCGAGGCGCGTGCCGCCCGCTGCTCAGACGAGTCGCGCAAGATGTTCAAGGCCTGGGCCGCCCTGCTGGCGCCGCACTTCACCCCGCGCTACCAGGCGATCGCGCGCATGCTGCGATAACAAGGTGCGGCGCGCCTGACCCGTCACGCGGCCGCGGCGAGGCCGGGCAGGGCGTCGCACACCGACTGCACCAGGATCGCGGCCAGGCGGGCGGTGACCGGGTCGGACTCGGCCTCGGCCCGCAGCAGGGTCAGGGGCAGGGCCGGCAGTGGGGGCGCGGCGGCCTGCTGCAGCACCTGTACCCCGGCGGGCAGGGCGAAATCGGTGCGGATGGTAACACCGAGTCCGGCCGCCACCGCCGCCCACAGCCCGCCCAGGCTGGGGCTGACGAAGGCCAGGCGCCAGGGGATGCCGGTCCGGTCCAGCGCCGTGGTCGCGGCCGTGCGCAGCAGGCACGGCGCCTCCAGCACCGCCAGCGGCAGCGGCTCGCGGGAGTGGTCGCCGGGGGAGTCGAAGAATCCACTGCTGGCGGCCGGCCCGACCCAGCGCATCGGCAGCTCCGCCACCCGCTCGACATGGGGCAGGGTGCCGCCGTCGCCCCAGGCCAGCGCCAAGTCGAGCTGGCCTGAGCCGACCCGATCCAGCAGGTCGAAGCTGCGCGCGATCCGCGCTTCGATCCGCACCTTCGGGTGGGCGCGGGCAAAACGCCCCAGCACCGCCGGCAGCAGCGCCTCGCCGAAATCCTCGGACAAGCCGAGCCGCACCCAGCCCTGCAGGTCGACGCCGTGAACCGCGGCCGCCGCCTCGTCGTTCAGCGCCAGCAGCCGGCGGGCATAGGCCAGCATGGTCTCCCCGGCCTCGGTCAGGGCCAGGCCGCGGCCGGATTTGCGGAAGATCGGCGTGCCGGCCTGCTCCTCCAGCTTGCGCAGCTGGGCGCTGACCGCCGAGGTGGAGCGGCCCAGCCGGTCGGCCGCCTTGGCGAAGCTGCCCAACTCCATGCCGGTGGTGAAGCTGCGCAGCACATCCAGGTCGAAGGTGATCCGGCGCATGGGGATCGTCCCAATTTTCAGAATTAATGGTCCATTTATTTCTGATTTTCCAGATGAACCTGCGGCGCTATCTGCTGGACGTCAAGTCCGATGGAGATCGCCATGCCGCTCACCCGCATCTCGCTCGCCAGGGGCAAATCGCCCGACTATCTCCGCGCCCTGTCCGACAGCCTGCACCGGACGCTGGTCGAGGCCTTCGAAGTCCCGCCCGACGACCGTTTCCAGATCATCCACCAGCACGAGCCGGGGGAGATGGTGTTCGACCGGAGCTATCTCGGCGGCCCGCGCTCGGACGATTTCGTGCTGTTCCAGGTCACCGCCGGCCGGCCGCGCAGCACCGCGACCAAGGCGGCGTTCTTCCAGCGCCTGGTCGAGCGCCTGGCCGAAGCGCCAGGCCTGCGGCCGGAGGATGTCATGGTGGTGATCTCGACCACCGGGATCGACGACTGGTCTTTCTCCGGCGGCGTCGCCTCAATGGTCCAGGACGAGGTAGAGGGCCGATGAGCGCGGAGGCGAGGCCGGGCAATCCCGGCGAGATGACCATCCGCCGCGCCGGCAGCGCCATCGCCCGGGCGCCGGACGGCATCGCCAGCGGCCCGTTCTGGGCGGAATGGCTGCTGGAGGGCCGCCTCGACGGCGAGATGACGGCGATGCGCGCCACCCTCGACCCCGGCATCCGCACGCATTGGCACAGCCATCCGCTCGGGCAGCTGCTCTATGTCCTGCAGGGCGTCGGCCTGGTGCAGCGCGCCGGCGGTCCGGCGGCGGAGGTGAGGGCGGGGGACTGCGTCTGGTTCGCGCCCGATGAGCGCCACTGGCACGGCGCCGCGGCCGACAGCGTCTTCACCTATCTCAGCATCCAGCCGGTCTGGAACGGCACCGCCGTGCATTGGATGGAACCCGTCTGACCGCGATCAGGAGCGATCGATCATGTATGCGATGCAGTACGAGATCACCCTGCCGGCCGATTACGACATGCAGGTCATCCGCCGCCGGGTCGCAGCCAAGGCGCCGGCGCTCGACCACCTGCCGGGGCTCGGCCTCAAGGCCTATCTGATCCGCGAGCGCGGCGTCGACGGCTCGCCGGTCAACCAGTACGCCCCCTTCTACCTGTGGGCCTCGACCGGGGGCATGGGCGGGTTCCTGTGGGGCGGGGCCGGCTTCGGCGGCATCGTCGACTCCTTCGGCCGTCCCGTCGTGCGGCACTGGACCGGGGCGGCCTGCCTGGCGGGGCCGGATCGCGGCGGCGTCCCGCGCCACGCCACCCGCCACACCGAGCCGATGCCGGCCGATGCCGACCCGACGGGCCTGGTGACCGAGGCGGTCGCGGATCTGCGCCGCCGCGCGCGGCAGCCCGGCATCCACACTGCGGCCCTGGCGGTCGATCCGCGGTCGTGGGAGCTGGTCCGCTTCATCCTGTGGACCGATGCCGGCGCGGCAGGGGATGCGCCGCTGTACCAAGTGCTCCACCTGTCGACGCCGCAGCTCGGGGAGATCAGCCGCGCCGCCTGACGGGCCGTGCCGTTTCGGGCACGTGACCCAGGTCACCTTCGGTTCCTTCACCCGGATGAGATCGTCCGGGCGTTGCACAGGCGGCGGGTTCTAACGCCGCCGGAACCGGAGTCAGAGCCTTGTTTCAGTATCGGACAGAACCGGCCGCATTCCATGCTTCTTCCTGGTCGCAGGCGGCGCTCGAGATGCAATCGGTCCGGCAGGAGGCCGGCACAGCGCATCGCGCGATCCGTGTCGTCGTCGCCGACGATGACCCCGCGATGCGCCGGTCGATCGTCGACTATCTGGAGAGCAACGGCGTCCAGGCGGCTGCGGCAGACGGGCGCCGGGACCTTGCCCGCCACATCACCGAGACCAATCCGGACCTGGTGATCCTGGACCTGCAGCTCGACCAGGAGAACAGCCTGCCGCTGCTCGGCCAGATCCGGTCGAAGTCCGGCGGCCCGGCGATCATCGGGATCGGGCGCGGCCGGGACGAGATCGACCGCGTCGTCGGGCTGGAACTCGGCGCCGACGACTATTTGGCCAAACCCTTCGGCCTTCGCGAGCTGCTGGCGCGGATCCGCGCGGTCCTGCGCGGGCGGGACGCGGTCCGGGCCGTGCCGCAGCGCGAGCGCGCGCCGGAACGCGGCCGCTGCCGCTTCGGCGGCTGGCAGCTCGAGCGGCGGCTGCGCCGGCTGACCGACCCACGGGGCGACGTGGTCGCGCTGTCGAAAAGCGAATACGCATTGCTGATCGCCTTCGTCGAGGCGCCGCAGCGGCCGCTGTCTCGGGAGCAACTGCTGCAGGCGACGCGCGTCCATGAGGACGTGTTCGACCGCAGCGTCGACGTCCAGGTGCTGCGGCTGCGCCGTAAGCTGGAAGCCGATCCCAGCGACCCGCAGATCATCCGCACCGAGCGCGGCGTCGGCTATGTCTTTACGCTGCCGGTCGAGATGCTGTGACCCGTCAGTGCAGCGCCTGGCCCTCGCCGCGCAGGGCATGCCGCGCGCGGGCCAGGCGCGACCGGATGGTGCCGATCGGGACCTGAAGCCGTGCTGCCGCCTCCTCGTAGGAGGCGCCGTTGATCGCGACCAGCCGCAGCACGTCGCGGTGGCTGCGCGACAGGGTGGGCCAGCGCTCCTCCAGCTCGCGCACCTCGATCACATCCGTCTGGTTGGGCGGTGAGGGCAGGTCCCAGCCCTCGATCGGCACCATCTCGGTCTGGTTGCGCTTGCCGGCGACGAATTTCGAGAGGTGGAGGCGGCGCATCATGACGATGAGCCAGGCCACGATATTGCTGCCGGGCCGCCAGAGATGGAGCTTGAGGGCGGCCCGCAGCAGCGTTTCCTGGATCAGGTCGTCGGCGTCCGCGCGGTTGCGGGTGAGGCTGACGGCATAGCGCCGGAGGTCCGGAATGCAGGGAGCGACGGTCGCGAGGAACTGTCGCTCGGTGGCGGCGGAGATGGCCGGCATCGGAAGCGTCCGTGTTGCGACTGATATCTACCAAACCGATGGGCGGTCCGACTGTTCCCTTAAAAAGCTCTCAGCGCCGATCTTCCAATAGTAAAATCCCGTGCCTCCGAACATATACCAGCGCAGCGCTTCAGATTCATGGTGCCGATCTAACAATTGATATCATTCGATGTAGAGATTTTATGATGAAATGAATCAAGGAGAGATTGATGGATCAGGGTAATATCATTTGTTGAAATCGAGGGATCACGGTTGGCCGCACATCCACAAACCTTCCCGGCTTATAACGCCGCGGGTGGAACAATCGCGCAGGCTCGATCATTGGCTCAATGTCCTCTGCTGCAACGCGGTGGAGGCGAACCCTGCCCAGCCTGATGGAGAGGTCCAGTGAAATTCACCCTTCTCGCTGCCGCGGCGGTCCTCGTCGCCTCGCCTGCCTTCGCCGACTGCCGGTCGGACGCGCAGGTGCAGAGCCAAAGGGTCCGTGCCGCGACCCAAACCCTGAACGATCAGGCCAACGCGCCGATGGCGGATCAGTGCCGGACCGGCATGGGGCTGATCGCCGAAGCCAAGCGCCTGAACGCGATCCGGCAGAACTGTCAGGCTGAGCTGCAGCTCACCGCCCAGGACCTGCAGCAGGCGCAACAGAGGATCCAGGCGGCGGACCAGGAATACGCCGCCCGCTGCGGCGGCTGAATTCCGCCGTTTCGGCGACATGAAGGGCCGGTCTGCGGGACCGGCCCTTTCCGTATCACGCAGTGGCCGGCGCCTTTGGCGCACCGGGCCGAAGCGGACGGAACCGGACCGGCGGCACGCCGATTGATCGACCATGGATGTCTCGCTCTTTCACAACCCCAAGGCCGGCGACGGCGACTGGCCGGCGGACCGGCTGGTGCGCCTGCTGGAGATGTCGGGCTTCGCCCCGGTCCACACCTCGACCCGCAGCAAGGAGATGGAGCGGGCGCTGGAGAACCCGCACGATCTGGTGGTGATCGCCGGCGGCGACGGCGCCGTCGCCGAAATCGTGCGGGCGCTGCACGGCCGCGGCCATACCATCGCGATCCTGCCCACCGGCAGTTCCAACAACATCGCCCGGGCACTCGGCATCACCGAGGAGCCGCGCCACATCGTTGCCGGCCTGGCCAAGGCGAAGCGCACGCCGCTGCGGATCGGCGTGGTCGAGGGGCCGGAATGGTCCCGCAACTTCGTCGAAGCGGTCGGCATGGGGCCGATCGCCGCCGCGATCGCGGGGGATGAAGGCGGCAAGGAACACGGCTCCGATCTGGTCGGGGAGCGGCGGGAGACGCTGCGCCGCATCGTCGCCGACAGCGAGCCGATCGACGTCAGCGTCACCATCGACGGCAAGCGGCTGGACGAGAAGCTGCTGATGATCGAAGCCATGAATCTGCCGATGATCGGGCCGAACCTGCTATTGGCGCCGGAGGCCGATCCTGGCGACGCACATCTCGACGTGGCCTGGCTGCCGGTCGCGAAGCGCCGGTCGATGCTGGCCTGGCTCAAGGATCCGGAGGCGCGGGGCTCACCCTTGCTGCGGATGAAGGCCCAGCGGGTCGAGCTGCATCCGCAGGGCGGGACCATCCATGTCGACGACAAGGCGCTGGAGGGCGGCGAGGCCACGCTGATGATCCGGATCGAGCCGAAGCCGGTGCATGTGCTGATCCCGGAGGGCGAGGAATGAGTGCTGCGCCGGAAGACCGTGCCGACCCGCCCGCCGAGGCGCTGCGGCGCTGGGAGGAGACGGCGATCGAGTTCGCCAGGCTGGCCGGCGCCGAGATCGTCGCCTCGCTCGGGCGGACCCTCAGCGTGCGTTACAAGACCGGGGCGGGGCAGGGGGACGAGCTGCTGTTCCGCGACCCGGTGTCGGAGGTCGACCAGCGGGTCGAATCCCTGATCCGGGCGCGCCTGGCGGAACTCCATCCCGATCACGGCATCATCGGCGAGGAGATGGAGGACCATCCGGCGGCACCGGACAGCCCGGTCTGGGCGATCGATCCGGTCGACGGCACCACCAATTTCGTCAACGGCCTGCCGCTGTTCGCCGCCTCGATCGGCGTGCTGCATCGCGGCCGCCCGGTGGCCGGGGCGGTCTGGTGCTCGACCAGCCACGCCCTGCGCTCCGGCGTCTACCACGCCTGCGGCGGCGGCCCGCTGAGCTTCGACGGGGCGGCGATCGAGGGCGGGCCGAACCCGGCCGTGCGCCGCCGCCTGTCGGGCGAGCCCCGCGTCGACCCCGGGGCCGTGCTGCCCTGGGAGACGCGCAAGACCGGCTCGGCCGCGATCGAATGCGCCTTCGTGGCGGCGGGCCTGCTGGAGGTGGCGCGGTTCGAGCGGCCGAATGTCTGGGACGTCGCCGGCGGGCTGTGCCTGGTCGCGGCCGCAGGCGGCACCGCCTTCGTGCTCTGCGACCAGGAGCGGGGCTGGGAGCGCTTCGCCGGCTTCGGCGACGATCCGCGAAGCTGGCGCGGGCAGTTGGTGATCGGGCCGGAGGAGGCCGCGGCGCGCCGCAAGGACGCGCTCGCGGCGGCTGACGGCGGCCGGGCCTAGGCCTGGGAGGAGTAGCCGCCATCCACGGGGATGGCGGCGCCGGTGACGAAATCCGAAGCGCGGCTGGACAGGAACACGGCGGTGCCGGCCAAATCGTCCGGCACGCCCCAGCGCCCGGCCGGGGTGCGCGCCACCACCCGCTCATTCAGCCCCGGCACCTCGACCCGGCCCTGCTGCGTCAGCTCGGTGTCGATCCAGCCGGGCAGGATGGCGTTGACCTGGATGCCGTGCTGCGCCCAGGCGGTGGCGCAGGCCTTGGTGAACTGCACCACGCCGCCCTTGCTGGCGCTGTAGGGCGCGGCGAAGGAGGCGCCGAAGATCGAGGTCATCGACCCTATATTGACGATCTTGCCGGCGCCCTGACGCTGCATCGCCGAGAACACCGCCATCGAGGCCAGGAAGGCGCTGGTCAGGTTGGCGTCGATCAGGGCCCGCCACTCCTCCAGCGAATAGGCTTCGGGCGCCTTGCGCCAGTTGGTGCCGGCATTGTTGACCAGGATGTCGATCCGGCCGTGCCGCTGCAGCGCCGCCTCGGCGAAAGCCTTGCAGTCCGCCTCCACCGTCACGTCGGCGGCGGCGCCCTGGGCCTCGGCGCCCAGCGCCGTGATCTCGGCCACCGCGCGCTCGGTCTTGGCGGCGTCGCGGCCGACCAGCAGCAGCGCGGCGCCGGCCTGGGCCAGGCCGCGGGCGATGCCCAGGCCGATGCCGCCATTGCCGCCGGTGACGATGGCGAGCTTACCGGTCAGGTCGAACATGGGCGCTCCTGGCGTCGTCGAGAGAGAAGGGGTAGGGGCGCTCACGCCTTCGGGGCAGGGCGCGCCTGCTCCTCCAGGATCCGCTGCTTGATGATCTCGCGCAGGGTCTGCGCCAGGTTCGGGGTGGCGCTGGAGCACATCACCATGATCACGCAGGGCCGGTCGCCGACCGAGAGGTAGCCATGCTTCATGGTGCTGTCGAGATAGACGCTGTCGCCCGGCTCCAGCTCGATCGGCTCATAGTATTCGCTGTAAAGGCGCATCCGGCCCTGCAGCACCTCCACGAACTCCTCGCCGACATGGGAGCTAAGGCCGCCCATCTGCTCCGGCTCGGTGGCGCGGACCTCGATCCGGATCGGGATGATCCGCTTGTGGGCCACGTCGCTGCACAGATAGGTGTAGCTGTAGAACTCGGTGTCCAGCCGCTGGCCCTCATGCTGGCGGCTGACGCTGCGCCGGGCCACCACCACGGCCGGCTTGCTGGCCTCGCCGGTGGCGAACAGGTCGGCGATCTCCACCCCCAGGCCGCGGGCCAGCTGCAGGATCTTGTCATAGGTCGGCGACAAGAGGCCGTTCTCGATCTTCGACAGGGTCGAGGCGGAGATGCCGGTCATGGCGGCGACGTCGGCCAGGGTCCAGCCGTGATGGGCGCGGCGCTCGCGCAGCACCCGGCCCAAAGGCGGCAGGTCGTCGGTCATGGCGCGAACTCGGTCATCCGGCGCAGGGGCCCTCCAGGCATCGGGGCGGCTCATCGTTTGGCCGCCATGCTGTCCTTCAACGACAACGCGCCCAGCACCGCAAGCGTCATCGTCGCCAGCAGCACCAGGGCGACCAGAGCGTTGACCTCTGGCGTGAAGCCGACGCGCATCATCGCCCACAGCCGGATCGGCAGCGTGGCGTCGCCGCCGACCAGGAAGAAGGTCACCAGAGTCTCGTCGAATGACAGGGTGAAGGCCAGCAGCGCCCCGGTGACGATGGCCGAGCGCAGCTGCGGCAGCACCACGAACAGGAAGGTCTGCAGCCCGGTGGCGCCGAGGTCCAGCGACGCCTCGATCTGGCTGGTCTCCAGGCTGTCGAGCCGGACCGAGACCATGCGGTACAGGATCGCCAGCACCAGCACCGTGTGCCCGATCGTGACGGTGACCAGGCTGCGCTCGATCCCCAGCTCGCGGAACGCCACCAAGAGCGAGATGCCGGTGATGATGCCGGGCAGCACGAAGGGCAGGAAGATCACGAACTCGACGAAGGGCCGGCCGCGCCGCGCCCCGGTCTTCATATACCAGGCCAGGCCCAGCGCCAGGACCAGCGCCAGCAGCACCGCCGCGGCCGCCACCACCAGGGTGTGACCCAGCGCCGCCAGCATCTCCGGATTGTCGGTCAGGCCGGCATACCAGTGCAGGCTGAAGCTGGACCAATCGATCGACTGGCCCTTCAGGTCGAAGAAGCTGGTGGTCACCACCGCCAGGGCCGGGCCGTACAACGCGGCGAAGACCAGGGCGGCGATGAACCAGAGGACGACGATGACGATGCGTTCCGGCGCGGTCATTTCACCCTCGCATGGCGGGACACCAGGGCGGCCAGGCCGATCACAGCGGCCACGGCCAGCAGCAGCACCACCGCCAGCGCGGCGCCGAAGGGCCAGTTGAAGGCCATGCCGAACTGGCTCCAGATCGCGCGGCCGAAGGTGAAGCCCTGGTTGCCGCCGACCATCTGCGGCGTCAGGAAGTCGCCCAGCGCCAGCACCATCACGAACAGCCCGCCGACGATCGACCCGGGCAGGCTCAGCGGCAGCACCACGGTGCGGAAGGTCTGGCCCGGCCGGGCGCCGAGATCGGCCGAGGCCGCGGCCAGCGACGGCGGGATCCGCTCCAGCGACAGGAAGATCGGCAGGATGGCATAGGGCAGGTAGATCACCGCCATGGTGATCATCACCGCCGTCTGGTTGAAGATGAACAGCTTGCTCGGCGCGTCGAGGATTCCGGCCGACACCAGGGCCCAGTTCAGGAAGCCGTTGAAGCCCAGGATGCCGCGCATGGCGTAGATCTTGACGATGTAGTTCATCGCCAGCGGGATCACGCTGAACAGCAGCATGAAGTAGCGGATCCGCCCCTCCAGCCGCCAGACCAGATAGGCGATGACGTAGCCGAAGACGAGGCCGACAGCGGCGACGATGCCGGCCAGCTGCAGCGTGCCGAGGAACACCCGGATGTAGCTGGGCTGGTCGAGGAAGGCGGCATAGTTCGCCAGGGTGAACTGGTGCATCACCTGGCCGTCGGCCATCGACCAGAAGCCGGTCAGCAGGAAGGCGGCCAGCGGCGCCAGGATCAGCACCGCCGGCAGGCCGTAGACGGCGATCCGCGGCAGCCAGCGGCCCGCGGCGCGGGCGGCGGGCGACCCGGCGCCGAGGCGCCCGGCCGGGTCCGCGGGGGCGAGGCTGTCGGCCATGGCCATCCTCATGCCCCCAGCACGCTGACATCGGCGTCGGACCAGTAGACCGGGACCGGGTCGCCGACGCCGGCGCGACCGTCGAACTCAGGCGTCGGCAGGCGGATCCTGACGCTGGGGCCGGTGTCACCGATCCGCACCACGATCTGGGTGGTGGCGCCGAGGAAGGTCAGGCTCTCGACCACGCCCGTGGCCGACCGCCGCTCGGCATCAGGCCGCAAACTCAGGCTTTCCGGCCGGATGGCGATGGCGGACGGGCTGCCGGACGGGGCCACGGCGTGCCGACCCAGCGGGCTGTCGACCCCGGCCGCCCCCGCGGCGCGGGCCGGCAGCAGGTTGTTCTCGCCGAAGAACCGGGCCACGAACGCGCTGCGCGGGCGGTAGTAGATCTCCCTCGGCGTGCCGACCTGCTCGATCCGGCCATGGTCCATCACCACGATCCGGTCGGACATGGCGATCGCCTCCTCCTGGTCGTGGGTGATGAAGACGAAGGTGGTGCGGATGCGGCGCTGCAGGTCCTTCAGGAACTCCTGCATCGACCGGCGCAGCCCGGCATCGAGGGCAGCCAGCGGCTCGTCCAGCAGCACCACTCGGGGCTCGCAGATGATGGCGCGGGCCAGCGCCACGCGCTGGCGCTGGCCGCCGCTCAGCTCGCCGGGATGGCGGCCGGCCTTGTCGGCCAGGCCGACCACCGCCAGCGCCTCCGCCACCCGCTTTTCGATCTCGACCCTGGGCCGGCGCCGCATCCTGAGGCCATAGCCGACATTGCGGGCCACGGTCATGTGCGGGAACAGCGCGTAGTCCTGGAACACGGTGTTGAAGGGCCGGCGGAAGATCGGCGTGTCGGTAATGTCGGTCCCGTCCAGCAGGATCCGGCCGGTGCTCGGGGCCGTGAAGCCGCCGAGCATCCGCAGGATCGTGGTCTTGCCCGAGCCGGAGGGGCCGAGGATGGTCAGGAACTCGCCGTCGCCGATCTCCAGGTCGAAGGGCTGCAGCACGGTGGCCGCGCCGTAGGATTTGCCGACCCCGGCAAGGCGGATGAGGCTTCGGAATGTCATGACGGCCCTCGGCCTATGGCTCTCAGTTGGCGGGGGTGGCCTTGATCTCGTTCCACAGGTCGATGCGCTTGGAGAAGCTCTCCGGCGCCTGCAGGAAGACCAGCTTGTCGGCATAGGTCAGGCCGATGGCCTGGTTGGCGTCGCCATTGGTGGTGTTGCCGTAGCCGGTCTTCTCGCTGATGTAGGTGCCGACCTTCTTGTCCAGCATGGTGTCGATCCAGGCCTCGGCCAGAGCGGTGTCACGCGCGCCGGCGCTGATCGCCCAGCAGTCGATCCAGCCGATCGCCCCTTCCTTCGGGATGGTCAGCGCGGCGTCGATGCCCTTCTTCTGCAGCTGGGGCACCTGCGGCTCGCCCATCGACATCATCAGGTCGATGCCGCCCTGGGCGAAGATGCTGACCCCGTCGTCGAAGCCGGCGTAGTAGGACAGCACCGTGCGCTTCTGGTCGATCAGCTTGGCCTTGATCGCGGCGAACTGGTCGTCGGTCAGGTTGAACGGGTCCTTGTAGCCCAGCGCCAGCGCGGTGGTGACGATGGCGTTGTTGGCGTCGTCCATCGCCAGCACCCGGCCCTCGTACTTCTCGTCCCACAGCACGGCCCAGCTGTCGGGCGGGGTGGGGAAGGCCTTCTTGTCGTAGATCAGCGGGATCGACCCCCAGGCGAAGGGCACGGCATAGGTCTTGCCGTCGAAGACGATGGCCTGGACGTCGCGGAAGGCCGGCAGCAGGTTGCCGGCATTCGGGATCTTCGCCAAGTCCACCGGCTGGACCAGCTTCTCCTGCACCAGCCGCTTGTAGGATGAGGTCTCGATGGCGATGACGTCGTAATCCTCGCCCTTGGTCGCCGTCATCTTGGCGAAGATCTCGTCGACGCTGCCGGTGTAGGTGATCTTGGCCTTGGCGCCGGTCTTCTCCTCGAACGCCTTGACCCAGGGCTCGTCGGCATAGCCCTCCCAGGTCAGCACCCGCAGCTCCTTCTCCGCCGCCGCGGCGGGCAGGGCCGCGCCCAGCGCCGCCAGGATGCAGGCGCCCATGACGAACTCACGCCGTCTCACCATCTCAGCCTCCTGTTTTCATCTTGTCGTTGTTCAGACCACGGGCCCGGCCAGCGGGCGGTCCGGGTCGGCATAGTCCACCGGCGTGCGGTGCCAGCCGGCCGCGTGCTTCTCCCAGTACAGCGCCTTCAGCCGGGCGCTGACCGGCCCCGGCCGGTCGTTGCCCATGACATGGCCGTCGACGCGCGACACCGGCATCACGCCGCCGGCGGTGGTGGT
>NZ_JBCNNF010000067.1:0-22001 GCF_039594555.1 Inquilinus sp.
GGGAGCGGGCGCCGGAGATCGCAGTCAGGGCGATCGCCAGGCCCGCCGATCCGGAGGATGCCGAGCGCGTCCGGTCCCTGGTCCGGGAGAAGCTGACCGAGGACGAGATCCTCGACGTGCAGATCGATACCCTGTCACCGGAAGAGTTCGTGCGCGAGGTGAGCCGCAGGATCGGCCTCCCGCCCGACCCGTCCTGGCTGCCGCCGGGCTGCATCGACGAAGCAGCGACCGTCGATGTCGTGGCCGAGAGCGCCGAACCTGCCGAGGCTTGGCCCCGACCGGCGGATGAATCCGCCGCCGGCCGGCTCATGCCGGCGCCGCGGAAACCCGACAGCAGCTGAGGGCCTGCACTTGGCATTCACACCTCGTCATTGCGAGGAGGCGAAGCCGACGAAGCAATCCATCTGTCCGCTCATGCTGCTGCATGGATTGCTTCGCTGCGCTCGCAATGACGATGTGGTTGGAGAGTCAGCGCAAGGTTGGGTTCGCGATGCGAACCCAACCCGCCGCTTGAGCCTCTGCTGGGCTCGCTGCGCGAACCAACCACCGAATGCTCACCGGCCTGCCCGGCCTTCCACACTCCCCCTCCCCTTGCGGGAGGGGGTTGGGGGGAGGGGTCTGCGCGCGTCCGCGCGCGTGGCGCTATGTCGTCTCGAAGTCGACCGCGCTCCTGGACTGCAGTTGCAGGCTCCAGCCGAGAGAGCCCCCTCCCCCTACCCCCTCCCGCAAGGGGAGGGGGAGGATAGAAGGGATGGCCCGCCCGCCCCTGCCCTTCCGGCCGCCCGCTCACGCGTCCTGCGACGCGTCCAGCCCGGCGCGGCGGTGGTAGAGGTCGAGCACCATGTCGCGGCCGTCCGGGCCCAGCAGCTCCAGCGCCGCCAACGGGTGGCGCTGCGCCTCCGGCAGCAGGTCGAGCCGGTTCAGCAGCAGCGCCACCGCGCAGGCGTCACGC
Source organism: Inquilinus sp. (assembly GCF_039594555.1). GTDB lineage: Bacteria > Pseudomonadota > Alphaproteobacteria > DSM-16000 > Inquilinaceae > Inquilinus. The sequence goes on from NZ_JBCNNF010000067.1 coordinate 953, forward strand.
GGCGCCAGCAGGCGGATGTTGTCGGGATCGGATCTCGCCAGCCCCACCAGCCGGGCGAGATGGGCCACATCCTCGTCGCGATAGGTCGGCATGAACGTCTCCCTGGATCCTGGCCGGAAATCCTGCAGACCGCGTCGCAGACAGGCCAGGATGCCTCAATCCCGACAAAATCGCGTGTGCGGCCGGCGAAATCAGGCTAGGAGGGCGGGCATCGGATCCACAAGAAGAAGATGAACCATGGCCGAAGCACCGGAGGGCGGGCTCCATCAGGGCCTGCAGCAGCGCCATCTCAGCATGATCGCGATCGGCGGTGTCATCGGCGCCGGGCTGTTCGTCGGCTCCAGCTCGATCATCGGCACGGTCGGCCCAGGCGCCTTCCTGACCTATGCGGTCACCGGCGTGCTGATCATCATGGTGATGCGCATGCTGGGCGAGATGGCGGCCGCCAACCCCTCCACCGGCTCCTTCTCCGACTATGCCCGGCTGGCGCTGGGCGACTGGGCCGGCTTCACCGTCGCCTGGCTGTACTGGTACTTCTGGGTGATCGTGGTCGGGTTCGAGGCGGTGGCCGGCGCCGGCCTGCTGCAGAAATGGCTGCCGGACGTGCCGCTGTGGGCGGCGTCGCTGGGCCTGCTGCTGCTGATGACCGCGACCAACCTCTACTCCGTCCGCTCCTTCGGCGAGTTCGAGTACTGGTTCGCCGGCATCAAGGTGGCGACCATCGTCGTGTTCCTGCTGCTCGGCTGCGCCTATGTCTTCGGGCTGTGGCCGGGCCACGCCATGGACTTCTCCAACCTGACGCCGGCGGCCGGCTTCCTGCCGAACGGGGTCGGGGCGATCTTCTCCGGCATCGTTGTCGTGGTGTTCTCGATGGTCGGCGCCGAGATCGCCACCATCGCCGCGGCCGAGGCCAAGGACCCGGAGCGCGCGGTGGTCAAGGCCACCCGCTCGGTCGTCGTCCGCATCCTGATCTTCTACATCGGCTCGGTGTTCCTGCTGACCGTGATCCTGCCCTGGGACAGCCTGGCGCCGAAGCAGTCGCCCTTCGTCGTCGCCTTCGAGCGGATGGGCATCGCCTGGGCCGCCGACCTGATGAATGCCGTGGTGCTGACGGCGGTGCTGTCCTGCCTGAACTCCGGCCTCTACACCGCCTCGCGCATGCTGTTCGTGCTGGCCGGCCGGCGCGAGGCTCCGGGCGGCCTGACCCGCACCACCAAAAGCGGCGTGCCGGCGCGGGCGATCCTGGCCTCGACCCTGATCGGCTATCTCTCGGTCATCGCCGCCTATGTCTCGCCGGATACGGTGTTCCTGTTCCTCCTGAACTCCTCCGGCGCGGTCATCCTGTTCGTCTATCTGATGATCGCCGTGTCGCAGCTGGTGCTGCGCCCGCGCACGCCGCCAGAGCGGCTGCGGGTGAAGATGTGGCTCTACCCCGTGCTCACCCTCCTCACCATCGCCGGCATGGTGGCGGTGCTGGTGGCGATGTGGTTCCAGGACGACACCCGGTCGCAGATCATCCTCAGCCTCGCCTCGGCCGCGGTGGTCGTCGTCGCCTGGGGGCTGCGGCGCGCGGTGTTCGGCAACGCGCCGGCGCCGGCGGAGTAGCGGCGCGCGGGCCTGGCCTAGACCGTCAGGTCCGCTCGCATCCGCGGCAGGGTCCGGCCGGGAATGGCGTCCGACGGCGCCCGGCCGACCGTCTCTGCGCCCATCGCCCGGTAGAAGGGCTCGGCCCCCGGATCGGCCAGGATCCACAGCGCGGTTGCGCCGCCGCGGCGGGCCGCATCGGCGGCATGACGCCACAGCGTCCGGCCGGCCCCCTGCCCCATCGCCGCCGGGTCGACGAACAGCAGCTCGACCTCGGCCTCGGCGCCCGAGACGCTGACCGAGACCATGCCGAGCGGCCGGTCGTCAGGGTCCACCGCGACGGCGATGCCGCCGGCCCGGATCATCTCCGGCGTCACCCGCAGCACGTCGACCACCTGGGCCATGAAGGCGGCGTCATAGCCCCAATGCGCCTTCGACCGCAGCACCAGCGCCGACAGCGCCTCGGCCTCCTCCGGCCGGGCCGGGCGGATGGGAACGGATCGGTCCTCGCGCGTCATGGTCATGCTCTCGCAGAATGCGATTCTGTCCCTGGATACCACGGCCCAACGAAAAAGGGCCCCTTGCGGGGCCCTTTCCCAGTCCGGAGACGATCCGGATCAGAGTCCGTTTTGAAACTCGCTGCGATGAGTCAGCTGGCGTGGTTTTCGAGAACCGGAGCGCAGCGGGCGTTGGCCCGTGAGCACCGGAAGCGCAGAAAACCGCGTCAGATGGCCATCGCAGTAGAGTTTCGAGACGGGCTCTCAGTTCTTGGCCTTGTCGACCAGCTTGTTCTTGGCGATCCACGGCATCATCGCGCGCAGCTTCTCGCCGACCTTCTCGATGTCATGCTCGGCCTGGCGGCGGCGGGTGGCCTTGAAGCTGGCCTGGCCGACCTTGTTCTCGAGCATCCAGTCGCGGGTGAAGCGGCCGGACTGGATGTCGTCCAGCACGCGCTTCATCTCGGCCTTCGTCTCCGAGGTGATGATCCGCGGGCCGGTGACGTAGTCGCCGTACTCGGCGGTGTTGGAGATCGAGTAGCGCATGTTGGCGATGCCGCCCTCATACATCAGGTCGACGATCAGCTTGACCTCGTGCAGGCACTCGAAATAGGCCATCTCCGGCGCGTAGCCGGCCTCGACCAGGGTCTCGTAGCCGGCCATGATCAGCGCGGTCAGGCCGCCGCACAGCACCACCTGCTCACCGAACAGGTCGGTCTCGCACTCTTCCTTGAAGGTGGTCTCGATGATGCCGGCGCGGCCGCCGCCGATCGCCGAGGCGTAGGACAGGCCGATGTCGAGCGCCGCGCCGGTCGAGTTCTGGTCGACCGCGATCAGGCAGGGCACGCCGCCGCCCTTCTGGTACTCCGAGCGCACGGTGTGGCCCGGGCCCTTCGGCGCCACCATGAACACGTCCAGGTCCTTGCGCGGCACGATCAGGTTGAAGTGCACGTTCAGGCCGTGCGCGAAGGCGATGGCGGCGCCTTCCTTCATGTTCGGCGCCAGGTCGCGGGCGTAGATGTCGGCCTGCAGCTCGTCCGGCGTGCACATCATCAGCACGTCGCCCCAGGCCGCGGCCTCGGCCGGCGACATCACGGTGAAGCCGGCAGCCTCGGCCTTCTTCACGGTCGGGCTCTCGGGGCGCAGCGCGATGCGCACATCCTTGACGCCGCTGTCCCGCAGATTGGCGGCATGGGCATGGCCCTGGCTGCCATAGCCGACAATCACCACCTTCTTCGACTTGATCAGGTTCACATCCGCGTCGCGGTCGTAATACACGCGCATTGCTCTGTCCTCTCACACGGGGCCGGGCGGCCCGGCCTTTCTCTACGATGACGGGACCTGCCGGCTGCTGGCAACCGGCAGGTTTGGGGGGAATTACCTGGCGGCGCTCAGCAGCCCTTCAGGCCCCCGGGCGATGGCGACGACGCCGGTCCGGCTGACATCCACCAGCCCGAGCGGGATCATCAGCTGGATGAAGGCGTCGATCTTCTGGGATGAGCCGGTGACCTCGAAGACGAAGCTCTCGGTCGTCGAATCCACGGCGCGGGCCCGGAACACGTCGGCGATGCGCAGGCTCTCGATGCGCTTGTCGCCGGCGCCGCGGACCTTGACCAAGGCCAGCTCGCGCTCGACCGCCGGGCCGTCCAGCGTCAGGTCGTGCACGCTGTGCACCAGCACCAGCCGGTCCAGCTGGGCCTTGATCTGCTCGATGATCATCGGCGTGCCGGAGGTGACGACGGTGATGCGGGACAGGTCCCGCGCCGCGTCGACCTCGGCCACGGTCAGGCTCTCGATGTTGTAGCCGCGGCCGGAGAACAGGCCGATGACGCGGGCCAGCGCGCCGGGCTCGTTGTCCACCAGCACGGCGATGGTATGGGTTTCGATCTGGGTCTGCGGGGTGGTCATGGTCGATCCAGCAAGGTCACGAGACGAGGGTCGCGGCCATCCTGTCGTCGGATGGCCGCGGCGAAGGGCGTCGTCCGCGCCTTATACGAGCACCATCCCCTCCTCCGAGGTCGGCTTGGCGGCCTGGTCGGCCGGGCCCAGCAGGATCTCGTTATGGGCCGCACCGCCCGGGATCATCGGGAAGCAGTTCTCCATCTTGGAGACCTGCATGTCGACCACCACCGGGCCCTTGATCCGCAGCATCTCGCGGATGATGTCGTCGGCCTCGCCCATGCAGGTGGCGCGCAGACCCGTGAGACCGAAGGCCTCGGCCAGCTTGACGAAGTCCGGCAGCGCCTCCGAATAGCTCTCGGAGTAGCGCTCGCCGTGCAGCAGCTCCTGCCACTGCCGCACCATGCCCATCCAGAAGTTGTTGACGATGAAGATCTTCACCGGCAGCCGGTACTGGGCGATGGTCGACAGCTCCTGGATGTTCATCAGCGTCGACGCCTCGCCGCCGACGTCGATCACCAGGGCATCGGGATGCGCGATCTGCACCCCGACCGCGGCCGGTAGGCCGTAGCCCATGGTGCCGAGCCCGCCCGAGGTCATCCAACGGTTCGGCTTCTGGAACGGGATCAGCTGCGCCGCCCACATCTGGTGCTGGCCGACCTCGGTGGTGATGTAGACGTCGTCGCGGTCGGCGGTCAGTTCGCCCAGCCGCTTGATCGCGTATTGCGGCTTGATGATCGCGTCATGCGCCCGGTCCTGGCTGAACTGCAGGCAGTTGCGCGCCTGCCACTGCCGGATCTGGCCCCACCAGCCGGCGATCGCCTTCTCGCGCGACTTGTAGCCGCGGCGCTTCCACACCTCGACCATCGCCCGGATCGCCTTGCCGGCGTCGGCGACGATCGGCAGCTCGACATGGACGTTCTTGTTGATCGAGGACGGGTCGATGTCGACATGGATCTTGGTGGCGCCTGGCGAGAAGGCGCTGATCTTGCCCGTCACCCGGTCGTCGAAGCGCGAACCCAGCGCGACCATCAGGTCGGAACCATGCATCGCCAGGTTGGCCTCGTAGGTGCCGTGCATGCCGAGCATGCCCAGGAACCGCGGGTCCGACGCCGGCAGGGCGCCCAGGCCCATCAGGGTCGAGGTGCAGGGGAAGCCGGTCAGCTCGACCAGCTCGCGCAGCGCCGCCGACGCCTCCGGGCCCGAGTTGATGAGGCCGCCGCCGGTGTACAGGATCGGCCGCTCGGCCTTGGCCATCAGCTCGACCGCCTGCTCGATCAGCTCCGCGTCCGGCTCGGCCCGCGGCCGGTAGGTGCGATGCTCGACATGCTCCGGCGGGGTGTAGACACCATCGGCGAACTGCACATCCTTCGGCAGGTCGATCACCACCGGGCCGGGCCGGCCGCTGCGGGCGACGTAGAACGCCTCATGCACCGTGCGGGCGACGTGGTTGGCGTCCTTCACCAGGTAGTTGTGCTTGGTGCAGGGCCGGGTGATGCCGGTGGTATCGGCCTCCTGGAACGCATCGTTGCCGATCAGATGGGTCGGCACCTGCCCGGTCAGGCAGACGATCGGGATCGAATCCATCAGCGCGTCGGTCAGGCCGGTGACCGCGTTGGTCGCGCCCGGGCCCGAGGTTACGAGGACGACGCCGACCTTGCCGGTCGAACGGGCATAGCCTTCCGCTGCGTGCACCGCCGCCTGTTCGTGCCGGACCAGGATGTGGCGGATCGCGTTCTGCTTGAAGATCGCGTCGTAGATCGGAAGGACAGCCCCGCCCGGATACCCGAAGATAACCTCTACGCCCTGGTCCCGAAGGGCACGCAGGACGATTTCGGCTCCGGTCAGCGTTTCTGTCGACATGGTAACCTCGGTATTGCGGCCCCCTCCGGGCCGCGACGTTCAACGTTGGGGATCAACGAGGGTCGGCAAGCTAGACGGCGGAATCCGGCAGGTCAACCGGAATTGCGAAGAAAAGACAAAGTTTCAGCCGCAATTTTTTCCGAATATTGCGCATGAGCGACATGGCTGCGTTGCACCCTTGCGCCCGCGGCCGGGATCTGGTGCCGGAACCAGGTGGTCTGGCGCTTGGCCAGGTTGCGCGTCGCCTGCTGCGCCCGGGCGATCGCGGCCTCCAGCTCGACCTCGCCGCGGAGATGGGCCGCCAGCTCCGGCACCCCGACCGCCTTCATCGCCGGCAGCTCCGGGTCCAGGCCCAGCGCCAGCAGCGCTCGCGCCTCCTCCAGGCCCCCGGCCGCGACCATGGCCCGGAACCGGCCGTCGCAGGCGGCATAGAGCGCGTCGCGCGGCGGCGCCAGCACGACCCAGTCGAACGCCATGCCCGGCGGCGGGCCGGAGCCGGGGTCGAGCTGCCAGTCGGCCAGCGAGCGGTTGGTCGCGACCATCACCTCCCACGCCCGGATCATCCGCTGGCTGTCGCCGGGCGCGAGGCGCTGGGCCATCTTCGGGTCCCAGCGCATCAGCTCGGCATGGAAGGCCTCGCCGCCCAGGGTCTCGTGCAGCTCGACCGTGGCGCGGCGGATCTCCTCCGGCACCGTCGGCACCGGGCTCAGCCCCTCGGTCAAAGCGCGGAGATAGAGGCCGGTGCCGCCGACCACGATCGGCCGCTTCCCGGCCTTCCGCGCCAGGCCGATCTCGGCCAGCGCCATGTCGCACCAGGCGGCGGCGGAGCATCGGTTGGAAGCCGGCAGCACGCCGTAGAGGCGATGCGGCGCCCGCGCGAGGTCGGCCGGGCCGGGCCGGGCGGTCAGGATCGACAGCTCGGCATAGACCTGCATGCTGTCGGCATTGATCACCACGCCGTCCAGCGCCCCGGCCAGGTCCAATGCCAGGGCCGACTTGCCGCTGGCCGTCGGCCCGCCGACGATGATGACGGCGGGGGGTTCGGACACAGGCACGGCCATCGTCATCGCTCACCTCGGACCCGGCGCCCGCGGGGCCTCCGGGCCGCCTCGGCGCAACGCGCGGGACAATATCGCCCCCGCCCCTATATGTCTCGCACTGCGGATGATCCGGCGAGGATGCGATGCGACTGTTCAAATGCCAGCATTGCCACCAGATGCTGTATTTCGAGAACACCGCCTGCGAGCGCTGCGGCCGGGCCCTGGGCTATCTGCCGGACATCGGGATCCTGAGCGCGGTGGAGCCGGAGGGGCCGATCTGGGTCGCTCTGGCCGACCGGCGGTCGCGCTACCGCTTCTGCGCCAATTGGGAGCTGCAGGCCTGCAACTGGATGGTGCCGGCGGACGGGGACGACGCCTTCTGCATCGCCTGCCGGCACAACCGGACCATCCCCGACCTGACCGACCCGGACAATCAGCGCCGCTGGCAGAAGATCGAGCAGGCCAAGCGGCGGCTGTTCTATTCGCTGATCAAGCTGTCTCTGCCCATCCCCACGGCGGCAAGCGGCGACCCGGAGCCGCTGATGTTCGACTTCCTGGCCGATCCCGTTGCCGGCGGGCCCAAGGTGATGACCGGACATGACAACGGCCTGATCACCCTGTCGCTGAAGGAGGCGGACGACGCCGACCGCGAGGCCACGCGCACCGCGATGGGCGAGCCATACCGCACCCTGCTGGGCCATTTCCGGCACGAGGTGGGCCACTACTACTGGGACAGGCTGGTCCGCGACGGCGGAGAGCTGGACAGCTTCCGCGCCCTGTTCGGCGACGAGCGGGCGGATTACGGCGCCGCGCTCCAGACCTATTACGACCAGGGCGCGCCGGCCGGCTGGCAGCAGGGCTTCGTCAGCGCCTATGCCACGGCCCACCCCTGGGAGGACTGGGCGGAGACCTGGGCGCATTACCTGCACATCGTCGACACGCTGGAGATCGCCGGCGCCTTCGGCCTCGAGGTCAGCCCCGGCATCACCGACGACCCGGCGCTCGAGACCGACATCCGGTTCGACCCGCACCGCGTCCGCGACGTGCAGACGCTGATCGACGCCTGGCTGCCGCTGACCTATGCCGTCAACTGCCTGAACCGCTCGATGGGCCAACCGGATCTCTACCCCTTCGTCATCGCCCCACGGGTGGTCGGAAAGATGGGATACATCCACGACCTGATCCATCGGTCCCGACGAAACTCGTCAAAGCGCGCATAGACAGGGACGGCGGCGCTGCGGCATAGACGGTCGCCTGTGCTGGGAGCTGCGCCGCGCCATGGATCTCGTCCTCACCCTCACCACCGCCCCGGACCAACCGGTCCTCGACGACGCGCTGACCCGCCATGTGCGCAACGCGCTGGCGATCGCCGGCGGAACGCCGGGCGCGGTCGACTGGCTGGCGCCGGGCGTCGCCTGCGATATCGCATTCACCGCGGCCGATGCCAAGGCGGCGCAGGCGGCGGCGCGGCTGTCGCTGGCCGGCCAGCCGGTCGACGCCAATGTCGTGCCGGCCCAGGGGCGCCGCAAGCGGCTGCTGGTCGCCGACATGGATGCCACCATCGTCGAGGCCGAGACGCTGGACGAACTGGCCGCCCTGGCCGGCGTCGCCGACCGGGTGGTGCCGATCACCGAGCGGGCGATGCGCGGCGAGATCAATTTCCGCGAGGCGGTGGTCGAGCGCGTGGCCCTGCTGGAAGGCCAGCCCCGGTCGATCATCGACCGCGCTTTGGCCGATCTGCGCTACACGCCCGGCGGCCGCACCCTGGTGGCGACGATGCGGGCGAACGGCGCCTATTGCGCCCTGGTCTCCGGCGGCTTCGACGCCTTCACCGGCCCGGTGGCCGCGGCGGTCGGCTTCGACCGGTCGGAGGGCAACCACCTGATCGAGGCCGACGGCAAGCTGACCGGCCGGGTGCGCGAGCCGATCCTGGGCAAGGACGCCAAGCGCGCGCTGCTGGTCGAGATGGCGGAGGCCCGCGGCATCGGCCTGGACGATGCGGTCACGGTCGGCGACGGCGCCAACGACATCCCGATGCTGCAGGCCGCCGGCCTGGGAGTCGGCTTCCGGGCCAAGCCGCTGGTGCGGGAGTCGGTGCCGGTGTCGGTGACCCATGGCGACCTGACCGCCCTCCTCTACCTGCAGGGCTATCGCGCGGCGGAGTTCGCGGCGGCCTAGGCGTGTACCGCAAGATCGCCTCCGTCGGCGGGCTGACGCTCGCCAGCCGCGTGCTCGGCCTGGTGCGCGACCAGATCATCGCCGCGGTGCTGGGCGCCGGGCCGGTGGCTGACGCGTTCTTCCTGGCCAACCGGCTGCCGAACCACTTCCGATCGCTGTTCGCTGAGGGCGCCTTCAACGTCGCCTTCCTGCCGAATTTCACCACCACGCTGCAGCGCGAGGGCAAGGCCAAGGCGCTGGCCCTGGCCGAGCAGGTGCAGGCGATCCTGCTGGCCGTGCTGCTGGTGGTGCTGGTCGCGGCGCTGGCGGCCATGCCCTGGCTGATCTCGGTGATGGAGCCGGGCAGCGCCACCGCGGCGCAGACCGACCTGAAGGTCGAGCTGACCCGGATCACCTTCCCCTACCTCCTGTTCATGTCGCTGGTGTCGCTGCAGGGCGGCGTGCTGAACGGTCTGGGCCGGTTCGGTGCCGCCGCGGCCGCGCCGATCCTCCTGAACCTGTTCATGATCGGCGCGGTGCTGGGGCTGACGCCGTTCCTGCCGACCGCCGGCCACGCCCTGGCCTGGGGCGTGTTCCTGTCCGGCATCGCCCAGTTCCTGTACCTGGAATGGGACATGCGGCGGGCCGGCGCCTCGCTGCGGCTGGTGTGGCCGCAGCTGTCGCCCGGCGTGCGCAAGTTCTTCCGGGCGCTGGGGCCGGCGACCCTGGGTGCCGGCATGGCCCAGATCAGCGTCTTCGCCGACACCATCATCGCCCAGGCGCTGCCGACCGGCGCCCAGTCCTACCTGAACTATGCCGACCGGCTGAACCAGCTGCCGCTCGGCGTCATCGGCATCGCCGTCGGCACCGTGCTGCTGCCGGAGGTGACGCGCCGCCTCGCCGCCGACGACCATGAGGGCGCGCTGGCCAGCCAGAACCGGGCGATCGAGCTGACGCTGGCCCTCACCCTGCCCTTCGCCATCGCCTTCCTGGTGGCGGCGGAGCCGATCCTGGCGGCGATGTTCGAGCGCGGGCGGTTCACCGCCATCGACAGCCACCAGTCGGCCCTGACCCTGACCGCCTACGCCTTCGGCCTGCCCGCCGTGGTGCTGGTGCGCTGCCTGCTGCCCGGCTTCTACGCCCGCGGCGACACGGCGACGCCGGTCAAGATCGCGGTGGCCACCGTGGCGCTGAATGTCGGGCTGAAGATCGCGCTGATGGATTCGCTGTCCCAGGTCGGCCTCGCCGTCGGCACCTCGGCCGGGGTGTGGCTGAACATCGTGCTGCTGGCCTGGGTGCTGCACCGGCGCGGCCATTTCCGGCTCGACGCCGCGGCGCGGCGCCGGCTGCCGCGCATGGTGCTGGCCGGGGCGGTGATGGCGGCGGCGCTGTGGGGCCTGCTGGTCGTGGCCGCGCCGGCGCTGGCCGGCCGCTCCGACCTGCTGGCGATTGCGACCGTGCTGGCGGTGCTGGCCGTGGCCGGCCTGATCTACCTCGCCGCCCTGTTCGGCCTCGGCGCCCTGCGGCGCGAGGACCTGCGGCGGCTGCGGCGGCGGGGATAGTCTCCGGATGAAGAGAGGGCGCCGCCAGTCTGGCGACGCCCTCGATACTCCCGCGCGTCATGCCCAGGCTTGACCCGGGCATCCAGAAGATGTCGAGACCCTCTGGATTGCCGGGTCAAGCCCGGCAATGACAGATGGGGTTTCGTCTGGCTATGCCTCAGCCCGGACCGACCGGCAGGGCGACGAAGCGCAGGTCGCCGCCGCTCTCGACCAGCAGCAGCACCGATTTGCGGCCGCCGTCGCGGGCCTCGGTCACCTTCTTGGCGACGTCTCCGGGGTTCGCCACCTCGGCCTGGCCGACCTCGACGATCACGTCGCCGGGCTTCAGCCCCTTCTCCGCCGCCGGCGACCCGCCGGTGACGGCGGTGACGACGACGCCCTTCTGGTCGTCGCCCAGCGAGTACTGCTTCTTCAGCGCATCGGTCAGCGCCGACAGCGTCACGCCGAGGGAGCCGAGCTCCTGCGGCTTGGTGGCGTCGGGCTTGCTGTCCGGCGTGTCGGAGGCCAGCAGGCCGGACTGCTCGGCGGCCTCGAGCTCGCCCAGCGTCACCGGCAGGTCCTTGCGGGCGCCCTTGCGCCAGACGGTGACCGTGACCTGCTTGTCCACCGGCGTGTCGGCGACCACGCGCGGCAGGCGCCGGCTCTCGGTGATCGGCTTGCCATCGAACTGCAGGATGACGTCGCCGGTCTCGATCCCGGCCTTGGCCCCCGGGCCGCCGTCGGTGACACCGGCCACCAGCGCGCCCTCCGGCTTCGCCAGACCCAGGCTCTCGGCGATCTCCGGCGTCACCGACTGGATCCGCACGCCGAGCCAGCCGCGCTTGGTGCGGCCGAACTCGATGATCTGGTCGACCACGCCGCGGGCCAGCGCCGACGGGATGGCGAAGCCGATGCCGACCGACCCGCCCGAGGGCGAGTAGATCGCGGTGTTGATGCCGATCACCTGCCCGTCCATGTTGAACATCGGGCCGCCGGAATTGCCGCGGTTGATGGCGGCATCGGTCTGCAGGAAGTCGTCATAGGGGCCGGCATTGATCTCGCGCGACCGGGCCGAGATGATGCCGGCGGTCACGGTGCCGCCGAGGCCGAACGGGTTGCCGATCGCCAGCACCCAGTCGCCGACCCGCATCTTGTCGCTGTCGCCGAAATCGACGAAGGGCAGCTTCTTGTCGGTCTCGACCTTCAGCACCGCCAGGTCGGTCTTGTCGTCGCGGCCGATCAGCTTGGCGTCGAGGCTGGTGTTGTCGTGCAGGACGACGGTGATCTGCTCGGCGCCCTCGATCACATGGTAGTTGGTGACGATGTAACCGTTGTCGCGGACGATGAAGCCGGAGCCCAGCGCCGTGGCGTTGTGCGGCCGCGGCCGGTCGCCTTGGCCCTGGCCGCGCCGGTTGAAGAAGTCGCGGAAGAACTCGTCGAACGGCGATCCCGGCGGGAATTGCGGCATCTCCGGCAGGTCCTGGCCGTCCTGGACCTTCTGGGTGGTCGAGATGTTGACCACCGCCGGCACCAGCTTCTCGGCCAGGTCGGCGAAGCTGTCGGGCGCCGGCGCGGCGCGGGCCACGCCTGACGCCAGGATGGCGGCCATCAGCATGGCCGTCATGACCAGCACCGTCATGGCCCAGCGCAGCAGGGCAGTCTCTCCCACGGCGCGGGCGACGGCGACGGGGCCGGTCGGGCGGCGGGCAATCGGTCTGGTCACGGACGCTCTCCCTCGCTCAAAGTACAACGCCGGCCCCATTCGGAAGGCCGGCGTCGGTCATCATACACCCGATCGTGGCGAGAAACGGGCCCGCATCAGCCTGGGTTGCCAGGTGCCGCGGGCGCCGGCTGCGTCGGAACCTCGGGCACCGCCGGCGCGGGAGACGGCGCCGGGGTCGGGCCCGACGGCGTCTGCTGGGTCACCGCCGGCACCAAGCCGCGGCCGGTGGCGTCGTTGAAGTACTTGAAGAAGTCGCCCTTCGGCGACAGTACCAGCGTGGTGCCGCTCGCCCCCAGCGCCGTCCGGTAGGCCTCCAGGCTGCGATAGAAGGAGAAGAACTGCGGGTCGGCGCCATAGGCGTCGGCCTGCACCTTGATAGCGTCGGCGTCGCCCTGGCCGCGCAGCTCCTGCGCCTTGCGCTCCGCCTCGGCCAGGAGGACGGTGCGCTCGCGGTCGGCGCTGGACTTGATCTGCGCCGAGTACTCGGCGCCCTGGGCGCGGTACTGCGCCGCCTCGCGCTCGCGCTCGGAGCGCATGCGGTCATAGACCGACTGCACCGTGCCTTCCGGCACGTCGGCGCGGACGATGCGGACGTCGACGATCTCGATGCCCAACGGCTTGGCGTTGGATTCGACCTGGTCGCGGATCGACCGCATGATCGGCCCGCGCTGCTCCGACAGCACGTCGAGCTGGTTGTAGTTGCCGAGCACGTTGCGCAGCGCGTTGTTGACGAAGCTGCTGATGCGGGTGCTGGCGGTCGCCTCGTTGCGCACCGACTGGAAGAACAGCAGCGGGTCGGCGATGCGGTAGCGGGCGTAGCTGTCGACGTCGAGGCGGCGCTGGTCGGACAGGATCACCTGCTCGACCGGCGGGTCCACGTCCAGCACGCGCTTCTCGTAGAACTGCACGTTCTGGACGACCGGCAGCTTCAGCTTCAGCCCGGGCTCGGATTCGATCTTCACCACCTCGCCGAACTGCAGGACCAGCGCCTGCTCGTTCTGGCCGACGGTATAGAGGGAATCGACCAGCACCAGGCCGGCGACGACGATGACGGCGCCGAGGGCGGCAAGCTTGGCGTTCATGTTACTGCCCTCCCCGCTGGGCCGGAGCCGCGGCCGGCTTGTTGATCAGCTCGTTCAGCGGCAGGTAGGGCAGCACGCCCTGGCCGCCGACGGCGTCGTCGATCAGGATCTTGTTCGAACCCTTCAGCACGCTCTCCAGGGTCTCGAGATAGAAGCGCTCGGCCGTGATCTCCGGCGCCGCGCGGTACGACTTCAGCACCGAGGTGAAGCGGGCCGTGTCACCCTGGGCCTTGGCCACCACCTGCTCGCGATAGGCCTCGGCCTCCTGCACCACCCGCGCGGCATCACCGCGGGCGCGCGGCACGATGTCGTTGCGGTAGGTCTCGGCGTCGTTGCGCAGCCGGTCCTGGTCCTGGCGGGCGCGCTGCACGTCGTCGAAGGCGTCGATCACCTGCTGCGGCGGGGCCACCTTCTGCAGCTGCACCTGGTCGATCACCACGCCGGCCCCGGGGCGGCCCGGGGTACCGTAGCTGTCCAGCGTCGCCTGCAGCAGGCGACGGGCGTCCTGCTCGATCCGGCCGCGCGCCTCGTTCAGCGCCGGCTGGATCTCGGTGCGGCCGATCACCTCGCGCATCGCGCTCTCGGCCGCCACTTTCACCGTGGCGTCGGCGTTCTTGATGTTGAACAGATAGGCGACCGGGTCGGAGATGCGCCACAGCACGACGAAATCGATGTCGATGATGTTCTCGTCGCCGGTCAGCATCTGGCTCTCATCCGGCACGTCGCGCGGGCTGGCCCGCCCTTCGCCGCTGCTGAAGCCGATCTCGATCCGGTTCTGCGTCGTCACCGACGGCTTGGTCACCGTCTCGATCGGCGCCGGCAGGTGATAGCGCAGGCCGGGCTGCTCGGTCCTGACATAGGCGCCGAATCGCTGGACCACGCCGAGCTCGTCCGGCTGCACCCGGTAGATGCCGGTCAGCAGCCAGCCGATGACGATCACCACGATGGCGACCAGGACGCCGCGGCCGCCGCCGAAGCCCTTGGGCATGACCTGGCGGAACCGGTCCTGGCCGCGCCGGATCATGTCCTCGATATCGGCCTGGCTGGGACCGCCTCCCCGCCCCCAGGGATTCTGTCCGCCGCCCTGCGGTGATCCACCCCACGGTCCGCCCCCGCCGCCGCCACCGCCTTGATTACTCCACGGCATCCAGTTCCCTTCCCCCGTCGACCGCCCTGTCATCCCAGGCGCCGGATGCTATATCTCGGCGCGACGGGCAGCAAATGTGGAGCCTGTCATATTGGACAAAGGGCAGGAAGTTCAACCATGGCAAACGGCCGGGCGATGGTCACAGAAGCCGCAGTGCGCGCGGCTCTCAGCACGGTGAGGGACGAGGAGCGAGGCGGCGACCTGATCGGCCTCGGCATGATCTCCGGCCTCACCCTGCGCGACGGCCACGTGCTGTTCTCGATCGAGGTCGATCCCCAGCGGGGCCCTGCGCTGGAGCCGCTGCGCCAGGCCGCGGAGAAGGCGGTCAGCGCGATCCCCGGCGTGCTGTCGGTGACCGCGGTCCTGACCGCCCATCGCGGCGCCGGCCCCTCGGCCCCTGCCGCTGCGCCAGCCGCTGCGCCTCGGGCCGCCGCCCCGGGTGGGGCACAAAGCCGCAAGCTGCCGGTGGCCGGCATCGGCTCGATCATCGCCGTCGCCTCGGGCAAGGGCGGCGTCGGCAAGTCGACCACCGCGGTCAACCTCGCCCTCGGCCTCGTCGCCAACGGCCTCAAGGTCGGGCTGCTCGACGCCGACATCTACGGCCCGTCGATGCCGCGGATGACCGGCATCACCGGCAAGCCCAACTCGCCCGACGGCAAGAGCCTGGACCCGAAGGAGAATTACGGGCTGAAGGTGATGTCGATCGGCTTCCTGATCGACGAGGAGACGCCGATGATCTGGCGCGGCCCGATGGTGCAGTCGGCGCTGTCGCAGATGCTGCGCGACGTCAATTGGGGCCAGCTCGACGTGCTGGTGGTCGACATGCCGCCCGGCACCGGCGACGCCCAGCTGACCATGGCGCAGCAGGTGCCGCTGGCCGGCGCCGTGATCGTGTCGACGCCGCAGGACATCGCCCTGCTGGACGCGCGCAAGGGCCTCAACATGTTCCGCAAGGTCGATGTCCCGGTGCTCGGGATCATCGAGAATATGAGCTATTTCTGCTGCCCGAACTGCGGCCACCGCACCGACATCTTCAGCCATGGCGGCGCGCGGGCCGAGGCGGAGAAGCTGGGCTGCGACTTCCTGGGCGAGATCCCGCTCGACATCGCCATCCGCGAGACCTCGGATTCCGGGCAGCCGATCGTGGTATCGGCGCCGGACAGCCCGCATGCCGAGGCCTATCGCGGCATCGCCGCCCGGGTGTGGGCCAAGCTGCGCTCCGGCGCCGCCCCGGCCGCCCCCCGCATCGTGATCGAGTGACCGGTCACGACGTCACCACCTCGCCACAAATCGATCCGATAACGAGCGCGATCGCGGTACCGGGAGAAGGCCCGGCGCCAGCCCTCGGAGTGGGAGAGTAATGCGACGTTTCTGCCGGATCGCGGTGCTCGCCGCGGCCGCAGCCGGGGTGCCGGCTGCGGCGTTGGCCCAGGCCTTGCCGGATTCGGTCGAGATCCAGAACCGGCGCAGCGCCACGATCGAGGATCTGCGCGTCTCGCCCGATTTCGAGAGCTCCTGGGGCTACAACCGGCTGCGCGCATCGCCGCTGGCGCCCGGCGCCTCCGCCCGGATCCCGGTCGATGATCTCCGCGGCGGCTGCTATTTCGACGTCAAGGTGCGCCAAAACGACGGCGCCGAGGCCGAATACTGGAGCCTCAACCTGTGCAGCCGGCCCGTGATCGACCTGGACTGATCGATCACGGGTGGCCGGACCCGGTTGACCGGGCGGCCGGTCAGGGCGTGCCGCCCGTGCCGTGCTCCCGGTTCCACAGCGGCATCGGGTTGTCCGGCGTCGTGGCGCCGACAGGCTTGGCCTGGCCTTTCAGAAAATCGCGGATCTTCTGGGCCGTGGCCGGCGTGGTGAGGGTCTCGTTCTGCAGCTTCGGCAGCACGTCGCGGCGGAAGTCGGCGATGGCCTGGCGCTGCCGTGGCGTCGCCGCCTGAGCGTCGAGATCCTCGAGATACTGCGTCATGCCGTGCGCTCCGCCCTCCGGGAACAGCACGCCCTGGCCCTGCTCCGACCACTTCAGGAAGGTGTCCAGCCAGCCCGGCACCGCGAGCTGACGGAAGCCCTCGGCGTCACTGTAGGTGTTCAGCGTCATCTCGCTGTCCTGCACCGCCTTGGAGACCCCGCGCGGCGTCTCCTTCGACTTGCCTGGCGGGTCGATCTTGACCTGGCCGCGGAACTCGAGCGACAGCGCACCCGGCAGGAAGGGCACGCGCAGCTGCGGCAGCTTGAACGATCCGGTGATGCGCGTCGCTTCGGCCACGAAGGAGGCCATCGGCCCGGCCAGCCGGCGGTACATGTTGACCTGGGACGGCACCGCCGGCACCCGGCGGGTGCGGCCGCGATCGCCGCCCAGAACGCCCGGCAGACGGCCGGATACGGCATCCGGCAGCGCATCGTTCACAGCGTTGCGGGCCTGGTAGGCGGCGTTGGCGCGGATCTGGTCGGGGTTCGGCAGGCTGTCCGGCAGGCCCGGAACGCGCTCGGTCGGGTAGCGGTCGTTGAAGATGAAGTCGGCATTCGCCGCATCGGGATGCCACTGATAATCCTTGCCGGTCAGGAGGTCCGCATACCGCTCCGCCGGCTTGCCGGTGACCGCCGACAGCCGCATCCCGCTGGCCCGGCCGGGCACATAGGACACTGCACCGTCCGGGTCGATCCGTCCCTGGTCGACCAGGTCGCGGACGGTCGAAAGATCCGCGTCCGAGGCGAGCAGCAGGGCCTTGGTGTCGTCGTCGACCACGATCCGGGTCCGCATCGACAGCCGCTCATAGGTGGCCTGCATCTGCTCCCAGGCCTGCTGCGACAGCTTGGTGCCCTTAGGGATGGTGACGGTGATGTTGTCCTCCGGCCGCCGCTCGGCGCCGACCCGCCAGATCTTGTTCAGGCCGGGGATGAAGTTGCTCCAGCTGCGCGGCCGCAGCCCGACCTTCTGCTCCTCCATCAGCTTGCTGAAGCTGATGTCCTGCGGCACCTCCACGAAGGCGTCCGGATCGGCATCCTTCCCGGCGACGGTGCCGAACAGGTCCATCTCGCCCGGCTCGAGCCGGACGGTCTGAGCGTCGGGCAGCATGGCGCCCCAGTTCAGCTGCATCACGGTGCCGCTGCCGTCGGCCGCCTCGCCCACCGCCCGCACGCGCTGTAGCGTCGGCATGAAGTCGGCCTTGACCTGGGTCGGATCGGTCGCGAACAGGGCCTGCTGGCCCTGCTTCAGCACGGTCGACCCCTTGATCTGGAACACCGTCTGGTTGGAGGTGGGCATCAGCCCCGCCTCCTTGAGCGTGACGTTGCGGTATTCGCGTGGGCGCTGCGACACCGTCAGCTCCTTGCCCAGCGTCAGCCGCAACGGCTTGGTCGATCCCATCACCAGGCTGTCGATGACGGATTGGGCGATGGCCCTGTAGTTGGTCTTGGTGCTGATTGCCCCGCCGAAGGACGCCATCGTCGGCTGGCCGAGCTGCGGGGCGCCCGCCGCGTCGGTGGCCAGGTCGGCGCTGCCGAGAATGCGGACCTGGGCGCCGAGGCGGAATTCCGGCCCCTTGTTCTGCCAGCCCCAGAGCTTCGGGACATCGGCCTCCTGCCGCACTCCGCCATTGGCCTGCAGCATGTCTCGGCGATCGGCGACCCGCTGCATCATCTGCGGGTGCAGGGCGAGGTTCTGGGCGGTGCCCGGCACCGCCCCCATCACCGCCGAGATCGCCTCGTCGCGGTTCATGTGGCGGCCCTCGGTCAGCTGCGCCACCAGCTCGGCGCCGCCGAGATTGCTGACCACGTCGTTGCCGAACTGCGCGGTGACCCCGAGCCGCGAGAGACGGGTCACGTCGCCCGACGCCGTGGTCGCCTGGCCGGTGCCCTGCTGGGCCGTTTGCTGCACCGTCTGGGATGTGCCCTGCTGGGTGGTCTGCTGGACCGTCTGGGACGTCCCCTGCTGCGTCGCCTGCTGGACGGTCTGCGACGTCCCCTGCTGCGTCGCCTGCTGGACCGTCTGCGACGTGCCCTGCTGCGTTGCCTGCTGGACCGTCTGCGACGCGCCCTGCTGGGTCGCCTGCTGGACCGTCTGGGACGTGCCCTGCTGGGTCGCCTGCTGGACCGTCTGGGACGTGCCCTGCTGCGTCGCCTGGGTGGCGCCGGCCGAGGCCGAGCCGACCAGCCGCTGCACCGGGATGGCGCCCGAAATCGCGCCGGTGACCGGAGACGTGGCCAGGTAGATGCCCTGGGTCTTGGCCGAGTTCAGTATCTGCTGCCCGCCCTCGGCGGTGAACAGCTTGTTGTCGAAGGCCAGCCGCGTGGCGTCGGTGGCGAGCTGGCCGGTGCCGTTCACCACCTGCCCGACCATGCCGGAGGCCGAGGTGGCGATGACCCGCGAGCCCAGGGCCGGCAGCGCCGTGCTGGCGAGCCGCGAGGACACCGCGGCGCTGACCTTGATGCCGGCAGTGGTGGCGCCCGCCGTGCTGATCGACGACACCGCGTCGATCGCGGTGTCCTTCAGCACCGCCTTGGTGTGGTCCCAGCTGACGCCCCAGCCGTCGCCCTTGTCGCCGTCCAGGTTGACCGCATCCATGCCGAAGCCGATCAGCGAGGTGTGGCCGTCGGCATACATGTCCTTGCCCTGGACCACGGCGCTGACGTCGCCGACGGTGTCGATCAGCTGATAGGTGCCGAAGCCCGCGGCGAAGCCGGCCACGACATTGCCGCCGGTCGCCGCCGTGGTGATGATGCCGACGGTGGTCGCGGCGACGACCCGGCCGACCTCGCCGATCGTGTCCCAGGTCTTGTCGCTGTCCTCCATGTCCTTGGCGTGGTTCTTGAACTCCTCGTCGAAATTGCCGAGGACGGCGGTCACCTTCTGCTGGTACTGCGGCTCCGGCAGCCCGGTGTCGTCCGCCTTGATCTTCTTCAGGTCGTCGAGCTTGCCCTTGAGGAAGTCCTCGAACTTCTCGCCCGCACTCTTGCCCGGCGTGATCCAGCCCCAGCCCTTGCGGACGAAGCTCTGGTCGTCGAGCTTGTGGTCGACCTTGTCGAGATCGCCCTGGATCGCGGCGATCGTCTGGTCGAGCGTCTTGTCGCGCGACTGCTTCTGGACCTCGCCATCGACCTGGGTCAGCGCCTGCTGCGTCTCCTGCGACAGCCGGTCGGTTCCGACCGCCCAGCTGTTCAGGGCCTGCAGCTTCGCCTGCTGGTCGGCGGTGAGGTCGAGCTTGCCGTTGGCATCGAGATGGACGGTCTGGCGCAGCTCGCCGGCGATCGCCGATTGCACCGCATCCCAGTTGCGCTGGCTGTCGGCCGAGGCCGGGTCGTGCTCGCGGTCATAGGCCAGCGCGGTGTCGATCACCGATTCCGTCTGGGCGCTGACCGGCGACGGCCCCTGCCGGAAATAGATCTGGCCGGGGTCGATGACGCCCGGGTCCGGGAACTGCCTGTTGTCGGCGACGCCATCGGGCCCCACCAGCCCGTCCAGCGTGTCGCCCGGCTGCACCTGCCCGGCCGTCTCGTAGCCATGCGATTCGGGCGGGCGCCCCTCCGCCGCGGCACGGGCGGCCAGGGCCCGGCGGACCGCGGCCTGGAAGTCGGGATTCGTGCCGGGCAGGATCGGATTGACCGGACGTGGACCGCGTTCGATCGGCTTCAGCATGGCATCCCGCTGCCTTGGTTGACCGGTTGGTAAACCTAGGCGGATTGCGTGACGCCGTTATTTCATTTGTATGACAAAGAGGACGGTGCGCATTTTATAGGATTTTAGTCCTTTATCCTAAACGATTGTGATTTTCATCCAATCGTCATCTTTCCGGAACCGCTCATCGCCTATGGTGCCGCCTCTGGATGGAGATGATGGAGGCCGGCATGGCGATCGAAGTCGACAAGGACGGACGCATGGTCAAGGTCGAGAACGGCGTCACGACCTTCGTTCCGACCGGCCAGCAGCAGCAATGGCAGGCGGCGGTGCAGGCCGCGATGCAGCGCAACGGCACCACCGACGCCTCGAACATGCGGTTCCTGATCGCGGAGCCCGGCGATTCGCAATGGACGATGTCGCACCAGGTCGGCTCCCCCTGGAGCGAGATGACCGCCCACAACAGCTTCGCGAATGACGATCTGATCCTCGTCGGCGAGGCCATCGCCGTGCCCGCCCCCACCCCGGAAGGCGCCGCCGCCCTGGGGCCCGAGGGACGCGACGCCTTCGCCCAGAGCATCGAGACCCGCGCCAACCACGCCGCGAACGCCGAGTCCGACACGGCCATGCAGCAATGGGACGGGATCAACGCCGATATCGGGACCTATCTGAAGTCGGTGCCGCAGGATGATTTCGTCCAGGCCACCTTCGACCTCGTCGGCCATGACTATGCCGCCGAGGGTTCGGCCCATGCGCGCAGCTTCGTGATCGGCCAGGCCCTCGACGCGCTGGGCAGCGACAAGGGCGCGCAGCAGCAGATGGTCGACCAGCTGCTGGCGCAGAAATGGCCGGCCAATGGCGACGACATCAAGGCCGACGTCACGCAGGCCGCGCAGCA
>NZ_JBCNNF010000068.1:0-21990 GCF_039594555.1 Inquilinus sp.
GGCAAGACCTATCCGGAGGCCGGGCAGGATGAGGGCGAGGCGGCGCTGGACGCGCTGGCGGCGCATCCGGCGACGGCCCGGCACCTCGCCACCCAGCTGGCCCGCCACTTCATCGCCGACGACCCGCCGAAGGCAGCGGTCGACCGGCTGGCCAAGGCCTATCTCGACACCGGCGGCGACCTGGCCGCGGTGTCGGAGGCGCTGATCGACAGCCCCGAGGCTTGGTGGCCGGTGCGGCAGAAGTTCAAGTCGCCGCTGGACTATGTCGTGTCGGTGGCTCGGGCCTTCGACCTGGGCGATGTCGGCCCGTCCGCGGTGGCCTGGGTGCGCCGCCTGGGGCAGCAGATCCTGAACGCGCCGTCGCCGCAGGGCTGGCCGGACCGCGAATCGGACTGGCTGGCGCCGGAGCTGGTGATGGAGCGGCTGGAATGGAGCTATCAGGTGATCCCGCGCCTCGTCGCCGACCAGTCGCCCCTGCCCTTCGTCGAAGCGCTGGTCGGCCCGACGCTGTCGGAGCAGACCAAGGCCGTGCTGCGCGGCGCGCCGAGCCAGCGCGAGGGCATCGCCCTGGCGCTGCTGAGCCCTGAATTCCAGAGGAGGTGAGAGGATGGATCTGACCCGACGCCATCTTCTCGGCGGCCTGGCGGCCACGGCCGCGGCGACGGTGCTGCCGGCCCGGCTGCTGCTGGCCAAGGCGCCGATCGAGCAGCGCTTCGTCCTGATCATCATGCGCGGGGCGCTGGACGGGCTGGCGGCGATGCCGCCCTATGCCGACCCGGACCTGCGCACGCTGCGCGCCGCGCTGGTGCCGCCGGATCCCGGCCGGGATGGCGGCATGGTCGACCTGGACGGCCGCTTCGCCCTGCATCCCGGCCTGGCGCCGCTGAAGGACTGGTACGCCGAGGGCAGCTTCCTGCCGCTGCACGCCGTGGCCTCGCCCTATCGCGACCGGTCGCATTTCGACGGCCAGGACCTGCTGGAGAGCGGCGCGGCGCAGCTGGACGGCACCCGTGACGGCTGGCTGAACCGCACGCTGGGGCTGATCGGCGCCACCGACCGGCGCTTCGGCATCGCCTTCGCCGAGGAGATCCCGCTGGTGCTGCGCGGCGCCACGCCGGTGACCTCCTGGCTGCCGGACAAGCCGACCAGCCTGCCGCCCGGCTTCCCAGACCTGGTCGCCCGGCTGTACGACCAGGACCCGGCGCTGCACGCGGCTTACGTCTCCGGCCTCGACACCACCGCCTTCGGCCGGCAGATCCAGGGGCTGGTCCAAACTGGTGCCGCCAACACCGCCGCGCCGGCCCAGGGCGCGATGGCCGGCGGCATGTCTGGCAACGGGGCCATGGCGCCCGCCGCGACCGGCGCCGACCTCAAGCTGGCCGAGGCCGCCGGCCGGTTCCTGGCCGACCCCGCCGGCTCGCGCATCGCGGTGATGGAGCTGTATGGCTGGGACACGCATGTGCAGCAGGTGAAGCGGCTGGACCGGCTGCTGGCCGCCTATGCCGCGACGCTGCAGGCGCTGCGCACCGGGCTGGGCGATGCCTGGACGCAGACCGTGATCCTGACGGTGACGGAGTTCGGGCGCACTGCCGCGGCCAACGGCTCCGGCGGCACCGACCACGGCACCGGCTCGGTGGCCTTCCTGGCCGGCGGCGCGGTGCATGGCGGGCGGGTGCTGGCCGACTGGCCGGGGCTGGCGACCGACAAGCTGTACCAGGGTCGCGACCTGGCTCCGACCACCGACCTGCGATCCGTGGTCAAGGGCGTGTTCCGCGACCATCTGCGCCTGCCGGAGGACGCGCTGAGCCGCGTCGTCTTCCCCGGCAGCGCCGAGGCGGCGCCGATGCGCGAACTGGTCAGGAAGGCCTGAGCCGCCCGTCAGGTGTCGAGCTTGCCCAGCCCGATGGTGGCGAGGAGGACGCTGCCGTCATTGGTCAGCGCCCAGGCGCCCTGCCGCTCCTCGATCAGGCCGCGGGCCTGCAGGGCCAGGCGCAGCGGGGCGGCGACATCCTGCCCGTGATTGACGCGCCCCAGCGCGTCCTTCTCCTCGGCGGACAGGTCCTCGGGTCGAAGCTGCGGCATGGTCCCCCTCCTCCGGTCGCCGCGCCGGCGGTGTGCCGTCGCGCCTTCCACAACGCCCGGCGACCCGATCCGGGTCCGCACGAGGCGGACCCGGTTGGCCCGAGCCTCAGACGGCGCCCTTGCGGGCCCCGCGGTTGACGGCGCTGGCCACGGCCTTGAGCGAGGCCATGACGATGTTGCTGTCGATGCCGACGCCGAACAGCGTCCTGCCGCCGACCCGCGCCTCGACATAGGTCGCAGCGCTGGAGTCGGAGCCGCTGCGCAGCGCGTGCTCGCGATAGTCGACGATGTCGACATCCGCCCCGATCTCGCGCCGCAGCGCGTCGACAAAGGCGTTGAGCGGGCCGTTGCCCTCGCCCTTGATCGTCTTCTCGACCCCGTCGATCCTCACCTGCGCCTCGATGTGGCGCTCGCCGCGGCCGGTCGGCAGCGTGGTGTGGCCGACGACCTCGACCCGGCCGGGCGTGAGGTATTCCTGCTCGAACTCCTGCCAGATCACCTTGGAGGAGATCTCCTTGCCGGTCTCGTCGGCCAGCTTCTGGATCACCTGGCTGAACTCCACCTGCAGCTTGCGCGGCAGGTCGAGGCCATGGTCGGTCAGCAGGAGGTAGGCGACGCCGCCCTTGCCGGACTGGCTGTTGACCCGGATCACCGCCTCGTAGCTGCAGCCGATGTCCTGCGGGTCGATCGGCAGATACGGCACCTCCCACAGCCCGCTGTTGCTCTTCTCCATGGCCGCGAAGCCCTTCTTGATCGCGTCCTGGTGCGAGCCGGAGAAGGCGGTGAACACCAGCTCGCCGCCATAGGGGTGGCGCGGATGCACCGGCAGCTGGTTGCAGTATTCGACGGTGCGGACGATCTCGCCGACATCGTGCAGGTCGAGCTCGGGGTCGACGCCCTGGGTGAACATGTTCAGCCCCAGCGTGACGATGTCGACATTGCCGGTGCGCTCGCCATTGCCGAACAGCGTGCCCTCGACCCGGTCGGCGCCGGCCATCAAAGCGAGTTCGGTCGCGGCGATGCCGGTGCCGCGGTCGTTGTGCGGGTGCACCGACAGGATGAAGCTGTCGCGCCGGGCGAAGTTGCGGTGGCACCATTCGATCTGGTCGGCATAGACGTTCGGCGTCGCCATCTCCACCGTCGCCGGCAGGTTCAGGATCGCCTTCTTCTCGGGCGTCGGCTGCCAGGCGTCGAGCACGGCGCCGCAGATGTCGCGGGCATAGTCCAGCTCGGTGCCGGTGAAGCTTTCCGGCGAGTACTGGAAGACGATCTCGGTCTCCGGCACCGTCGGCACCAGCTCCTTGATCAGCTTCGTGCCGCGCACCGCGATCTCGGTGATGCCGTCGCGGTCGAGGCCGAACACCACCCGGCGCTGCAGCGTCGAGGTCGAGTTGTAGAGATGGACGATCGCCCGCTTGGCCCCGCGGATGGCGTCGAAGGTGCGGCGGATCAGCTCCTCCCGCGACTGGGTCAGCACCTGGATGGTGACGCCGTCGGGGATCAGGCCGTTGTCGATCAGGTGGCGGACGAAGTCGAAATCGGTCTGCGAGGCGGCGGGGAAGCCGACCTCGATCTCCTTGAAGCCCATGCGGACCAGCAGGTCCCACATGCGCTGCTTGCGGTCGGTGCCCATCGGCTCGATCAGGGCCTGGTTGCCGTCGCGCAGGTCGACCGAGCACCAGATCGGGGCACGGTCGATCACGCGGTTCGGCCATTGCCGGTCGGCCAGCGCCACGGTCTGGACCGGGCGGTACTTGTCGATCGGCATTCCGGGTTTGGAGGTGATCGCGGACATCGGATTTCTCTCTCGCACCGGCCGGCGACGGCCGGAATAACAGGATAGGGCGAATTGACGACGCGCGCATGACATGGATGCGCGAAGACGGCCGCCGGGCGCGCGATGCGCCGCTCAGCGGCCGGTGATAAGTCGCAGCAGACCCCGATGAGTACGGGAAAACGCCTGTCGGTACGATCGGTCGGAGGTCATGGAGAAGATCCGGAAGAGAGGGCGCAACGGCTTCGGTGTCGACGCCCTTCAGGGGCGCCGATCAGATAAGTCGAAGCGTGCTTAGCCGGATCACCATGCCCCCACCTAAGGGGCGGAGGGCCGCTCTGTCAACTGAATCCGCTGGCTGGTGACGCGGTCGAAGAAGCCGGTGATGGTAGGGCCGGTGCCATCCGGCCAGCCATGCGAATAGGGCCGGCTGCGGTTGAAGGTCGAGGGCAGGTCGCAGAACACCACCGGGTCGGCGATGTCGCCCTTGCCCCAGCGCTTGCAGCGGAAGGTGGCGCTGACGTCGACCGGGGTGGCGGCCAGCCGGTTCTGGGCGATGCGCTTGTCGCGCTCGGCGATGCCCTGGCTGTAGGGCACCATATTGTCCTTCGGGTTGTGCAGCAGGATCGCCGCCACCTGCCCCTGGCAGGGGCGGACGCTGCCGATGCCGCCGGCCACCACGGCGGTGGCGCGGAACACCCCGGCCCGGCCGCAGGACAGGTCGTTGACGAAGCTGCCGCCCATCGAATGGCCGGCGGCGAAGATCTGGTTCTGGTCGACACACAACGTCGCCTTCAGCCGCGCCAGAAGGGTGTCGACATAGGCCATGTCGCGGTCCGCCTTGCCACCCCAGCCGCCCTGGGCCTGCGGATAGACCACGATCGCCGGCCGCGCCGCGGAGCCCTCGAGGTCGAAATAGGTCCGCACCTTCTCGGCCGTGCCGGTGCGGCCGTGGAAGGCCAGGATCAGCCGAGTGGGCACCGATTTGTCGTAGCCGCGCGGCAGGTCGACGATGTAGCGCCAGGATGCACCCTGGAACTTCAGCGTCTGGGTCCCCTCCGCGGCGGGGATGCCGCAGCCGCTGGTCGGCAGCGGCGGCAGCTGGGCGACGTTGGCGCCCGGGCTGGTGGCGGAGCGGGAGCCGCCGCCCGGCGCCGCGCAGGCGGCCACAGCGAGCAGGCAGAGGAAGGCGGCCAGCCGGCCGGCGCGGATGATGGCGTTCATGGCTGTCATTTCTCGCGGAGGCGCGGCATCAGCTCGACGAAATTGCAGGGCCGGAACCGGTTGTCGAGCTGGTCCTTCAGGATGATGTCCCAGGCGTCGCGGCAGGCGGAGGGAGAGCCCGGCAGCGCGAACAGATAGGTGCCGCCGGCCACGCCCGCCGTCGCCCGGCTCTGGATCGTCGAGGTGCCGATCTTGTCGTAGGACAGCCAGCGGAACAGCTCGCCGAATCCCGGGATGTGCTTCTCATAGACCGCGTGGAACGCCTCGGGCGTCACGTCGCGGCCGGTGACCCCGGTGCCGCCGGTGGCGATGACGACGTCGATCTCCGAATCGGCGATCCAGGCCTTGAGCTGCGCTTCGATCGCGGCCTGATCGTCCTTGACGATGCGCCGGTCGCGCACCGCATGGCCGGCCGCGGCGATACGCTCGGCCAGCGTGTCGCCGGACCTGTCGTCCGCGGCGCTGCGCGTGTCGGACACCGTCAGCAACGCGATGTTCACGGCGATGAACGGGCGTGAGTCGTCGATCCGGCCCGGCATGCGTCCCCCCAAGCGGTGGTCGAACGAAGCGGCCAAGCTAGCCGAGGCGGCGTCGCGGGAAAAGTGAAACGGTGGTCAGGTCGTTGGCTCAGCCAACCGTCAAGCGTTCGGCAGATAGAAGAAGCGGAAGCCGTGTGACGCCAGCAGCAGAAAGGACTCGACCCCGTCAGCTCCTACAATCTCAGTCAGCAACCCGAGATCGACGTTCCGTGACGTGAACTCATGCTTGCCCAACTCCATGGCCCCGACGCCGAAAGCGGCCGCTAGGCGATAGCTGATATCAGTCGCAAAGACGGAAAACAGATTGGTGACGACCGTGTCGCCATCCGCCACATCGACATAACTCTCGCTGGGTACTCAAGCGCCGGCAGAACCTCCCGCGAGAACGGGCCTACCGCGATCAGTTGAGCGTCGAGCCCCATCAGCCCTCCTCCGCAAACGTGCAGCCCAGCTCCTTCATCCGGTGCTTCAGCACCAGCAGGTCGCGCCAGACGTCCCGCTTCATGCCCGGCTGCCGCAGGATGAAGGCCGGGTGGTAGATCGGCATGGTCGGCACCGGCGCGGCCAGGTCCGGGAAGGACCGGTCGTACCAGCGGCCATGGATGCGGGTGATGCCCTCGCGCGTCGCCAGCAGCGCCGCGGCCGAGGTGCCGCCGGCGCAGAGCAGGATCTTCGGCTGCATCAGCGCGATGTGACGCTCGATGAAGGGCAGGGAGATCGCGATCTCCGACGCGTTCGGCTGCCGGTTGCCGGGCGGGCGCCAGTTGACGATGTTGGATATGTAGACCGTGGTCCGGTCGAGCCCGATCGCCGCCAGCATGCGGTCCAGCAGCTTGCCGGACTGGCCGACGAAGGGCTTGCCCAGCCGGTCCTCCTCCGCCCCCGGCGCCTCGCCGACGATCATGATGTCGGCCTCGGGGTTGCCGTCGGCGAAGACCATCTGGGTGGCGGTGGCCTTCAGCCCGCAGCCGTCGAAGGCGGCCAGCGCGGCCGCCAGCTCCTCCAGCGTATTGCAGCCGGCGGCGATGCGGCGGGCGTCGCCGGTGGCGGCGTCGCTGCCCGGCAGCGCCGCGGCGGCGACCGCGCGGATCTGGGGCGCGGCAGGCGCCGGCGGCGGCGCCGGCGCGGCCATCTGGACCGGAGCCATTGGCGTCGCGGCGGCCGTGCGCGGCCGGCCGAGCGCGCCCGGATCGTCGCCGATCGTCTCGTCGACGCCGGCGTCCTGGTACCATCTCAGCAGGGCGATGATCTCGGCGGGCTGCACGGCTGATTCGCTGATCCTGTCCATGCGCTAGAAGCCGCCGGGCCGCCCGGCCTGTCAACCCCGGCGGCCGAAGCTGCCGCAGCATCGGCGGGGCCTCCGCGTCGCAACCGGAGCCAAAGCCGGCGCGACATGATCGGCCATTCGATTCCGGGGATGCATTTCTGTAGCATGCCGCCAACCGAACGACAGGGACGCGCGATGGAACGCGAATCGATGGAATACGATGTCGTGATCGTGGGCGCGGGGCCGGCGGGCCTCGCGGCGGCGATCCGGCTGAAGCAGAAGGCGGCGGAGACCGGGCGCGAGGTCAGCGTCTGCGTGCTGGAGAAGGGGTCCGAGGTCGGTGCCCACATCCTGTCGGGCGCGGTCTTGGACCCGCGCGCGCTGAACGAGCTGATCCCCGACTGGAAGGACAAGGGCGCGCCGCTGGACACCCCGGTGTCGCAGGACGAATTCCACTACTACACCGGCGTCAGCAGCTTCCGCCTGCCGAATTTCGGACTACCGAAAGAGCTGCACAACCACGGCAACTACATCGTCAGCATGGGGCTGGTGACGCGCTGGATGGCGCAGCAGGCCGAGGCGCTGGGGGTGGAGATCTATCCCGGCTTCGCCGCCGCCGAGGTGCTGTACCACGAGGACGGGTCGGTCAAGGGCGTGGCCACCGGCGACATGGGCATCGGCAAGGACGGCCAGCCGACCGGCAACTACACGCCGGGCATGGAGTTGCACGCCAAGTACACGCTGATCGGCGAGGGCGTGCGCGGGTCGCTGTCCAAGATGCTGATGGAGCGCTTCAACCTGCGCGCCGACTGCGACCCGCAGACCTTCGGCCTGGGCGTCAAGGAAGTGTGGGAGGTGAAGCCGGAGAAACACCGGCCAGGCCTGGTGCAGCACGGCTTCGGCTGGCCGCTGGACAACGAGACCTATGGCGGCAGCTGGCTCTACCATTTCGGCGAGAACCTGGTCTCGATCGGCTATGTCGTCGCACTGGACTACAAGAACCCGTACCTGTCGCCGTTCGAGGAGTTCCAGCGCTTCAAGACCCACCCGCTGATCCGGCCGACGCTGGAGGGCGGCAAGCGCCTGGCCTATGGCGGCCGCGCCATCAACGAGGGCGGGCTGCAGTCGATCCCGAAGCTGACCTTCCCGGGCGGCTGCCTGATCGGCTGCTCCGCCGGTTTCGTCAACGTGCCGCGGATCAAGGGCAACCACACCGCGATGAAGAGCGGCATGGTCTGCGCCGAGGCGGTGTTCGACGCCCTGGCCGAGGGCCGCGAGGGCCATGACGAGGTCATTGCCTATCCAGAGCGGTTGAAGGCGAGTTGGCTGTGGCAGGAGCTGACGGTGGTGCGCAATTGCCGCCCGGCCTTCCGCTGGGGCACGATCCTGGGCACGCTGTATTCCGGCCTCGAGCTGTGGACCCGCGGCAAGCTGCCCTGGACCCTGCGCCACAAGCATGCGGACAACGAGACGCTGCGGCCGGCCGCGCAGTCGAAGAAGATCGACTATCCCAAGCCGGACGGGGTGGTGACCTTCGACCGCCTCTCCTCGGTGTTCCTGTCGAACACCAACCATGAGGAGAACCAGCCGTCGCATCTGAAGCTGAAGGACCCGTCGATCCCGATCGGCTACAATCTCAAGGTGTTCGACGAGCCGGCGCAGCGCTACTGCCCGGCCGGGGTGTACGAGGTGGTGCGCAACGAGGACGGCAGCGACCCGCGCTTCGTGATCAACGCGCAGAACTGCGTGCACTGCAAGACCTGCGACATCAAGGATCCGAAGCAGAACATCGTCTGGACCGTGCCGGAGGGCGGTGGGGGCCCGAACTACCAGATGATGTGAGAGACCTTCCCGCACCATCCATCCCCTCGCCGTCATTGCGAGGAGGCGAAGCCGACGAATCCATCCAGGGCCGGTTCGCACTGACCCCTGGATTGCTTCGCTGCGCTCGCAATGACGGTGTTGGGAATCTGAGAGGCTGAGGAGGATCGATCCCCGGCGCCGGGGTGTTGTTCCCCGGAGCCGCACAGACTATGGTGCGAAGGGGATCATTGCAGGACCAGAATGACGGACGCAGAGACCACCGCCCCCGTCGCCAGGCTGCTCGAGGCCGGGCTGCGGCCGACCCGCCAGCGCGTGGCGCTGGCGCGGCTGCTGTTCGACGGCCGCGATCGCCACGTCACTGCCGAGGCGCTGCACGGCGCGGCGCTGGCCGCCGGCCAGGCCATGGCGCTGGCCACCGTCTACAACACCCTGCACCAGTTCACCGAGGCCGGCCTGCTGCGCGAGGTGGTGGTCGAGGCCGGGCGGTCCTACTTCGACACCAACATCCACGACCACCATCATTTCTACCACGAATCGACCGGCGAGCTGCGCGACGTCCATGGTGACGCCGTGGTGGTCTCGGCCCTGCCGGACGCCCCGGCCGGCACCCGCATCGCCCGGGTGGACGTGGTGATCCGCCTGACGGATGAAGCCTGACGGCGCCGTGACCGCTGCGCCGCGCATCGACGGGCTGCTCGAGACCGCGCTCTACGTCGCCGACCTGGACCGGTCCGCCGCCTTCTACGAGCAGGTGCTGGGCCTGCGCGTGATGCTGCGCAGCCCGCGGCTGGTGGCGCTGGATGCCGGCCGCCAGGGCGTGCTGCTGCTGTTCCTGGCCGGCGCGACCTCGGAGGATGTGGTCGACGCCTCGGGCACCATCCCGGGGCATGAGGGCACCGGGCGGCTGCACATGGCCTTCGCCGTGCCGGCCGACGGCCTGGATGCCTGGCGCCAGCGCCTGGCCGAGGCCGGCGTGGCCCTGACAGGAGAGATGGGCTGGCCGCGCGGCGGCGTCAGCCTCTACTTCTCCGACCCCGACGGACACGTCATCGAGCTGGCGACGCCGGGGCTCTGGCCGAACTACTGACGCTCAGGCCGCCACCGTCCGGCGGGGCCGGCGAAGGCGCGCGACGGCCCCGGCGACGAGGACGGACACGCCGCCCAGCGCCAGGCCGACCACGACATCCCCGATCGTGTGGCCGCCCACTGTCATGACGGCGCCGACGGCCAGGATCAGCGCCGCCGCGACCGCGACACGGCCCCGCGTCCAGCGCGGCCAGACCAGCGCCGCCAGCGTCGTCACCGCCACGACCACCAGGGCCGAATGGCCGCTGGGCAGCACCACCCCGACCTGGCCGAACCCATCCGGATGCCAGCCGACCACCGCCCGCGCGGCCCGGACCGTCACCACGGCCATGACCAGCGCGGCCAGGCTGAACACGGCCAGCCGCCGCCGGCCGCGGGCAATGGCGACGGCGGCGACGATGACCTGCAGCGGCGCCACGACATACCACCAGCCGAGCAGGCCGACCGACATCAGGAGAACGATCGGTTTCATGCCGCCATGATCCCATGCCCACCACTGCGGATGAAAGCGGCTTGGCGCCACAGGTGGGCGATCTAGATTAATTCCGATGTATCCGCATGGCTTCGTCCAGAAGAAGGCGTTTCCGATTCGCCGGCCGACCGTTTAGTAAGAGACGCCCTGGGACCAGTGAACCGCCCGCATGTCCGCCAGCTTTTCCGTCGCCGCCATCCTGCTGAAGCTCCTGGCCACCGCCGCCGGACCGGAGCTGCACCTGCCCGACGCCAGCCAGCTCGCCGCCTATCAGCCGCCCGAGACCACGCGGATCTATGCCGCCGACGGGTCGCTGCTGCGCGAGTACTATGTCGAGAACCGGGTGGTGGTGCCGCTGTCGAGCCTGCCGCCCTATCTGGTGCAGGCCTTCATTTCGGCCGAGGACCAGAACTTCCGGCGCCATCACGGCGTCGACCCGGCCGGCCTGGCCCGCGCCCTGGTCGCCAACATCCACAACCTGCGCAGCGGTCGGCGGCTGGAGGGCGGGTCGACCATCACCCAGCAGGTCGCCAAGAACCTGCTGCTGACCAACGAGGTCAGCGCGCTGCGCAAGATCCGCGAGCTGATCCTCGCCTTCGAGATCGAGCACGATTTCTCCAAGGACCAGATCCTGGAGATGTATCTCAACGAGATCTATCTCGGCCGCGGCGCCTACGGCGTCGGCGCGGCCTCGGCCCGCTATTTCGGCAAGCCGCCGGTCGAGCTGTCGTTGTCCGAGGCGGCGTTCCTGGCGGCGCTGCCGAAGGCGCCGAACAACTACAACCCGGTGACCCGGCCGGAGCAGGCGCGCGCCCGCCGCGACTATGTGCTGGACCGCATGGCACAGGACGGGGCGATCACCGCCGAGCAGGCGGCCGCCGCCAAGGCCGAACCGCTGGCGGTGCGGGCCCAGGCGCCGCTGGAGACCGTGCACGCCCCCTATTTCGCCGAGGAGGTGCGCCGGTCGCTGCGCCGCTCCTTCGGCAACGACCAGCTCTATCGCGGCGGGCTGGCGGTGCGCACCACGCTCGACCCGCGGCTGCAGGTCTTCGCCGACCGGGCGCTGCGCGCCGGGCTGGAGCGGTTTGACCGCAACCGCGGCTGGCGTGGGCCGATCACCAACATCTCGGCGATGCTGGACCTGCCGGCTTCGGCCGAGGCCGTGGCGCAGGCCGAGGCCGCCCAGGCGCCGGCCCAGCCGGCCAGCCCGCCCCCGGCGCAGCAGGGCCGCCTGCTCGGCGCCCTGTCGGCCATGGGCGTGCATGTGCCGGAGCAGCAGCCGAAGCCCGCCGTGGCCCCGACCGCCGCGCCGAAGGATGAGCGCCCGGTGTGGCAGCGCTTCCTGACCGGCATCGACCGGCCGGCCGACATCGACGGCTGGGACCTCGCGGTGGTGCTCGACGTCGACCGCCAGGCCGCTGTCATCGGGCTGGAGGATGGCAGCCAGGGCCGCATCGACCGCGGCGACCTGACCTGGGCCCGCCGGGTCGAGAATGGCCGCATGGGCCGGCAGGTCGGCGGCGCCGACGATGTCCTGGCCAAGGGCGACGTGGTCTGGGTGCAACCGGCGGCGGCCAAGGCCCCGGCGCCGCAGCTGGCCGCCTATTCGCTGCGCCAGGTGCCGGAGGTGTCGGGCGCGCTGGTCGCCATCGAGCCCTTCACCGGCAAGGTGCTGGCGATGTCGGGCGGCTTCGACTTCTCGCTCAGCGAGTTCAACCGCGCCACCCAGGCGCAGCGCCAGCCGGGATCGGCCTTCAAGCCCTTCGTCTACCTCTCGGCGCTGCAGCACGGCTACACCCCGTCCAGCCTGATCTACGACACGCCGATCTCGGTCGACCAGGGCCAGGGCGCCGGCCGCTACCGGCCGCGCAACTACGGCGGCGGCTTCATCGGCCTGGCCACGCTGCGCTCCGGCGTCGAGCGGTCGCGCAATGTCATGACCATCCGCCTGCTGGTTGAGATGGGGCTTCAGCCGGTCAAGCAGACGGCCGAGGCCTTCGGCATCTATCAGAACATGCCGCTGTACCCGGCGATGGGCCTGGGCGCCGGCGAGACCACGCCGCTGAAGCTGACCACCGCCTACGCCACCATCGCCAATGGCGGCTACCAGATCAGCCCCTACATGATCGAGCGGGTGCAGGACCGCGACGGCCGCAGCCTGCGGCAGCCGGGCGTGACGGGCCCGGACCGCGCCGACTGCATCCCCTGCGCCGCCACCGCCTGGACCGGCCAGGCCGCGCCGCAGCGGCCGCGCGGACAGGAGCTGGACGATCCGATCGCCAACTACCAGATGATCTCGATCCTGCAGGGCGTCACCCAGCGCGGCACCGCCGCCCGGCTGGCTGGGCTGGGGCTGCCGCTGGCGGGCAAGACCGGCACGACCAACGATTCGAACGACGCCTGGTTCGTCGGCTTCTCGCCGAAGCTCGCGGTCGGCATCTTCGTCGGCTACGACAAGCCGCGCAGCCTGGGCGCCGGCGCCACCGGCGGCTCGCTCGCGGTGCCGATCTTCAGCGACTTCATCAAGGACGCGCTGGCCGGCAGCGATCCGGGCGCCTTCGCCGTGCCGCCGGGCGTCAGCTTCGCCTATGTCGACCGGCGCAACGGCTATGCCGCCGAGGCCGGCGGGTCGGATGTGATCCTGGAGGCGTTCCGCCCCGGCACCGAGCCCGGCCCGCCGCCGGTCGCCGACACCTTCGGCGAGACCAGCCAGGATGCGCTGACGGGGACGGGCGGCCTGTACTGAACTCAGCGGCCGTCGGAGAATGCGGCCCGGCAGATGGCCTCGGCTTCCGCAAGCCATTGCTCGCGTTGTGCGTCGCTGCTCCCGACGACCGGCCGGAACACGTGCCGTCTGTGGGATCTGACGCCGCAATAGGGAAGAACACATCTTCCCCAAATCAGTTCGAGCGGATCGCCGAGATCGGCCCGCTCGCGCTCCTCGTGGGTATCCGACGTGTTGAGGATCACGGCCGTCCCGATGGATAGCAGCCCTTCCGGCAGCCCGTCGGCCGAAGACAAGCGATAGGCGACGCCAGGCACCAGCACCCGGTCCAGCCAGCCCGACACGATGGCCGGCGGTTTTCCCCACCAGTTGGGATGAACCACCAGCAACCCTTCGGCGGCGGCGATGTCTGCCCGATGCCGCAGCAGGACTGGGTCCTCCGCCCGCGCGAGGACTTGCTCGACGCTGTCGCCGACGGTGTAGGCTTCATCCGCGGTCAGGCAGGGCTCGAACCCCTCGGCGTACAGGTCGTGATGGATGATCTCATGCCCGTCCCCCTTCAGCGCCGCACGAACGCGCTTCGACAGGGCGTGACAGAAGCTCGACGCCCGGGGATGGCCGATGATCGAAAGCACGCGCATGGCGGTGCCTAGCCCGCATCCGCCAGAGCGGCCGGCTTCGGCCCCCCGGTGGCCCAGTCCAGCAGCTCGACCGTGTGCACCACCGGCAGGGCGGTGCCCAGGCCGATCTGGGTGATGCAGCCGATGTTGCCGGCGGCGACGATCGCCGCCCCCGTGCTCTCCACCGCTCGCACCTTGCGCGCCCGCAGCTCATCCGCGATCTCCGGCTGCAGCAGGTTGTAGGTGCCGGCCGAGCCGCAGCAGAGATGCCCGTCCGGCACCTCGCGCAGCGCGAACCCCGCGGCGGCCAGCAGGCGGCGCGGCGGCGCGATGACGCGCTGGCCGTGCTGCATCGAGCAGGCGGAGTGATAGGCCACGACCTGGCCGGTCGGCCGCGCCGGGGGGTTCAGCCCGACCTCGTCCATCAGCTCGGTGACGTCCTTCGCCAGGGCCGAGACCCTGGCGGCGCGCCCGGCCCAGGCCGGGTCGGCGCGGAACATGTGGCCGTAATCCTTCACCGTGGTGCCGCAGCCCGAGGTGTTGACGACGATGGCGTCGAGGCCGCCCTCGTCCACGACACGGCTCCAGGCCTCGATATTCACGCGGGCCGAGGCCAGCGCCGCCTCCTCCCGGCCCATGTGGTGGGTCAGCGATCCGCAGCAGCCGGCGCCCGGCGCCACCACCACCTCGACCCCGTGGCGGGTCAGCAGGCGCACCGTGGATTCGTTGATCGCCGGGTCCAGCACCGTCTGGGCGCAGCCGGAGAGCAGCGCCACCCGTCGTTTGCGCGGCCCCTCGGCGGCGAAGACCTGCGGCCGGTCGACCGGGCTGGGCGGGGGCAGCCGGCGCGGCGCCAGGGCCAGCATCGCGCGCAGCCGCTTCGGCAGCAGACCCGCGACCGGCCGGGCCGCGATCGCCCCGATCAGGGCCAGGCGGAACAGCCGCGGCCGCGGCAGCAGCGCCGCCAGCAGCGCTCGGATCGCCCGGTCCTGCAGCGGCCGGCGATAGGTCTTCTCCACCACCGCGCGGCCGTGATCGACCAAGTGCATGTAGTGCACGCCCGAGGGGCAGGTGGTCATGCAGGACAGGCAGGACAGGCAGCGGTCGAGATGCTTGGCGACGCTGGCCGGCGCCGGGCCGCCGCCCTCCAGCATCGACTTGATCTGGTAGATGCGGCCGCGCGGGCTGTCGAGCTCGTCGCCCAGCACCGTGTAGGTCGGGCAGGTGGCGAGGCAGAAGCCGCAATGCACGCAGCTGCGCAGGATCTGCTCCGACACCGCATTGTCCGGATCCGCCAGCTGCGCCAGCGAGAAATGAGTCTGCACCCGCACCCTCCCGTGATTGCGCCGACACTAGCCCGGCGCCCGAAGGGATGGGAACCCGGCGGATGCGTCGGCCGGCATTGTCAACCGGCATGGGGGTTAGTACGCTGGCTGGCAGTGGCGCCCCTGGACGGCGCCCGGACTGGGAGGCCGAGATGACGATGCTTCGGGTGCGAGAGGCGCTGCCCCTGGCCGCGCTGCTGGGCGGCCTGGCCCTGTCGGGCGCCGCCATGGCCGGCGGGCCGGTGATCCAGGACATCGCGCTGGGGCAGACGCCGCAGCAGGCCGCCCCCCTGGCCGCGCCGGCCGTGACTTTCGCCGGCCCGGGCGAGACGCCCTGGACCGGCCTGGCCGCCGCGACACGGCCGGATGACGGCACGCTGCTGCTGCAGTTCACCCCGCCGGCCCAGGGCAACCGGCTGTATTCGGTGGTCGAGACCATGCGGTTCGCGGCCGGCGGCCCGCGCAGCGCCGCCGATGCGCTGGCGCCGCTGAAGGCCCGCTTCGGCGAGCCGGCGGCGGTGTACGATCAGGCGGGCAAGCAGATCGCGATCTGGCGCTTCATCGGCGGCAAGCCGGCGGGGGCGGCCGTGGACGTAGCCTCGGACTGCTCACCCTACACGGCAACGACGGTGTCGGGGGTCCGGCCGGTGGGCTGGCCCGCCCCCTGCGGCGAGATGGTATTCGCGACGGTGGAGCTGGGGGCGGACGGGGCGCCGGCGGCATTGCGGGTCGCCCATGCCGACACCGACGCGGCGCAAGTGCTGCAGCCGCGCCGCGGCGAGCCCTACGCCCATCTGGCGAAATCGGTGCGGTGACGAAGGGGAAGGTGCGGCCCGGCCGGCGGGCCGCACCGGTTTCAGGCCGCGCTGCTGCGGCCGGCGACGATCCGGTAGATGATCAGCAGGATGATCGCACCGACGACGGCGAGGACGAATTGTCCGAAGCCGGTCTCCGGGACGATCCCGAGCTGGCGGCCCAGCCAGCCGCCGACGAAGGACCCCGCGATACCCAGGAGAATCGTGATGATGAAGCCGCCGGGATCCCGGCCCGGCATCAGGAACTTCGCGACCAGGCCTACGACGAAGCCGATGATCAGCATCCACAGGAATTCCATGGAACCTCCCCGTGCAAGAGACGCGCATGATCATAACCCATGATCACGCCCGGAGGTTTCCGATCCTGTCTCAGATCATCATCCGGCCCGGCGACAGGATGCCCTTCGGGTCGAAGGCCTCGCGCACCCGGCGGCCCAGCGCCTCCAGCGCCGGCCGCTGCGGCTCGAACACCGGCAGCGCGGCGCGCAGCCCGGCCGGGGCCCGCACCAGCGTCGCATGCCCGCCGCCCGCGGCGGCAACCGCCGCCCGGATCGCGGCAGCCCCGGCATCGCCCTCGGCCGGGACGGCGATCCAGACCAGCCCGCCGCCCCAGTCGAAGTAGTGCGCTCCGCCGGCAGCGGCCGCGACACGGGGTCCTGCGGTCGGCGCCACCGACACGCGCCAGACCGCGCGGTCGTCGCCAACAAAGGGTGCGGCGTCGCGGATCCGGCGCCACAGATCGGCCGATTCGGCCGGGTCCAGCACCGTCAGCGGCCCGGCATCGCCGAGCAGCTGCGACAGCGCCGCCACCCGGCTGTCGACCGAGGGGCCGAAGCCCTCGATCCGCACCAGGCTGC
The DNA here is from genome assembly GCF_039594555.1 of Inquilinus sp. Lineage (GTDB taxonomy): Bacteria > Pseudomonadota > Alphaproteobacteria > DSM-16000 > Inquilinaceae > Inquilinus. Next base: position 16,611 of record NZ_JBCNNF010000068.1, read on the forward strand.
GCGCCTCGTCGCCGAGGATGCCGGCCGGCAGATGGGCGGCGCCCGAGACCTCGTAGGGGCTGGTCAGCGCCCGGGTCAGCACCGCGACCCCGGTCGCGTCGTCCAGCCCGGCGACGGCGAGGGTTCGCACCGTCTCCGGCGCCGGCAGCACCTTGACCGTGATCCGGGTCATGGCGGCCAGGGTGCCGAAGGCGCCGGTCAGCAGCTTCGGCAGGTCGTAGCCGGTGACGTTCTTGACCACCCGGCCACCCGATTTGAAGGCCTGGCCCCGGCCGGACACGGCCTCGATCCCCAGGACGTGATCCCGCGCGGCCCCGGCCTTCAGCCGCCGCGGCCCCGCCAGGTTGCAGCCGACGGCGCCGCCCAGCGTGCCCGCGCCGGCCGGGCCGCCATAGAGCGGGCCGAGATCCGGCGGCTCGAAGGCCAGGGCCTGGCCGCGGGCGGCCAGTGCCGCCTCGATCTCCGCCATCGCCGTGCCGGGGCGGGCGGTCAGCACCAGCTCCTCCGGCTCGTACACCTCGATCCCGGCGAGGCCGGAGAGGTCGAGCGCATGCACCGCCTGCACCGGGCGGCCGAAGCCGCGCTTGCTGCCGCGGCCGACCAGCTCCAACGGCACCGCGCCGGCCAGGGCCCAGCGGACGATCTCGAGCACCTGGTCGTCGGTCTCGGGCTTCAGCGTCTCGGTCATCGATCGCACCGCAGGAACAGTCGGCCTTTCCCCCTTGTGTCATTGCCGGGCTTGACCCGGCAATCCAGAGGGTCTCGGCATCCTCTGGATGCCCGGGTCAAGCCCGGGCATGACAAGAAAGGAGCCAACGGGCTGGCATCTGCCATCAGAAGCGCGGCAGGTCGGGGAAGCGCGTGGCGCCGTGGTGGATGTGCACCCGGCCGAGCTCGGCGCAGCGGTGCAGGGTCGGGAACACCTTGCCGGGATTCAGCAGGCCATCCGGGTCGAAGGCGCATTTCAGCCGCTGCTGCTGCGCCAGGTCCTCCGGCCCGAACTGCACCTCCATCAGGTCGCGCTTCTCAACCCCGACGCCATGCTCGCCGGTCAGCACCCCGCCGACCTCGACGCACAGCTTCAGGATGTCCGACCCGAACTCCTCGGCCTTCTCCAGCTCGCCCGGCACGTTGGCGTCGTACAGGATCAGCGGATGCATGTTGCCGTCGCCGGCATGGAAGACATTGGCGACGCGCAGCCCGTGGCGGCGCGACATCTCCTGCATCCGGGCCAGCACCTCGGGCAGGCGCTTCCGCGGGATGGTGCCGTCCATGCAGTAATAGTCGGGGCTGATCCGGCCGACCGCCGGAAAGGCCGCCTTGCGCCCGGCCCAGAAGCGCAGCCGCTCCTCCTCACTGCGGCTGACGACGCAGATCGTGGCGCCGCAGTCGCGGCCGATCGATTCGACCCGTTCGATCAGGTGGTCGACCTCGGCCTCCGGCCCGTCCAGCTCGCAGATCAGCAGCGCCTCGACATCCAGCGGGTAGCCGGCCTTGACGAAGGCCTCCGCCGCATGGATCGCGGGCTTGTCCATCATCTCCAGCCCGCCCGGGATGATGCCGGCGCCGATGATGCGGGCGACGCAGTCGCCGCCGGCCTCCGACGACGGGAAGCCCATCAGCACCGCGCGCTGGGTGGCCGGACGGCGCAAGAGGCGGACCGTCACCTCGGTGACCACGGCCAGCAGCCCTTCCGAGCCGGTGAGCACGCCCAGCAGGTCGTAGCCCGGCGAATCGAGGTGCTTGCCGCCGAGGCGCAGCACGGTGCCGTCGATCAGCACCACCTCCAGCCCCAGCACGTTGTTGGTGGTCAGCCCGTATTTCAGGCAGTGCACGCCGCCGGAATTCTCGGCGATATTGCCGCCGATGGTGCAGGCGATCTGGCTGGACGGGTCGGGCGCGTAATAGAAGCCAGCATGGGCCACGGCGTTGGTGATGCCGAGATTGGTCACCCCCGGCTGCACCCGGGCGCAGCGGTTGTCGAAGTCGATCTCCAGAACCTTGTTGAACTTGCCGAGGCCGAGCAACACGCCATCCTCCAGCGGCAAAGCGCCGCCGGACAGCGAGGTGCCGGCGCCGCGCGGCACCACCTTCACCCCCATCCCGTGGCAGGTGCGCAGCACGGCCGAGACCTGTTCGGTGGTCGAGGGCAGCACCACGATCATCGGCAGGGTGCGGTAGGCGGTCAGCCCGTCCGACTCATAGGCGCGGCGCTCGCTCTCCGCCGTGATCACGCCCTCGCCCGGCACGATGGCGCGCAGCGCCGCGGCGATCTCCTCGCGGCGCGCCAGGACGGCGGCATCGGGGGCTGGCATCTTCATCGGCAGGACCTCCGCCGCGGACGATAGGAAGGCCAGGCCGATCCGGCAAGCCGGGCAGCCGTGTCCGCAACGAAAAAGGCCGCGTCCGGGGACGCGGCCTTCGATCGTCTCTAAGGAGCGGCTGAGATCAGCCCTGGCGCGCCTTGAAGCGCGGGTTCTCCTTGTTGATGACGTAGACACGGCCCTTGCGGCGGACGACGCGGCAAGCGCGGTGACGGGTCTTCAGGGTCTTGAGCGAGTTCGCGACTTTCATAATCCATATCCCATGCGGCAGCGCCGGCGCCGCCGGGAGCACGGGCTCGCGGGCCGGAATTCGAGGCGCGGACCATAGTGGCCGCCCCGCATCCTGTCAACCGGGCGCGTAACGATTTCCCGCGTAACCCTGCGACACGTCGCAGCGAACCGCGGGCCGGAGCGCGAACGGGCTGGAGATCGCCACAATTCCTCCAGCATACTCGCGCCCGTCAATCGCCGGACCGGCACCCACCCGAGGGGGAGGCACCATGCGTTCGTTGAAGTTCGCCGTCATCACCGCCGCCATCGTCAGCTGCGGCGCCGCTATCGCCTGGGCGGCCACGCCCGAGGAGGTGGTGGCCCAGCGCGAAGACGCAATGAAGACCTACGGCGCCAGCGTCAAGACCCTGACCGGCTTCGTGCGCGACAACCAGGGCTCGATCGACGACGTCAAGGCGGCGACGGCGAAGATGGCGGGGGTGAGCGCCGAGCTGCTGTCCCTGTTCCCGGAAGGCACCGCCGTCGGCGTCGGCAAGAGCGCCGCGAAGCCGGAGATCTGGGCCAACTGGGCCGATTTCCAGGCCAAGGTGAAGGCCAACCACGACGCCATCGTGGCGCTGGACGCCGCTGCCCAGTCCGGCGACGTCGCCGAGGTCAAGGCCGCCTTCCCGGCCGTCGGCCAGTCCTGCGGCGCCTGCCACGAGACCTATCGCGTCAAGAAGAGCTGAGTCGGGCGTCGCGTCCGGACACCGGAACCCGAGGCTGACCGGCCTCGGGTTTTTCGTGCCTAGGCGAGAGCCTGCGCAACCGCCCGGAAGCCGGCCAGCAGCCGGTGGTCCAGCGCGTCGTCCACCGCCGCGGGCTGCGACGACATCTTGGCGATGACCAGCTCGGCCGCGCGGTCGACATAGACCCACTGGCCGTGGATGCCGATGCCGCAGACCACGTCGCGGCCCGGCCCCAGAACGTACCATTGGCTGCGGTAGCGCCCCTGCGGCGCCAGATCCGCCAGGTCGCCGCGCGCCCAGGCCTGCGGGTCGCCCTTGTCGAGGATGTCGTCGATCCAGCCCTGCGGCACCACCTGGGTGCCGCCGACGCGGCCGTCCCGCCGCATCAGCTCGCCGATCCGGGCCAGGTCGCGGAGGGTCATGCCGATGCCGCCGGCGGTGCGCGGCGCGCCGTGCGCGTCGAGCGTGATGTACGCATCCCCCTCCGCCCACATCGGCCGCCACAGCAGCTCGGTCATCAGCGCGGCGAAGCGCATGCCGGCGGCGCGCTCGCAGATCCAGCCCAGCATGTCGGAGTTGGGCGACACGTAGTGGAAGATCTCGCCATGCCGGCTGCCATCGGCCGGCAGGCGGGCGATGAAGCCGTGCAGGTCGTTGTCCCGCGCCACCGCACTGGGCGGATTCCAGCCCATCGCGACGCGGTAGCGGGCGACGTCGCCGGCCGGGTCGACATAATCCTCGACGAAGCGGATGCCGACCGTCATATCCAGGACGTGGCGGACGGTGGCGCCGTCATAAGCCGATCCCGCCACTTCCGGCACATAGGCCGTGACCGGCGCCTCCGGGTCCAGCTGGCCGCGGCCGGCCAGGATGCCGGCGATCAGGCTGGTGATCGACTTGCTGATCGAGAAGACGATGTGCTGCGTCTTCGGGCCCATGCCATAGGCGTAATGCTCGGCCACCACAGCGCCGCGATGCAGCACCAGGAAGCCGTCGGTGTCGCTGTCCGCCAGCAGCGCCGCGACCGAGGCGCCCTGCCCCGGCACCGCCACCCGGTCCAGATCCAGCGCCGGGCCGGACCGGAAGCAGGCCGCAAACTCGCCGCGCGGGATCTCCGCCACCGGCACCAGCCGGCGGACATTCTGGAAGCCCCAGCGGCTGTAGGGCGCCTGGCGCCAGTTGGCGAGCGTCGCCTCCGGCGCCGCCCCGTTGCTCTGCAGCTCGATCACCATCGCCGTCCCTGCTTCTTTCGCCCTTGAAGGGGCCGCCGCCTTGGGGCGGCAGTCCCACACTAGACGAAGTCGGCGGCGGACCGCAGGGGGGTGACGGCACCCCCTTTTTCAGAGGATGAAGTCCGCCGCTGTCAGGACATGGTCGGAGATGACGTTGATGGCGAAGTCGGGCGCCTTGTCACCGTTGCTGTCGGCATAGACCACCTGGATCGACCCGGCGGTGACGATGCGGATCTCGCCCGCATGGCCGGTGAAGGCGCCGGTGCCGATGGTGAAATCGATGCCGATAGCCGACAGGTCGATTTTGTCGCCGGTCGAGAAATCCGCGATCGTGTCCTTGCCGATGCCCGACACGGCGCTGTCGGACAGCGCGATGTAGGCGAAGATGTCGTTGCCGGCCCCGCCCTTCAGCGCATCGCCGCCGCCACCGCCGGTGAGCAGGTCGTCGCCGGCCAGGCCCCAGAGGGTGTTGGCGTTGGCGTCGCCGGTCAGCGCGTCGGAATAGGCCGAGCCCAGCACCTGCTCGATCCCGGCCAGCGAATCGCCGGTGGCGTCACCGCCGGAGAAGGACCCGGCCCCCAGGTCGACCGCCACCGCAGCGCCCGAGCCGGCATAACTGACCGTATCGATGCCGGCACCGCCGATGATGGTGTCGGACCCGGCGCCGCCATCGATCGTGTCGTTGCCGTCGCCGCCGTCGATGGTGTCGTTGCCGGCCCCGCCGAAGAGGGTGTCGTGGCCGGCCTCGCCATAGACGACGTCGTCGCCGGTGCCGGCATCGACCGAATCATTGCCCGCCCCGCCATGGATGGTGTCGACACCGTCGCCGCCGACCAGCCGGTCGACGCCGTCGCCGCCATCGAGG
>NZ_JBCNNF010000069.1:0-21699 GCF_039594555.1 Inquilinus sp.
AGGAATTACGGAACTATCCCGGCGCGCAACCGCGGCACCCGCGCCGATTTCATGCCGGAGGACCAACGCTATCCGGAATTCGGCCAATGCGTGCACTGCCTGGTGATGGCGCCGGGCGGGGCGGACCGGCTGTACCAGCAGAACCATTGCGGCATGTATCGCAGCGACGATGGCGGTCGGCGCTGGGACAGCATCGAGGCCGGGCTGCCCTCCAGCTTCGGCTTCCCGGCGGCGGCCCATCCGCGCGACGCCGACACGCTGTTCCTGCTGCCGCTGAACGGCGACAGCAAGGGGCGATACGTGCCGGACGCCAAGGCCGCGGTCTGGCGCACCCGTGACGGCGGGGCGACATGGCAGGATCTGCGCCGCGGGCTGCCGCAGAAGGACGCCTATTTCGGCGTGCTGCGCCAGGCCATGGCGACCGACCGGCTGGACCCGGCCGGGGTGTATTTCGGCACTTCGGGCGGCGCCCTGTTCGCCAGCGCCGACGAGGGCGAAAGCTGGGATTGCGTCGCCCAGCATTTGCCCTCGATCTCGTCGGTCGAGACTCTGGTGGTCGACCGCTGAGCCATGGCCGAGGCGCGGACAAAGCCGGCGGAGGCCGTGCTGGTGCGGCTGCCGACGGCGCTGACCATCCTGTTCCCTGGCGCGCCGCCGCGGGTGGAACTGCGGGCCGCCACGGTGGCCGAGGCGATCGACGGGCTGAACGCACGCTGGCCGGGCATGGGCGACCGCATCCGCGACACCCGCCCGGCCATCCGGCGCCACATCAACATCTTCGTCGACGGCCGCAAAGCCACGCTGACGACGCCGCTGGCGCCGGGGACGGAAATGTTCGTCCTGACCGCGATCAGCGGCGGCTGAGCGCCGCGGCGCCGGCCGGGCCGCGCTGCGCCAGGCCGAGCAGCAGGAGGCAGAGCGCCGAGGCGATGAGGCCGGCGCCGGCCGCGGCCGGCCAGCCGAGATGGCTCGCCGCGGCGGCCAGCAGCGGCGGCCCCAGCAGCGACCCGGAAGCGCCGCCCTGGGCCAGCAGTCCGTTGGCGGTGGCCATGTCGCCGCCAGGCCCGACCGCATCCGGCAGCCGGGCGAAGACCACGGCCGGCACGGCGCCGGAGATCGCGTTGAGCAGCATCGCCGCCGCGGCCGGCCACAGCCAGGATCCCGCCGCCGGCGTGAACACGGCGAACAGCAGCAGCGCCGGCACGGCGACGCAGATCGCGGTGAAGCCGCCGAGCGGCCGGTCGCGGCGCATCCACCAGGCGGCGGCCAGCCCGCCCAGCACCGAGGCGAAGGCGGCGGCGCCGGTGATCAGCCCGGCGGTCGAAGCCGGCAGGTCGTGCTGGCCGGTGAAATAGGCCGGCATCACCGCCAGCAGCCCGACCTCGAAGGTGGTGTAGCAGGCGAAGCCGACCGCCATCAGCCAAGCGCCGAGCGGGGCGCGGGCGGGGCGGGCGCTGCCGCTCGCGGCCCGACGCGGCGCGGCCTCCGGCGGCGTCGGCAGGCGCCAGGACGGCAACAGCAGCAGGGCGGTCAGCGCGGCGCTGCCCAGCAGCACCCAGCGCCAGGGTACGATCTCCACGCCCAGCCCGGCCAGGATGCTGCCGGTGGCGAAGCCAACCGGGAAGAAGGTGCTCCATAGCGCCAGGGCGCTCGAGCGCTGCGCCGGGGAGGCCGTGGCGATGGTCAGGGTCGGGGCGGCGACCGCGACGGCGAGATAGGCCGCGGCCTCGACGATGCGCCACAGGAACATGCCGATCACGGCCGATGTGGCGGCCATGCCGGCGGCGGCGACGGCCAGCAGCAGCAGCCCGGCCAAGAGGGCGCGGCGGGCGCCGAAGCGGCTGATCACGACGCCGGCGAAGAGGCCGAGCGCGGCGCCGCCGATCTCCAGCAGCGACACCAGCAGCGCGGCGGTGGTGAGGTCGAGGCCGAGGTCGCGCTGCATCGGCGGCAGCAGTGCCGACAGCTTGCCGAGCTGCGCCGCCGCGGCGACGCCGGCGGCGTAGATCACCAGGATGGCGGCCCAGGATCCGCGGGACGACATGATCACTCCGTGTTCAGGGACGGCGCGATCCTAGCGAAGGGGCAGGGAGGGGCGGCTGAATAAGATATTCAGGCTCAGGACAGCGTCTCGGCCAGGCGCACGAAGGCGCCGTCGGACAGCTGCAGCCGGGTCCAGCGCATGCGGCCCTCGCGGATCGGGACGATCGGCGAGCCGTTGGCGCTGGTCGCGATCTCGACCATGGGCGGGTCGGGCTCGAACCAGCCATCCTCGGTCAGGGACGCCTCGGCGGCCTGGATCTCCGGCGTGGCGAAGCGCCAGAGCGAGACGCCCAGCAGCTCCGGCGTGCGGAAGTCCCAATCGCGGCTGCGCCCGCGCGAGGCGGCCAGCAGCCGGTGCGTCAGGTCGCAGACCAGATGCACGCTGCCGGGAGACTGGGTGACCAGCCGGGCCAAAGCGTGGTCCGCGGCGCTGTCCAGCCGGGCGGCCATCAGCCGGCGCAGCCGCGCCTGCTCTTCGGCATCGGGGACCAGCGTGCCGGCCTCCCAGCGCGACACCATCGCCTGCGACACCTGCAGCAGCTCGGCGGCATGGGCCTGCTTGACCCGCCGAAGCGCGCGCCACAGCCGCAGCGACCGGCCGAGGCCGTCGGCGGCGCAGATGCTGTATCCCGGGGCGGTCATGATGGCGCAAAGATGGGCCTGGCGGCGGAGAGAGTCCAGGGCCAGGTACAGGCGGCACAGCAGGATACGATGCCTCTCCCGACGCCCGAGCCAACGAAGTCCCCCTCCCCCTGGCCCCCTCCCGCGAGGGGAGGGGGGACTCATTTTGCTCTCGACCGATGTCGTTAGCTCTCCCAGTCCGAGTTCAGGATCACCTCGGTGAAATCGACCCGCTGGTAGGTCGGGTCCATCCGGGCCAGCACGTCGGCCTTCACATTGCCGAAGGTGGTCTGCGGCTTGCGGATGGTGCCGTGGGCGAAGGCCTCGATGATGCCGTGCTTGAAATCGACGCCGCGCGGATGGGCCTGCACCACCTGGCGGCGCTGCTCCTGGGTGAAGTCGTGGAAGGCCAGGCCCAGCACGTCCATCTCCACCCCGGCGGTCACCAGCGCCACCACCGGGTGCTTGTGCTCCGGAATGCCCGGCGTGGTGTGCAGCGCGATCGAATCCCAGACCAGGTCGATGTCGCTGTCGGCGATGCCGTGCCGCTTCAGGAAGTCCCGCGCGGCATTGGCGCCATCGACCTCGAAGCGCAGGTCGGGGCTGGCATAGGCTTCGGTCAGCCCCATGTCGTGGAACATCGCACCCGCGTAGAGCAGCTCTGGATCGAATGTGAGCCCCTTGCGCTGCCCGGTCAGGGCGCCGAACAGGTAGACCCGGGTCGAATGGTGGAACAGCAGGTCGCTCTCGGTGTCGCGCACCAGCTCGGTGATCTCCCGGGCCATGGCGCTGTCGGGGATGCGGATGCCGGCGATGGACATGGTCGTGAACCTTCCTCAATTTCGATGCCCCTGATGTGAGCCTCCGGCACCGTCCGCCTCAACGCGGCCGGGGCGCCGCTTCCGGACAAGCGCACGCGCAAATCGGACATTGCGGCCGGGCGGCGGCCGTGGGATCGGTCGGCTGGTGCAGAGAGGGGCAGGCGGATGCCGGTGCGGACGGTCGCGATCGCCATCTTTCCGGGGGTGCAGGCGCTGGACGTCGCCGGGCCGGTGGACGTCTTCGCCGAGGCCAACGGCTTCATCGCCAGCGCCGACCGCTACGAGACGCTGCTGGTCGCCGCCGACACCGCGCCTTTGCGCGCGTCCAACGGCATGCAGATGGTCGCCGATCGCAGCTTCGCCGAGGCCGTCGAGCCGTTCTCGATGGTGCTGGTCGCCGGCGGCCCCAGCCTGCCCACGGCGCCGGCCGATCCCGGGCTGTCGGAGTGGCTGAGGGCGGCCGCGGGGCGGGCGGAGCTGCACGGGTCGATCTGCACCGGCGCTTTCGCCTTCGGCCATGCCGGGCTGCTGGACGGCCATCGCGTCACCACGCACTGGCAGAACGCGCCCCGCCTGGCCGAGCTGTTTCCGAAGGCGCAGGTCGAGCTCGACCGGATTTATCTGCGAGACGGCGCGCTGGTGACATCGGCCGGCGTCACCGCCGGCATCGACCTGGCCCTGGCCCTGGTGGCGGAGCATCACGGCGCCCGGGTGTCGCTGGCGGTGGCCAAGCGGCTGGTCGTGGTGGCGCAGCGCCAGGGCGGGCAGTCGCAGTTCAGCCCGTTCCTGACGGCGCCGGCCGACCCGGAGTCGCCGATCGCCAAGGTCCAGGCCCATGTCATGCAGCATATCGGGGCGACCTTCACGGTCGAGGATCTGGGCAGGGTGGCGGGGATGAGCGGCCGCAACCTGGCCCGCTTGTTCGTGCAGGAGGCCGGGGTGACGCCGCATGAATTCGTCAAGCGCGCCCGGGTCGACGCCGCGCGCAACCTGCTAGAGGGCAGCGACCGTGCCCTCAAGGCCGTGGCCTATGATTGCGGCTTCGGCAGCTCCGACCGGATGCGCATCGTCTTCCTGAAGCGCCTCGGCGTCACGCCCGCCCAGTATCGCGCCAGCTTCCGGGTGCAGGGAGAGGGCCGGGCGGGAGCGGATGCGAGAGGGCTATCCCGCGGCTGACCCCGCATGGCGCGCGGCCTGCGCGATCGTCTTCTGCCTGTCGAACTCCGCCCGGCGCCGCCGGATCTCCTCGGCCGAGAGGCGTTCGATGTTGCAGTAGTCGAGCTTCCAATCCGGATCGGAGCTCCAGACCAGCGGGGATTGGACGGTGGTGCGCGGCACGGGGGCCCGTTCCAGCAGCGTCAGGGCCAGATCGAGCGTGAGGAGCTGCGATTCCCGGTCCCGCGGCCTCCCGGCGGCGTTGCCCAGCGGAAAATCCGAGAACAGGAAGCGCGGCACGCCCACATGCTCGACGATATCCTTGGCGCACCCCATCACGACCGTGGAGATGCCGTTCTCCTCCAGCATCCGGGCGGCCAGGCTGACGCTTTGGTGGCAGACCGGGCAGTTCGGAACCAGGATGGCTGCGTCGACAGCGTCCGCCCGGCAACGGGCGACGATCTCCGGGCAGTCGACCTCGAGCGTCACGCGGTGGCTGCGATTGGTGGGCAGGCCGTAGAAGCGGGGCGCGATGGAACCGATCCGGCCCGACGCTTCCATCCGGCGCAGCGCCGCCAGCGGAAAATAGGTCGCGGGGTCCTCGGCCGTCGTGTGCTGGCGATCGATGGCGACATGGGAGATCCGCAGATCGGGATCCTCCGCCGTGCTGCCGGAATAGACCGAGTAGAACTTGCACGCCGCATTGTAGGCTGCCCCGGGGCCCTGATCACCCTTGCCGGGCTGATACGGCGCGGCGGTGGTGACGATGGCCACCCGGCACGCCGACAGCGGCTTGCCCAGGGGGCGGAACGGCACGCCTGCATAATGCGCCCATTCATAGGGCGCGCCGTAGCCCAGGGCCTGATAATAGGTCCGAATCCTCTGCAGATAGGGAATCGGCGCATCCTCGGCGGGCGCAAATCCGAATGGTCGTTCTTCGGCCATCGAGGGCGCTCCCATTCCTGTGCCGTGCCGGCACATGATCGGCTCAGTCTACGATCCGGCCGAGCCATCCTCCATCCCCTCATGGCCGAACTCGCGCCCGGCCCAACGCTCGGCCAGGAAGTCGGCGAACAGGCGAATCTTCGGCGACAGCAGGCGGCTGGGCAGGAACAGGGCCTGCACCGGCGCCGAGGGCCGCTCATAGTCGGTCAGCACCGGTGTCAGCCGGCCGGCGGCGACCAGGTCTGCGATCTGCCAGGACGGGGCCCGGACCAGCCCGGCGCCGGCCAGCGCCGCGGCGATCGTGGCGTCCAGGTCGTTGGTGCGGATCCGGGCCGAGACCGGAATCGTCATCCGCCCCGACGCGGCCTGGAACCGCCAGGACACCGGGCCGGGGGCCGTGGTGAAGACCAGGCAGTCATGTCCGGCCAGGTCCGCAGGCACTGCCGGCTCGCCCCGGCGGGCGAGGTAGCCGGGTGCGGCGCAGACCCGCATGCGGATGCTGCCGAGCCGGCGGAGGATCAGGCTCGAATCCGGCAGCCGGCCGATGCGGATGGCGAGGCCGACGCCGTCCTCGATCAGGTCGATTGGGCGGTCGGTCAGGGTCAGGTCGATGGCGAGGCCGGGGTGGCGGGCCAGGAACTCCGGCAGCAGCGGCGCCAGCTTCAGCCGGCCGATCAGCATCGGCGCTGCGATGTGCAGCCGGCCGGCCGGCGCGCACTGATGCGCGGTCAGTGCCTGCTCGGCCTCCTCGACCTCGCCGAGGATGCGGCGGGCCTGCTCGTGATACAGCCGCCCGGCCTCGGTCAGGGCCAAGCGCCGCGTGGTGCGGATCACCAGCCGCGTGCCCAGGCGCTCCTCCAGCGCCGCGAGCTGACGGCTGACCGAGGTCAGCGACAGTCCAAGCCGCCGCGCCGCGGCCGACAGGCTGCCGGCCTCGGCCACCTTGACGAAGACGGCCATCGCCTCGAAGCGATCCATGGGCATCCTTGCGGTTTTCGGAAGGATGAAATCCAGGCAAGCAGGATACTCCCGAATCTCGCTCTGGCATACCGTCTACACGATGCAGCGATGGAGGGTCCGATGCTCATCCTGTCCCGCCTTCTCGATCCGGCCGCCAGCGAAGCGGCCGCTTTGCGCCGGCAGGCAGAAGACGATCGATTCTCCCTGGCCTGCATCGGCGGCGTGTCCGCGACGGGGCTGGCTCTCGGTCTGGTCGCGGTGTTCGGTCCTGCGGGCTCCGATGTCGCTGTCGCGACAGGGCTGGCCGCGGTGCTCGGCGGCGCCGGGACGGTCGGCTTCGGCTTCGCCCTGGCGGTGATGCTGTGGCGATGAATTGCCCTCGGCGCAATCCGGCGGTTGAGCGGGGCTGGCCGGGGCGGCCATGGTCGCGCTGATGCCGACCGATCCCGTCCTCCTCGCCGTGCTGTTCGGCACCATCTTCATCATCGCCTTCACCAAGGGCGGCTTCGGCGGCGGCTTCGCCATCATCGGCATTCCGGCGCTGTCCTTCGTCATGCCGGCGGTGGACGCGGCCGCGGTGATAGCGCCGCTGGTGCTGCTGATGGACGTGTTCACCGTCTGGGCTTTCCCGCCGCGGACCTGGAGCCGGCCCAACCTGCGGGTCCTGCTGCTGCCACTGCTGTGCGGCATCGGGCTGGGCGGGCTGACCTTCGCCGTGGTCGACCCGGCCTGGGTGACGCTGCTGATCGCGCTGGTCACCCTGATCTTCGCCCTGCGCTGGTTCGCCCGCCGCCGTATGGAGCAGCCGCGGGCTGCGCCGTCAGGCCGGCGGGCGGCGATGTGGGGCACGCTGACCGGCTACACCACCTTCGTCGCCCATTCCGGCGGCCCGCCGTTGGCGATCTACCTGCTGCCGCAGCGGCTGGACAAGACCGTGTTCGCCGGCACCTCGGCGATCGTGTTCATGCTGTGCAACATCGCCAAGCAGGTGCCCTATCTCTATCTCGGCGTGCTGGAGCCGCGGAACCTCGCCGCGATCGCCGTGGCGGCGCCGGTGGTGCCGCTCGGGGTCTGGATCGGCCGCCGCTTCCACGACCGGATCGATGAGGCGCGGCTGTATCTCTGGTGCCACCTGCTGCTGGTGGCGATCGGGCTGAAGCTGCTGGCGGACGGCGTTCGAGGCGTGCTCTGACACCGTCGCCGGGCTGCGCCGCGAACACGGATCGTGTAAAGCTGCGGCAAATCGGAATACCCCGGCCGCGTGCCGCAGGATGACGGATGGACGAATCCAAGCTCAACGCCCTTGCCGAATGGACCATCGAGGCCGGGCTGATCGGCCTGCTGGAGACCGAGCTACTGGCCGGTTTCTGCGCCCGCGCCGTGTTTGCCGGCCTGCCGATCGCCAGCGGCCTGCTGGTGATCGACACGCTGCACCCGGTCTATGAGGGCAATGCCGTGCGCTGGCGCCGCGACGAGCCGGAGGCCAGCTTCACCGGCTATGGGCGCACCACGCCGGGCCTCAACGAGGACAGATGGCGCGCCAGCCCCTTCTTCCACCTGATCGACACCGGCGAGGACTGGCTTCGCCGTCGGGTGACGCCGGAAAGCTGCGCCGAGTTTCCCGCGGTGGCCACGGCGGCGGAGGAGGGGATGACCGACTATGTCGGCGTCCTCAACCGCTTCGAGCCCGAAGGCGCGATCGCCGACTGGGACGGGCTGTTCTCGGCCTGGACCACGGACCAGCCCGGCGGCTTCAGCGACCAGGAGATCGCCGGGCTGCTCAGGGTCCTGCCCGGCCTGGCGATGGCGATGAAGTCCATCACCCTGGCGCGGATGGCCTCGACGCTGCTGGAAACCTATCTGGGCCGCGACGCCTGCAACTCCGTCTGGTCCGGCCGGATCGCCCGTGGCGTGGCCGACCGCATTGACGCGGTGCTGTGGTTCAGCGACCTGCGCGGCTACACCCGGATCACCGACAATGCCCCGCCGGAACAGATCATCCCGCTGCTGAACGACTATGCCGACGCCGTGATCTCGGCGGTGCAGGAGGCGGGCGGCGACGTGCTCAAGCTGATCGGCGACGGCGTGCTGGCGATCTTCCGGCCGGAGGATGGCGACGCGGAGGGCCGCGCGCGGGCCTGCCGCGCGGCGCTGGATGCCGTGCGCAAGGCCCGGGCGACGATTGCGCTTCTGAACCCGCAGCGCGAGGCTGCCGGGCAGCCGGTGACCGAGATGTATGCCGGGCTGCATATCGGCGAGGTGTTCTTCGGCAATATCGGCAGCGCCCACCGGCTTGACTTCACCGTGGTCGGCCCGGCGGTGAACGAGACCAGCCGCATCGCCGAGATGTGCCGGTCGGCGGACCAGACGGTGCTGGTCTCCTCCGCCTTCGCCGCGGCGGCGGGCGGGGCCGAGGCCGGGCTGGTCTGCGTCGGCCGCTACGCCCTGCGCGGCGTGCGCCTGCCGCAGGAGCTGTTCACGCTCGAGCCGGACCGGGCCTAGAGCCGCCAGACCCTCAAGCCCCGCATCCGGTCGCCATGGATCAGCACCGCCGACAGGCAGCCGGTGGCGAAGGCGCCGGTGTCGACATCGATGCGGTGCGGATGGTCGAGGTCCAGCCGGTCGACCGGGGTGTGGCCGTGGATCACCGCGACCCCCTCCGGAAAGGGGCCCGGCCAGTCCAGGAACGGCTCGCGGATCCACAGCAGGGTGTGGCGATCCTGCCGCGCCAGCGGCACCTGCGGGTCGATGCCGGCATGGACGAAGACCAGGTCGCCGATGCGGTGGGTGACCGGGCAGCCGCGCAGCCAGCCCAGCAGCTCCGGCCCGATCGCCGCACGCACCCGGCCGCGCCAGTCGGGGTCGAACTCGGTGACGCCGCATTCCTCCAGCACCCGGTCGCCGCCATAGGTCAGCCAGAACTGCAGGGTGTTGTGGTCGGCGGCGCCGTCCAGCAACGCCAGCATCCGGTCGTCATGGTTGCCGAACAGGGTGACGGTCTCCGCCCCCGCGACGCCCTGCCGCGCCAGGGCCAAAGCGCGCAGATTCTCCGGCCCGCGGTCGACCAGGTCGCCGAGATGGATCAGCGTGCGCTCGGTGCCGGCGGGCAGGGCGGCGAACTCATCCGCCACCAGCCGGTGCATCGCCTCCAGCAGGTCGGCCTGGCCGTGCACGTCGCCGATCGCCGCCACCGCGCGGCCGGCCGGCAGCGGCCGGATCGCCGGGCGCCACGGGTCGCGGCGCGGATCGAGATGGCGCGGCAGGCGGTCGAAATCCTCGAGCTTCATCGGGCGGGGTCGCGTGTCGATCGGATCATGCTCCCATCATAACAACGCCTGGCCGGGGTTGCAGGATCGAGTTCATCGCTTAGGTAAGTCGTGCGGATGGCCGCTATCGCACCACCCGGAGGGTGGGAGGCCCCGCCACGCGTCGCGGCATGCGGCCCGGCGTGACCCCGATCGACAGGCCGCCCAGGAGGCGGCTCCATCGACAGGAGCAATGCGATGAAGCTCAACACCGCGCTGGTGGACCGGACGGTGACCCGGTTCGGGGCCCAGGCCCTGCCCGAGAACCACCCGGCCATGTCCCAGCTCAACACCATGTTCGGGGAGCACACCTTCCTGCTTGACGGCGAGGGCCTCTACATCCTCGAAGCGGTGGAGATCCCGCCGGCCGGCGCCCCGGCGGGGCAGGTGGTCAAGCTGGCCAGCTGGGCGGATGCCGAGCGCACGACGCTGGCGCCGCACGAGCCCGAGCCGACCGATGTCGTGATCGAGCTCGGCCCGATCGACCCGGACAAGGATATCATCTGAGGTTGCGGGGCGGCCGGACCCGGATCCGGCCGCCCGCTTCCCGGCTGCCCATCGGCGCGAATCGGTTAGGATCGTGGTCCCATGGCCGGAGCCCGGCCGCATCCACGGGAAGGAATCGCTCCGATGACTCTCCGCCCCCGACTCATCCGCGCCTCGGTCCCGGCGCTGGCCGTGCTGATTGCCGCCGCGGCGCCGGCCTATGCCGGCCCCGATCACGCCGGCTGGGACTACGCCAAGCTCGACCGCAAGCTGCGCCAGGGCGAGAAGCCAGGCGTGATAATCGACCTGGCGAAATGCCTCGACCCGTCCGGCGCCGGCGGCCCGCCGGTGGTGGCGGTGCCGACCTTCACCACCTACAACCTGACGGCGCAATTCATCGCCACCTCCGAGACCCACGCCTTCGAGGCGGCGAACGGCGCCATGTCGCTGGAATACATCCGGCTGCGAATCTTCCCGGACAACAGCGCCGAGCTGGCCCTGAAGCACCTGAACCCGGCGACCTATGAGACGGTCGGGCCAGTCACGACGCTGCGCTGCCGGCTGACCGACGGCTCCCTGACCCTGCGCGACGGCGGCTGACGCACGGCGCATCGGCGGCGCGGCTGTGGCAGGATCGGTCCCGCAGATTCGAGGAGGGACCGATGACCGGGATCGACCACGCCGCCCGCACCGCCGAGCTGGAGGCCGAGGAGGTGCGGCTGGCCTTCGATCGCTTCGACTTCGCCGAGGCTTGGGCGATCGGCCGCGAGCTCGTCGAGACCGCGCCGGCGCCGGTCGCCATCCGCATCCAGGTCGGCGACCGGCTGCTGTTCGCCGCCGCGCTCGACGGCACCTCGGCCGACAACCAGGTCTGGCTGGACCTGAAGTTCGCCGCCGTCCGCCAGTTCGGCCGCAGCACCCTATGGCTGCACCACCGGCTGAAGGCGCGCGGCCGGACCCTGGCCGAGAGCCCGTCGGTCCGCACGCCGATGATCGACCATGGCGGCGGCTTCCCGATCCGCATCGGTGCCCAGGTGGTCGGTGTCATCGGCGTCTCCGGCCTGCCGCATGAGGACGACCACCGGCTGATCACCAGCGCGATCGAGGCGTACAAGGCGGGGCAGGGGCAGGGTGGCCGCGGCTGAGGCTCAGACCAGCTTCATCCCGCCATCGACATGCAGCTCGGCGCCGTTGACGAAGCTGCTGTCGTCCGAGGCGAGGAACAGCGCGGCGGCGGCCAGCTCCTCGGCCGTGCCCATCCGGCCGGCGGGGATCATCCGGGACATCGTGTCCAGGAAGCCCGGCACGTCCGCCTCGGCGACGCCGAGCTTGCCCAGGATGGCGGTCTCGGTCGGGCCCGGGCTCAGCACATTGACCCGGATCCTGCGCGTCTTCAGCTCCAGCGCCCAACTGCGGGCGAAGGCCGCCACCGCCGCCTTCGACCCGGCATAGACGGCGTGGTTGTCCAGCACCTTGGTCGCGGCGAGCGAGCTGGTGACGACGATGCTGCCGCCGTCGCGCATCACCGGGGCGATGGCCTGGACGCCGAAGAACACCCCGCGGGCGTTGACGGCGAAATGCGCATCGTACTCGGCCGGGGTCACCGTCGCCGACGGGGCGATGGTGATCACCGCCGCGTTGGCGACATAGACGTCGAGCCCGCCGAAGCGGCGCTCGACCTCTTCGGCTACCATCCGGTGATGGTCGAGATCCGCGACGTCGCCGCGGAGGCCGACGGCGCCGTGGCCGATCTCCGCCACCGCCTGGTCGAGCACGCCCTGCCGACGACCCGTGATCACGACCCGCGCGCCTTCCTGCGCGAACAGGCGGGCCGCCGCCTTGCCGATGCCGCTGTTGCCGCCGGTGATGACGGCGACCTTTCCTTCGAGCTTCCGCATCCGTTTTCTCCGCTGGATTGCGGAATGCATGTACTCATCGCCGGGGCGCCGCGTTAGACCGGAGCCAGGCACAGGATCTGTGCCCGGAGGTCACGATGCCCCATCTGCTCACCGAGGCGCCCGGCCTGGTCGCCTTCGTCCGCGCCGTCGAGGCTGGGTCCTTCAGCGCCGCCGCGCGCGACCTGGGCACGACGCCGTCGGCCGTATCGAAGAGCGTCGCGCGGCTGGAGCGGCATCTCGGCGCCCGGCTGTTCCGGCGGTCGACCCGGGTGCTGGCGCTGACGCCGGAGGGGCTGGCCTTCTTCGACCGGATCGCGCCCCTGCTGCAGGAGATCGAGCAGTCGGCGGATGCGGTGCAGCAGACGGCCGATGCGCGCGGCCGGCTGCGGATCAGCCTGCCCGGCGAGATCGCCCGGCTGCTGATGGACGCCCTCCTGACGCGGTTCCTGGCGCTCCATCCCGCGTTGGACCTCGAGATCGGCATCACCGACCGGCCGGTCGACCTGATCCGGGAGGATTACGACGTGGTCTTCCGCGTCGGTGCCGTGGCGGAAGGCGATCTGACGGTCAGGACCCTGGCACAGCTGGAGATGGTGCTGGTCGCATCCCCGGCCTTCCTGGACCGCTGGGGTACGCCCGGCGGCGTCGACGACCTGCGGGCGCTGCCCTTCGCGCGATACGTCGTCGGGCGCCGGGTGCCGGAGATCCGCTTCGCCGACGGCACCACCGTCGCGACGCGCGGCCGGGTCGGCTTCGATTCCGGCTTCGGCCTGTGCGCGGCGGCCAGGCTGGGTCTGGGCGTCGCGTATGTGACGCGCTGCATCGTCGAGGAGGATCTGCGCCGCGGCGATCTCGTCGCCGTGCTGCCCGGCAAGCCCCTGCCGCCGATGCCGTTCCAGGCCCTGCACGCCTTCGGCCAGCGTGCGCCGGCCCGGATCCGGATCCTGTCGGACTTCATCGCCGCGGAGATCGGCCGCATCACCGGCGGCCGGGGCTGAGGCCGGTCAGGCCAGGAGCCCGCCGAACACGATCTGCTTGAAGGCGAGGAGAGGGGCGTCGCTCTTCTCCACCCGCATCCGCAGCAGCGCGCCCTCCCAGCTGTTCATGACGAAGCCAGCCAGCAAAGGGGCGGGGAAGCGCCGCGCCGCCGAGCCGTCGGCCTGGGCCTCGGCGATGCAGGCCTCGATCAGGCCGGTCCAGGCCGCGAACTGCACGGCCAGGCGGTCACGGATCACGGCGCTGTGGTCGGCGGCCTCGGCGCTGAAATTGCCCATCAGGCAGCCGCGGACATGGCCGGCTGTCCGGAACGCCGCGATGCGGTCGTCGAAATAGGCCTCCAGCCGCGCCAGCGGCGGCCGGGCGGGATCGGTGAGGACATCACGCAGCTTCGCCAGCCCACGCTCGGAATAGGCGTCGATCACCTCCGCGCCGAACGCCTCCTTGCTGGCGAAGTGATTGTAGAAGGAGCCCTTGGGGACGCCGGCCGTCTCGACCACCGCCTGGATCCCGGTCGCGGCATAGCCCTCCGCATGCATCAGGCCGAGGCCCGCCTGCACCAGGGTGCCGCGCGTGCCGGGCTTCGGCTTCGGGCCCCGCCGGGCTGATGGACGAAATGCCATCCAAAGGCTCCTTGATCAATTCAAGACGACCGGTCATATCTAATTTATCGGCTCCCGTGAATTGACCGTCAAGGAGAGGGATCATGACCACCGGACCGGCCCTGCGCTGGGATGTGCTGACGATCAAGCGGCCCGGCCTCAGCCGCGACCTGCCGCCCGGCCAGGAGGCGTTGGCCTGGGTGGCGAACTCCTCGGTGCTGATCCAGGGCGAGCGCGACGCCGTCCTGGTCGACACCTTCCTGACTGCCGCCCAGTCGCAAACGCTGCTGGACTGGGTCGTCGCCAGCGGCAAGCGCCTCACGGCGATCTATGTCACCCATGCCCATGGCGACCACTTCTTCGGCCTCGCGCCGCTGCTGGAGCGGTTCCCAGAGGCCCGGGCGGTGGCGACGCCGGCGGTGGTTCGGGCGATGCAGGCGCATCTGGCGCCGGCCAGCGTCGACGGCTTCTGGCGTCGCCTCTTCCCCGGCGAGATCCTCGACCGCCTGCCGGCCGCCGAGCCGCTGCAGGGCGACGCGCTGGAGCTGGAGGGGCACCGGCTCGTGGTGATCGATGCGGGCAGCACCGATACGGAGGTCTCGACCTGCCTCCATGTCCCCTCGGTCGGGCTGCTGGTCGGCGGCGACGCGGTCTACAACGGCATCCACCCCTATCTCGGCGAGACCAGCGCGCAAAGCCGGTTGGAGTGGATCGCCACGCTGGACCGGCTGGAGGCGCTGGGCGCCGGCACGGTGATCGCCGCGCACAAGGTGCCGGGGGCCGAGGATCATCCCCGCGTGATCGGCGAGACGCGGCAGTATCTCCGCGACTTCAACCGGCTGGAGAAGTCGACCGTGACGGCGCGGGAGCTCTACGACGCCATGCTCGCCCTCCATCCCGGCCGGGCCAATCCGGGCTCGCTCTGGGGCGCGGCCAAGGCCGCCAAGCCGCAGGCCTAGAAGGACCGATCATGCAGAACAGACTTCTGGCGGCCGCCGTTGCCCTGGCGGCGGCATCGATTGCGGACACGGCCATCGCAGCCGGGCCCCAGAATCCGCTCGACGCGCAGGCGCTGGCTGCGGTCGGCGCGCGCTTCGGGCAGCTGATGGCGGCCGCGAACCGGCACGACCTCGCGGCCTTGAGCGGGATGTACTGGCATTCGCCTTCCGCCCTGCTGGTTGCCAAGAGCGCCGATCCGTCCGAGGGCAACTGGGCGGGCTATTGGGGCAACGAGGCGATCGAGCGGAAGCTGCACGACATCGCCGCCTCCGGCCCGGTGGTGCTGCAGCCGGACTTGGCGAAGCTCAAAGTCGTCGGGCTGACCGGCGACGTCGCCGAATCCTACGACCCGGTGACGATCACCGTCTCCTATGCCGGTCAGGACGGCACGCCCAAGCCGTTCCTGGTCATCGTCGACTGGATCCGGGAGGGCGCGGACTGGAAGATCGCGTCGGAGATCCTGCTGCCGGTGCCGCCGGCGCCGAAATCCTAGCCGTTCCGCTCCCGCCACAGCGCCGCCGCTCGGTCCAGGTGGCGGGCATGGGCGGCGTCGCCGCTGTCGCCGGCGATCACCGCCAGCGCCACCGCGGTGGTGCCGACCACCGTCGCCTCCGCCGCCGGGTCCTCGGCGGCGCCGGTCCAGACCGCGCGGAAATGCTCCAGGTCGCGGCGCTCCAGCCGCTCGCCGCGGCCTTCGCCCAGGATCGGCGGCACCGTCTCGTCCAGCGCCTCGCCGCCGACCAGCCGCTGGAGTGACAGCGCCTTCAAGGGCGTGCGCTCGGCCTCGCCGCCGGCGCCCTTGACCACGCAAAGGTCGCTCTGGCCCAGGAGGCGCGCCGTGTCGCGATGCAGGTCCTGATAGGCCGGGTGGAACACGCCGACGAAGCTGGCCCTGGCCTCGAACGGGTTCAAGAGCCGCGCCGCGGAGTTGACCGGGCTGCGCAGGCCCAGCACCGGCCGCAGCTCCATCAGCTCGGTCAGGGTGCGGCTGACCGCGCGCAGCGGCAGATAGGCGAAGCGGGTCTCATCCAGGGTCCGGGCCGCCTCGGCCGGGGTCTCGGGCACCGGCAGGCCCAGCGCCCGCACCGCATCCTCGGTCTCGATGCCCTCGGTGACGCGGACATTGATGCCGTGCATCAGCACCGGATGGCCGGCGCGGGCGGCGAGCAGGGCCGACAGCAGGAACCAGGGCGCGCCGCGGGTCTTGCCGGCGGCGTAGGACGGCCAGTCGAGCGCCGGCCGGACGGCGGGGGCGGCGCCGACCACGGCGCGGCCGGCGCGGATCATGCCGGCCAGCTCCGCCGCCGTCTCGCCGCGATACCGCTCCAGCAGCAGGAAGGCGCCGACCTGCATCGGGTCGGCCTCGCCGGCCAGGATGATGCCGAAGGCGTCCTGCGCCTCGGCCTCGGTCAGCGGCCGCGACCGGCCGGGGCCGCGGCCGATCGCGGCGAGATGCGCCGCCATGCGTTGGCGCGGCGGCGAGTCCGCGGTGGCGGTCACGGTTTCGACGTCGCTGGCCATGCCGGTGCTCTCTCGAAGATCTGACGGTGAATGGTTAGCGCCGGGAGGCGGGCCCGTCGAGCGCGCCCTGCGTCCCGGCCGCTGCCGTCATTGTATGGCCGGCGGCCTTGTAGGAAGATCGACCCGAAAGCCGTCAACCGCAGCGGATCGGGGGCAGGAATGGCGCTGAAGGCGATAGCGGGCCGATGACGCAGACGATCGGGACGTTTGACACCGTCATCGTCGGCGCCGGCTCCGCCGGCTGCGTGCTGGCCAACCGCCTGTCGGCCGACCCCAGATCCTCGGTGCTGCTGCTGGAAGCCGGGGGCAAGTCGGGCACCATCTGGGTTCATATTCCGGTCGGCTACCTCTACACCCATGGCGATCCGCGCCTCGACTGGTGCTTCAAGACCGAGCACGAGGCCGGGCTGGGGGGCCGGGCGATCAACTATCCGCGCGGCAAGGTGCTGGGCGGCTGCTCCGCCATTAACGGCATGATCTACATGCGCGGCCAGGCCCGCGACTACGACCAGTGGCGGCAGCTCGGCAATGCCGGCTGGGGTTGGGACGACGTGCTGCCCCATTTCATCCGGTCCGAGGACCACTGGCAGGGCCGCTCGGCCTTCCACGGCGCCGGCGGCGAATGGCGGGTCGAGCCGCAGCGCCTGTCCTGGAAGATCCTCGACGCTTTCCGCCAGGCCGCCGCCGAGACCGGCATCCCGCCGACCGACGACTTCAACACCGGCGACAATGAGGGCTGCGGCTATTTCCAGGTGAACCAGCGCCGCGGCATCCGCTGGACCGCGGCCAAGGGCTTCCTCAAGCCGGCGCTGAAACGGCCGAATCTCAGCGTCGAGACCCATGCCCAGGTGCTGAAGCTGCATCTCGAGGGCAAGCGCGTGACCGGCGTGGTGTTCCGGCGGCCGGACGGCACCGAGGCCTATGCCGCGGCGGGTGAGGTGGTGCTGGCGGCCGGCGCCGTCGGCTCCCCCGCCATCCTGCAGCATTCCGGCATCGGCCCGGCCGACCTGCTGGCGGCGCATGACGTGCAGCCGCTGCACGACCTGCCGGGCGTGGGCGAGAACCTGCAGGACCATCTGCAGCTGCGCCTGGTCTACAGGGTCAAGGGCGTGCCGACCTTGAACGAGCGGGCGAACAGCGTGCTCGGCCGGATCGGCATGGGCGTGGAATACGCGCTGTTTCGCAGCGGCCCGCTCAGCATGGCGCCCAGCCAGCTCGGCGCCTTTGCCCGCAGCGACCCGGCGCAGGAGACGGCCAATCTCGAATACCATGTCCAGCCGCTCAGCCTCGACCGGTTCGGCGAGCCGCTGCACCGCTATCCGGCCTTCACCGCCTCGGTCTGCAACCTGCGGCCGCACAGCCGCGGCTCGGTCCGCATCAAGAGCCCTGACCCGACCGCGGCGCCGGCGATCCGGCCGAATTACCTGGCCGAGGAGGCCGACCGCCGCGTCGCGGTCGACGCCATCCGGCTGACCCGGCGGATCGCCACGGCGCCGGCCCTGGCCCGCTACGAACCGGAGGAGCTGCGGCCCGGCCCGGCGCTGCAGGACGAGGCCGATCTGGCGCGGGCGGCGGGGGATATCGCCACCACCATCTTCCACCCGGTCGGCACCTGCAAGATGGGCCAGGACCCGTTGGCGGTGGTCGATGAGCGGCTGCGGGTGCGCGGCCTCTCCGGCCTGCGCATCGCCGATGCCTCGATCATGCCGACCATCACCTCGGGCAACACCAACTCGCCCACCATCATGATCGCCGAGAAGGCCGCGGCGATGATCCTGGAGGATCGAAGGTCGACCCAGCCGTAGCCTGCGTCCCCGCGAGGAGGTTTCATGGAGTTCCAGGATCGTCATGTCGTGGTCACCGGCGGCACCGGCGCGCTCGGCGCGGCGGTGGTCGGGCTGCTGCTGGAGGCTGGCGCCACCTGCCATGTCCCGGTCCGCGACGTGAAGGATTCGCGCCGCTTCGCCCATCGCGGCCATGACCGGGTGGTGCTGTCGCCGGTGCCGGACCTGGCCGACGAGGCGGCGGTGACCGCATTCTATGCCGCGCTGCCGGGGCTCTGGGCGTCGATCCACGTCGCCGGCGGCTTTGCCATGGCACCGGTCGCCGACACCGACAAGGCGATGCTGCAGGGGCAACTCGACACCAACCTGATCAGCGCCTTCCTGTGCTGCCGCAGCGCGGTGCAGGCGATCGGCCGCGGCGGCGCCGGCGGCCGCATCGTCAATGTCGCCGCCCGGCCGGCGCTGGAATGGCGCCTGGGCGCCGGCATGATCGCCTACACCGCCTCGAAGGCGGCGCTGGCCGCCCTGACCGTGGCCCTGGCGCAGGAGGTGGCGGGGCAGGGGATCCTGGTCAACGCCGTGGCACCCTCGACCATGGACACGTCGGCCAATCGCGCCGCCATGCCCAAGGCCGACCCCACCGCCTGGCCGAAGGTGGAGGAGGTGGCGGCCACGATCTTGCATCTAGCCTCCCCGACCAACCAGGTCGCCCGCGGTGCCATCGTGCCGGTGTACGGCAAGGCGTGACCACGCCGGTCCTGCCTGGACCTCGACCGCGCGACCGCCGGTCCCAATCTTCCCCATCGGCCCGCCTTGCCGGATTTGTCCGATCAGTCTAGCGTTCCGCGACGCAAAAAATGATCAGACGGGGATGGCTGAATGTGGCGGGAGATCGCGCCGGATCGGCGGGACGAGATTCGCGTGGATGGCCACAAGGTGGTGGCCTACAGCTTCGGCTCGGGGCCGGAGACGGTGCTGTGCCTCAATGGCGGGCCGGGGCTGCCCTGTGATTATCTGCGAGACGCGCATTCCTGCCTGATCGACCGCGGCTACCGCGTCGTCGCCTTCGACCAGCTCGGCACCGGCGCCTCCGACCGGCCGACCGACCCCGCGCTCTGGACCATCACCCGCTATGTCGCGGAGGTGGAGACGGTGCGCCAGGCGCTCGGCCTCGGCCGGGTGCATCTGCTGGGCCATTCCTGGGGCGGCTGGCTCAGCGTCGAATACGCGCTGACCCATCCCGAGGCGCTGAAGACCGTGATCCTGGAGGACACGGCCGCCGACATCCCGCATCTGATCGGGGAGCTGGAGCGGCTGCGTTCGGCGCTTGGCCCCGAGACGGTGGCGATGATGCAGCGGCACGAGGCCGAGGGCACGCTCGACCACCCAGTCTATCAGGCGGCGATCACCATCCTCAACCACCGCCATGTCTGCCGGCTCGACCACTGGCCGGCGCCGGTCAAGCGCTCGCTGGACGACTGGAACATGGGGCCCTACGGCACCATCCAGGGGCCGAACGAGTTCCTCTACACCGGCAATCTGAAGGACTGGAACCGGCTGCCCGACATGCACCGGATCAAGGTCCCGGTGCTGATCACCTGCGGCGAGCATGACGAACTGACCCCGGCCTGTGCGCTGCGCATGAAGCTGGCGCTGCCGAACGCCCGGCTGCACGTCTTCCCGAACTCCAGCCACATGCCGTTCTACGAGGAGCCGCACGCCTACTACCCGGTGCTGCTCGACTTCCTCGAACAGAACCGGGGCGCCTGATGCCCGCCCGCCGCCCGGGCTGACCGGCGATGCACCGTTTCCGCTTCGTTCTGACCCGCCCGCTGCAGCTGATCCCGGTGCTGTTCGGCATCAGCATCATCACTTTCGTGCTGATCCGCTCGATCCCCGGCGACCCGGTGCGGGTGCTGCTCGGCACCAAGGCGACGCCGGACGCGGTCGCCCGGATCCGCGCCCAGTTCGGGCTGGACGAGCCGCTTTGGACGCAATACGGCCTGTTCCTGCAGAACCTGTCCCATGGCGAGATGGGCCGGTCGATCCTGTACAAGGTCCCGGTGCTTGGCCTGATCGCCGAGCGGATCGAGCCGACGCTGCTGCTGGTGTTCGGCGCCGTGCTACTGTCGCTGCTGATCGCCGTGCCCTTCGCCGCCATCGCCGCGCGCCGCCGCGGCCGGCTGGCCGACCACGCCATCCGCATCGTCTCGACCACCGGCCTCGGCCTGCCGCCGTTCTGGCTGGGGATCATGCTGATCATCCTGTTCAGCGTGACGCTGGGGCTGTTCCCGGTGGCGGGCTACGGCGACGACTGGACCGACCGGCTCCATCACCTCGTGCTGCCCTGGCTGACGATCGCCCTGGCCCTGTCCGCGGTGCTGACCCGGACCCTCCGGGCCGCGATGATCGCCGAGCTGCGCTCCGACCAGGCCACTGCGGCCAGGGCGCGCGGCCTGCCCGAGGGCATGGTGTTCTGGCGCCATGTCGTGCCCAACGCCATCGTCCCGACCATCAACCTGTTGGCCGTCAACATCGGCTGGCTGATCGGCGGCACGGTGATCATCGAGAACGTGTTCTCCATCCCCGGCATGGGCCAGCTGCTGGTGCGCGGCATCTTCACCCGCGACTACATGGTGGTGCAGGGCGTGGCCATGGCCTTCGCCGTCGCCAGCGTCACGGTGAACTTCCTGGCCGACATCCTGACCGTCGCCCTCGACCCGCGGGTGAGGCTGTGAGCGCCGTCGCCGGCACCACCGCGGCCCGGCCGCGGCTCGGGATCAGGCTGCCGCGGGTGCCGGGCGCGCTGTGGTGGGGCGCCGGCATCGTCGGGGTCTTCCTGCTGGTGGCGCTGCTGGCGCCGGTGCTGGCCCCCTACGACCCGATCCAGCAGGACACGGCGAACGCGCTGCTGCCGCCCGGGCTGGACCACTGGCTCGGCACCGACAATTTCGGCCGCGACGTGCTGTCCCGGCTGATCTGGGGCACCCGCTTCGATCTGATGATGGGCGTGTTCGGCGTGCTGATCCCCTTCATCCTCGGCACGGCGGTGGGCTGCATCTCCGGCTATTTCGGCGGCTGGGTCGATATCGTGGTGATGCGGGTGGTCGACATCGTCATCGCCTTTCCCTTCCTGGTGCTGATGCTGGCGATCATCGCCATCCTCGGCCCCGGCCTCGGCAGCTTCTTCATCGCCATGGCCCTGGTCGGCTGGGTCTCCTACGCCCGGCTGGTCCGCGCCCAGGTGCTGGTGCTGAAGGCCAGCGACTTCGTCACCGCCGCGCGCAGCCTGGGCTACGGCCACCTGCGGATCATGGCCCGGCACATCCTGCCGAACGCGATGGTCAGCTCGATCGTGTTCTCGATGTCCGACGTGGTGCTGACCATGCTGCTCGGCGCCTCGATCAGCTATCTCGGCCTCGGCGTCCAGCCGCCGACGGCGGAGTGGGGCATCATGGTGGCGGAAAGCCAGAACTTCATCATCCGCGCCTGGTGGATCGCCGCCTTCCCGGGCGTGGCGTTGGCGGTGATCGCGCTCGGCTTCAGCCTGCTCGGCGACGGCC
>NZ_JBCNNF010000007.1:0-44908 GCF_039594555.1 Inquilinus sp.
TCAGGCTGCCGACGGCGTTGCGCAACTGGTAGCCGGCGACCACCTCGTCGCGCCGGGACCGGACCAGGCTGAGCTGGACGCTGAGCAGATTCTGCTGCTCCTGCAGCACGTCGAGCACGGTGCGCGTTCCGACCTGTGCTTCCTGCTGCAAGCCTGAGACCGCCAGCTGCTCGGCCTTGACCGCGGCCTGGAACGACTTGATCGCGGCCCGTGCCGTCACCAGCGCCTGCCAGGACTGCACGGCGCTCTGGATCGCCTGGCGCCGCTGCGATTCGATCTGGATCCGCCGCTGGCCATGGGTGTATCGAGCCTGGCGAACCAACGATTCCTGGTTGCCCTGCGAATAAAGCGGGATGCTCAGTTGAGCCAGGATCACGGCGGAATCGACGCGGGACTGCGCCCCGGAGCTCGTCTGCTGCGACCCGAAGATCGTCTGATCGGATGTCCCCGACGGATGTGAAATTGTGGAATACTGCCGCTCGAACCGTGCCTGCACGGTGAGCTGCGGCAACAACGCACCGAACTGTAGGTCGATATTCGCTGCCGCGGCCCGTTCGGTGAACACCGCCGCGACAATGCCGGGATAATTCGCCTGGGCCTGCTGGATCGCCTCCTGCATCGAGGACGGCAGGCCGGCCGGCACCGTCGGCGTCTCCAGCGTTCCGGGCGGCTGGCCGATCACGCGCTCGAAGGTCGCGCGGCTGGCGCGAAGCGTGCCCTCGGCCTCGATCCGCCCGGCGACGGCGCTGGCCAGGCTGGCCTCGGACTGGCTGACGTCGGTGCGGGTGACCTCGCCGACATCGAGCCGGCCCTGCTGTGCCTGGAGATTGCGGCGCTGGAAGGCTTCGTTCTGACGTTGCACGTCCAGCGCCGCCTGCGCCTGGACCACGTCGACATAGGCGGTGGCGGCATCCAGCAGCACCGTCTGCTCGGTGGTCTGGACGACGGCACGCGTCGCCATGATCGTGTTCTCGGCACGGTCGACGGCGGCGGGAGTCTGTCCGCCATCATAGATCTGCTGCGTGATCGTGATGCCGAGGGTAGCTGGATTGACTTCGTGCCAGCGACTATCCCGCCCCCCGCCGCCAAGCGGGGAACCGCCTGCGACCCCATCGGTCTGGGTGTTGCTGAACTGGCTCCCGATCGAGCCGGTGGCGGTGATCTGCGGCCGGTAGCCGGACAGGGCTTGGGCGATGCCTTCGTTCGTCGCCTTCAGTTGGGCGATGTCGGCGGCAAGATCCGGATTGGTGCTGTAGGCCGACGCCAGCGCCTCCGTCATCGTCTGGGCCGACGCCGACGCAGCGCTGAGCATCAGCACGGATACCATCCCGCAACAATGCCTGAGCCATCGATATCGCATCATCGTCAATGCTGCCCCATGGTTACGTCGATCTCGCGCCTTGGTGGTGTCTGGAACCAAACGCTTGTTGATGCCCAAGCAGAGTTAGCCGGACAGAAGCAATAATTGCCAAATACTACATAGTATTAATCCGACTTCAGTCTCCCATAAGAACAGAATAGAAAACAAATTCGACATAGATCGTATTATTCAACCGGAGGCAGCATTCGACTATCGGCAACCTCGGCCGATCCTCCCTGAGCGACGAGGGTGGCGGTGCGAAGAGCAGCCAGCAACGATGACGAGGGCCGCCCGGTCGCCGGTATATCGTGACTCCGTTGGAAGGCTGCGACGGCGGACCGGATCTTGCGTCCCATCCGACCGTTGATCCGGCCTCTATAGAACCCCGCCGCCGCCAGCAGCTGCTGGACCTCGATGATCTCGGCAGTCGTGAGCGGCCGGTCAGCCGCAGCCACGAGCCGGGTCCCGGGCATATCCGATCCCGGGATATCCGGCGCGTCGACGGAGATTGGCGGCGCCAGCCGCGAGGCCAGCTGGTTCAGGATCCGGTCCGCATCGTCATCCGATGTCCCGGCCGGACCCGGCGTGAGCAGGATCTCTCTCGGCGCGGGATCTATGAATCCGGCGCGGGATACTCTAGGAGTGTCGGCGTCGACGAAGGCCTCCAGCCTTGTAAGAGAGGCCTCGGCCTGCGCGTCTCCGGCGTCGGCCGCAACCCGGTACCATCCGGCGGCAGTGGAAGGGTCGGGTGCTCCGAGCTCACCGCTTTCATAGAGCCGCCCCGCATTGTAGGCACCGCGTGGATTTCCGGCGGCACTGGCCCGGAGAAACCAGGCCAGCGCCTCCTGCGGGTCGTGCGCCGCACCGGAGCCGTTAAGGTAGGCAAGGCCCAGGGCGTTGAGCGCACCAGGATGCCCGGCGGCTGCGGCATCGCGAAAGCGGGCCACCGCCTCTTCCGGGTCGCGGGGCACGCCGAGGCCGCGCTCCAGCAGAACACCGAGATTGTAGGAGGCGCTGGCCACGCCCTGGTCGGCGGCCCGCCGATACCAGTAGGCAGCCTGCTCCAGGCTTCGCGACACCTCGATCCCGAGCGCGAAGAACGTGCCGAGATCGTTTTCGGCGTCCGCCTGCCCGGCCAGCGCGTCGCGCGCCAGGCGGCGCAACTCGGCGGAGGCGTTATCCGGCAAGGGGAGCGCTGCTATCCCGTTCCGCACTGGGATGCCGACATCGGATCCCGGCTGCAGCGCCGCCATGGGGCCCGGGACAGACGCCTCAGGTCCCAAGCGCGGCACGGCCGCTGCCGGGGCAGACATCGGGTGGCCGCCGGCCGCCAGCGGGACGGCCCCGGCATCACGGCCGGCAAGTCCTTCCGCAAAGGCACAGTTGCATCCGGCCAGAATGGCCAGGATCGCGACCGCGTGCCGGGGGGCCACGCTGAAAGCCATCTGGCCCCGATCAGGCCGGATACTGCGATCTCCTGAAGCTTTCACCTGGCCTCCCCGCCCGACTAGGTGCGGGCCGCCGCCGGGATCAGATTGGGCATGGGGACCGGGCAAGTCGTATCCTGATGGAGAGCGAAGCCTGCCCGGCCCCATGTGAGGGAGCTGCCGGGCTGATCGGCGGGGGGCGCCCAGCCCTTTCATTTCCCGAGGCAGATCCTAGGCATTCCGGCCGCTTCCGACCTAGATGCACTTCCGGCGGCGTCCTTGCTCTCGGAGCCGATCCTTGGATGAATCGCCCTCTCCTGCCGGTCGATGCGCTACGCCTTTTGGGACCTGCCTCCCATGCTCAGCGCGCCTCGCCTTGGCAGGGTGCCGTCTTCACGTCGGCCCTAAAGGAAGCCTCGCCCGGAGCCCCCGGACGGGATCGCCAACTGGAACGCCTGGACCGGTGACGGCTTGGTGCGACCTGGCGAGCGCCTCACACACCAGGGCCCGTACGTCCTCCTCACGATCGAAGATCGAGTCCTCCGCGCGTCATCAGATCGTCCGACCAATCCAGCACCGACTTTCGATCCAGGATGGCAGGCTGCCGCTCTTCCCGGTCGCGGACGAGATGCTGGGCAAGCGCATGTCGCATTGCCGACGCGACCGGGCGTCGGTCGAGGTCGCTGGCAAGATCGATTGCGCTGATGACGAGGCGGCCGCGCCCGATCCGGCACTCCGCCAGAAGCGCGAGGTCTCGATTCGAGTTCCAATCGTCGATAACGCGGACAATCGGCGACAGGCCAAGCCCGCAGAGATCGAGCGCCGCACGGCCATGAACGAGTTCCCACCAATGCCAATCGGAAGCCCGGCCGCTCGGGAACGCGCTGAAGATCGGATGGTCCTGATCAATCAGGAGGCCGAGCGTGTGCGGCGGCTGGCGGCGGGTCCAGAGCGTATTCCAGAAGACGGTGGTGAAGCCGAGGATGCTGTCCTGCCGGATCGCCTTCGGATCGGGCGACCAGACAATGGTCTCCCCCGCCTCGATCCGGCTGAGGACCGCCTCGTTCAGATCCGCCACGATTTCGAGCGGCACCGCCCCGCTGGCCTTCTCGAAAATCCAGTAGCCCCAGCGATTGCGGTATCCCGTCCCGGCAAGCTCGAGCAGCAGCTCGTAACGGCCCTGGGCCAGGGCGCTGGTTTCGATCGCGAGATCGGCGATCCGATGGAGGTCGCCTGTGGTGAGCCGGCGAGCCCTGATCTCACCCTGATCGATGACTGTCCCGGAGTCATCGGCCAATGACCAGCGCAGCACCGCATCCTCAATATCCGCCGGTCCGAATTGCGCGACCTCGACCGCCGCCCTGATCGGCTCGCCTCGCGTCGCGACGAAACGCTCGCTCCTGACCAGCGGCACGACGGGCGCGCAGAACTCGCGGAACGCCTCTGGCGAAACATAGGGCTTCTGGTCCCAGAAGGCATCGACGACGCCGACCAATGCCGTGCCCTGGCCGGGAAAGTCCTGCAGGCCGAGCAGCTGGATGCCGGCGAGGTCCCTCGTCCGCAGCGCGCTTTCGATGTCCTCCTTGTAGAGCTTCGTCTGCAGGCTGCCGCTCGCCACCAGGAAATCCCGGGCGAGGTCGAGCATGCCCTTGGCGGCGAGGTCGTCGCGGACCCGGGCGAAATTCCGCGCCTCGACCACGCCCCGATACTTCTCGATTTCATCGAGGTTCGGGAAGACGCACCACTGGCCCATCTCATGCGTCACGAGCGGCATATCGACCGCATCGCGATAGGCGCTCCAGTCGGTCATCGTCTCCAGCGCCTGCGCGTTGAGCCGCCCGGCGAGCCCTTCGCCCCAGCGCTGCGATCGCGGCTCGGGCTTCGAGGCGTAGTCGGCCTCGGCGATCGTCGGCCAGCCGGAACAGCCGGTGTAGAGCCGGCGCGGATCCGCTTCGGTCCAGTGCGCGACCCAGCGCGACAGGAAGGCATGCAGTCCCGGCCCGTGCGGCTCGTTGCCCACCGCCATCATCACGAAGGACGGGTGATTGCCATAGGCGCGGACGATCCGCTCGGATTCCTCGTGGATGAAGCGGTCGAGATTGGGGTCGGAGCCGAGCACGGCCCAAACCGGCGTCTCGACATGGAGCAGCACGCCCATCTCATCCGCCGCGACGAAGGCGGCTTCGGGTGGGCAGTAGGAATGGAAGCGCACATGGTTGAGACCATAGGCCTGTACGGTCGAATAGACCTTGCGCCAGCCGTCGACGTCACAGGGCGGATAGCCCGTGAGCGGAAAGATGCAGCAATCGAGCGTGCCGCGCAGGAAGACCGCCCGGCCGTTCAGGCGCAGGCGCCGCCCGTCACGGGTGAAGGAACGGATGCCGAAGCTCGTCTCGTTCCGGTCGACCGGAACGCCGCCGCGCGACCATTCGACATCGAGCCGGTGCACGACCGGCGAGAACTCGTCCCAGAGTCCCGTCGCCTCCGGCAGATCGACATCAATCGAGACCGGGGTGAAGCCACTGCGGATCGTGACCGGCCGCTCGATGACGAGCGGCTCCGCGACGCTGGCGAGGCGGAATCGCAGGACCAGCCGGTCCCCGGCATCGCGAGTCCAGAAGGTCGGATAGTGAATGTCGGTGTCGAACCCGTCGAGTTCGATGTCGATCCGCGCCCGGCGGGTCGGAGCATGGATGGCGACGCGGCTGATCGCGCCGACCGAAGCCTCGATCCGCAGCGAGCCGACGACGCCGTTCCAGTTGGTCTGGGTGTGGTCCGTGTTGGAATGGGCGACATTCTCCATGCCCGCATGGGTGATCGCCTCGCCGACGGCCTCGACCCGCTCATTGTCGATCATCAGGACGAGGCGATGCGGGCCGGCCGCGAGCTTCCCGAGCAGGAAGCGGTGCTCCGTCGAAAGGCTGCGATCGCGGCCGATCTTGATGCCGCCGAGCCAGACCGTCACCTCGCCATGCGGCCGCTCCAGCACCAGCTGGTGGTAGAGCCCCGCCGCCTCCGCCGCGACCTCGAAGGAGCGGCCGTACCAGGCGCGGCCGACATAGGGATGGCGGCGCGAGAGATGCGCCATGGTGCCGTCCGGGTTGGCCGGCGCCTTCCGCGCCTCGTCGACGCTGCCGGGAAGCGCGATCGTGTCGTCGAGCTCGCGGCCGAACCACGCCTCCTTCAGGCCGCGATGATCAGGATCGAGCGCGAAGGACCAGGTCCCGGCGAGGGATGTCGCGAACAGCATTGTCACTCCGGATGATCATGAAAGAGGAGCCGGGCGGCGCAGCCGCGAAACGCCCGCGCGGACCGTCCCATGCCTCGACCTCAGAGACCGTTTGGAAATGCGCTGGTGTGAGTCGGCTGGCGGTGGTTTCGAGAACCGGAGCGCAGCGCACGTTTGGTGCGTGAGCACAGGAAGCGCAGAAACCGCCGTCAGACGGCCGCACCAGTCGCATTTACAAATGGTCTCTACATCTTCGCCTTGATCTCGGCCTCGGCCTGCGCCAGCGCCTCGTCGATCGACTTGCCGCTCGTCACCACGGCGTTCACCGCCGTCTCCACCGCCAGATAGGCGACGGAATCGAGTGGGTTGGTGGTCTGCGGCACCATCTCGGCCTGCACCTTGGCGAAGATCTCGTTGGTGTTCTCGCCCCCGTAATAGGGGTCCTGGAAATTGATCCAGGTCGCTTTCCCGGCCGATATGTAGGCCGGGTAGAGATCGCCTTTCTCATATTGCAGCTTCAGGCTGGTGTCGTTCATGGCGATCCATTTGACGAGCGCCCAGGCCGCTTCCTTGTTCTCGCTAGTCTCGAGGATGCCCAGGAAGTCACCGCCCCAATTGAAGGCCGAGACGCCGTTCTCCGCCGGCGCCGGCACCACGCCCCATTTGCCGGCATCGCCCGGCGCATAGGCGCTCTTCAAGAGTCCGCCAAACCAGTTGCCGATGACGACGGTCGCGATCTGCCCGCGGGCGAAGGCGCCCTGCCATTCCGGTGTCCACATGGCGAAGGGCGAGATCAGCCCTGCATCCCGTGCCTTTGCCACCAGCTCGAACGCCTCCTTGAAGACCGGACCGTTCACCAGCAGCTTGCCGTCCTCGTCGAAATAGGAGACGCCGCGCTGGGCGATGTAGGCGAGAACCAGCTCATTGCCTGTCCCCACCATCCAGCGTTCGTTCGGTTTGGCGATCTTCCGGCCGGCCTCGATGAAGGCGTTCCAGTCTTTGAGCGTCGCCGCGAGAGCCTGAGGGTCGCCCGGAAGGCCCGCCGCTTCGAACAGGTCGCGCCGGTAGAAGAGAGCGCCCGGCCCCGTGTGCTTCGGCAGCGCGAAGATGCGGCCCGTCGCCGGATCCTCGACCTTCGACCAGGCGAACGGGGCGAAATCGGCCTTGAGCGCGCCGGCGTTGAAGGGCGGCTTCGACAGGTCGGCGAATTGCTGCTTCTCGCTCAACTGCGCGACATTGTTGATCTCGACCATCGCGACATCCGGGCCGGTGCCGGCGAGAAGCGCCGAGAGCAGCTTGTTCAGATAGGCGTTCTTGCCGGAGGGGAAGCCCTGGATCCGGACCTTGATGTTCGGATAGGCCCTGTTGAACTCCGGCAGCAGCGACGTCAATGTCCGGTCGTTGTGCGGCCAGGTCCAAAGGCTGACGGTGCCCGAGATCCCGGTGTCCGGCGTCTCCTGCGCCACCGCGGTTCCCAGGCTTGCGGCGAGGCCGAGCACCGTCGCCGCCATGACATTCCAGTATGTCTTCATGTCGGGTCCTCCCTTCGATCGCTCATGACTTCACGGCGCCGCCCGTCAGGCCGCTGATGAACTGCCGGCTCAAGAAGCCGAAGAGCATGAAGACCGGCACGAGGCCGATCAGGGTGGCGAGCATCACGGCCGGAAGGTCGGCGAAATAGGTCGAGTTCAGCGAGGTGAGCGCGAGCGGCACCGTGAACTTCGCCTGGTCGGTCAGGATGACGAGCGGCAGCTGGAAATCGTTCCAGGTGCTGATCAGCGTCCAGACGCCGAGCGCGGCGAGGCCGGGCCTGATGATCGGCAACACGATCCGGAAGAAGGCCGAGAAGGTGCCGGCGCCATCGACCTCCGATGCTTCGTAGAGCTCGTGCGGCACGGTGCCGGAGATGTAGGTGTACATCCAGATCACACCGAAACCCGAGGCGAGTGCCGGCACGATCAGCGGCCAGAAGGTGTCGAGCCAGCCGAACCAGTTCATCTCGAGGAAGAACGGGATCAGCGCCAGCGACGGCGGGAAGAACAGCGTCGCGAAGGCCAGCAGCAGCAGCGGCCCGTGGCCTTTGGCGCGCCGGTAGCGGGCGAAGCCGTAGCCGGCGAGGGCGCTGACCAGGACAAGGCCGATCGTCTTCGGCACGGCGACGATCAAGCTGTTCACCAGCGGCGCCAGCGGCTCGTATACCGCCTGGATGCGGGCGAAATTGTCGAGGAGAGCATCGCCGAAGAAGACCGGCGGCGGGAACTGGAACACCTCCTCCAGCCGCCGCGTCGCCATCACCGCGGTCCAGTAGAGCGGCAGGATGAAGACCAGGGAGAAGAGGCCGAGGCCGATGGTGATCAGGATGTTGGCGCGCCGCTCGCGCTTGGCGAAGAAGCCGGCCATCATGCCGTCCCCACCGTCATCCGCCCGAGCAGGCGGTGATAGACGACCGTCAGCAGCGTGATCACGGCGAAGATGTACCAGGAGACCGCCGCGCCGAGCCCGAAATCGAAATTGGTGAAGGCGGTCGCGTAGAGATACATGCCGAGCGTCGTCGAGGCATTGTCGGTGCCGCCCGTGCCCGCGGTGAGCACATAGGGCTCGTCGAAGATCTGCAGCCCGCCCAGGGTAGCGTTGGTGATCGAGAAGCCGAGCGTCGGCAGCATCAACGGCGCGGTCACCCGCAGGAAGACCTGCACCCGGCTGGCGCCGTCGATCCGCGCCGCCTCGTACAGATCGCGCGAGATCGACTGCAGTCCCGACAGGAAGATCAGGAAATGCCAGCCGGTCCAGCGCCAGACGACGAGGAGGATGACGAGCGGCTTGATCCATGCCTCCGAGCCGAGCCAGTCGAAATAGAAGGGCTCGCCCGTCACCGCGCCGATCACCGTGTTCACGATGCCGCCATTCGACGAGAACATCACACGGAGGATGATCGCCGAGATCGCGGGCGCGACCAGGAGCGGGAACAGGAAGACGACACGGAAATACTGCCGCCCGACGACCACGAATTCGTTGACCAGGACGGCAAGGCCGAAGGCCAGCGTCACCGTCGCGACCGATGAGGCGATCCAGACGATGAAGGTGTTCCAGATCGCCTGGCGGAACACCGGATCGGCGAGGGCCCGCAGATAATTGTCGAGGCCGACGAATTTCGGTGTGCCGAAGCCATCCCAGCGATTGAAGCCGAGATAGAGCGAGAACAGGACCGGGAAGAGGCTGAAGACGGTGAAAATGGCGAAGAACGGCGCCACGGTCGCATAGAAGGCGCGATCCCGGCGGGACCGGTACCCGGGTGACGGAACCGCTGAGGCGCTGCCAAGCCGCATCCCTCCCTGCCCCCTTTTATCAGACTGTTTCCTATTAAACATCCGATATTTGATCGAGGGTCAAGCCTCTTGTCGGGATTTTGAGAGGGGCATAACTCCTGGAACCAGCAGCTAAACCAGCATTGACCCGGCTTCCGTCGCCGACTTGACGTTCGCGATCCGCACATTCATAACTTTAATAAATCAGACAAGCAGGAGAGCCCGGTGAAGATCACCGCCATCCGGACACGGATCGTCAACGCCGAGATGCGGAACTGGGTCTTCGTGAAGGTGGAGACCGACCAGCCGGGCCTCCATGGCTGGGGCGAAGCGACGCTCGAATGGAAGACCCGGGCGGTGGTCGGCGCGATCGACGATCTCGCGCCGCTGATCATCGGCCGCGACCCGCGCGACATCGAGCAGGCGGTGCGCGCCATGAAGAAACAGTCCTTCTGGCGGCTGGGCGCCGTGGCGATGACGGCGATCTCCGGCATCGAGATCGCGCTTTGGGACATCCTCGGCAAGGCGCTTGGCGTGCCGGTCTGGCGCCTGCTCGGCGGCAAGGTACGCGACAAGGTCGGGGTCTACACGCATCTCGGCCTCGGCGACATGCGCGCCGTCTATGAGACGCTGGAGGTCGACCCGCTGGTCGAGCGTGCGCGCGCCGTGGTGGAGAGCGGCTATCACGCCTTCAAGGCCGTGTTCATCCC
Source organism: Inquilinus sp. (assembly GCF_039594555.1). Taxonomy (GTDB): domain Bacteria; phylum Pseudomonadota; class Alphaproteobacteria; order DSM-16000; family Inquilinaceae; genus Inquilinus. Next base: position 10,032 of record NZ_JBCNNF010000007.1, read on the forward strand.
CTACACGCATTTCCATGCGCCGCTGCCAGAGATCGACAAGGTGGCGCGCCTGATGGACGCCCTCCGGTCCGCCGTCGGGCCGGAGGTCGAGATCATGGTCGACTTCCACGGCCGTCCGGCGTCGGTCGGCGCGGCGCTCGCCTATATCGACGCGCTTGCGCCCGGCCGGCCGATGTTCGTCGAGGAACCGCTGCCGCCCGGCGACACCGCAGGGCTGGCGGCCATCGCCGCCCGGACATCCGTGCCGGTCGCGACGGGCGAGCGCCTGGTCGAGCGGGCCGAGTTCACCGACCTCGTCACCAGCCGGGCGGTCAGCGTGATCCAGCCCGACATCTGCCATTGCGGCGGCATGCTGGAAGCGAAGAAGATCGCGGCGATCGCCGATACGTTCGGCATCGGTGTCGCGCCGCACAATCCGCTGGGGCCGATCGCCGGCGTCGCGGCGCTGCATTTCGCCGTGTCGACGCCCAATCATGTCATACAGGAGGAGATGGTCGGCGCCGTGCCCTGGTATTTCGATGTCGTGAAGGGTCCGATCCGGATGATCGACGGCTTCTGGCAGGTGCCGGACGCGCCGGGCCTGGGGGTCGAGGTCGACGAAGCCGAATGCGCACGCCATCCTTTCGCGCAGGAGGTCATCCATACGCAGCACGCCGTCCTCGCCGACGGCACGATCGTGGATTGGTGATATGGCGGAGCGGCTCAAGGACAAGGTTGCGATCGTCACCGGCGCAGGCCGCGGCATCGGCGCGGCCACCGCCGAGCGCTTCGCGGCCGAAGGCGCTGCCGTGGTCATTGCCGAACGCGATGCCGAAACAGGCGCGGCCATGGCGGACAAGCTTCGCGGCGCCGGTGGCAAGGCCCTCTTCGTCGAGACCGACGTGACCGGCGAGGCCTCGGTTGAGGACGCTGCCCGGACGGCGCTCTCCGCCTTCGGCCGCGTCGACATCCTCGTCAACAACGCCGGCATCAATGTCTTCCACCCCCCGCACGAGACCAGCGACGAGGAATGGCGGCGCTGCTTCGCGATCGACCTGGACGGCGTCTGGCGCATGACAAAGGCGGTGCTTCCCGCCATGCGGGCCGCGCAATCGGGCGCGATCATCAACATCGCGTCCTCCCACGCCTTCACCATCATCCCCGGCAGCTTTCCCTATCCGGTCGCCAAGCACGGTCTCCTGGGCCTCACCCGGGCTCTCGGCGTCGAGTATGCGCCGGAGGGGCTGCGCGTGAACGCGATCGCGCCCGGCTATATCGAGACCCAGCTTGCGATCGACCACTGGAACACGTTTCCCGACCCGGAGGCCGAGCGCCGGCGCGTCTGCGCGCTGCATCCGCCGAAGCGGATCGGCAAGCCGGAGGAGGTCGCGATGACCGCGGTCTTCCTCGCCTCCGACGAAGCGCCCTTCATCAACGCCGCCTGCATCGTCATCGATGGCGGCCGCTCGGTGCTCTATCATGACTGACACCGCCCCCGAGACGGGGGGGCGCGTGCTCTCCAAGCCGCGCATCCACGGCCAGGTGGTGCGCGCGATCGCGACCCGCATCCTGTCGGGCGAGTTCAAGCCGGGTTCGCTCCTGCCCTCCGAGAGCGAGCTTTGCGGAACCCTGAAGATCAGCCGGAGCGCGCTGCGCGAGGCGATCCGCGTCCTCTCCGCCAAGGGACTTGTCAGCACGCGCCCCCGGGTGGGCACCCTCGTGCGCGATCTCGAGGATTGGAGCCTGCTTGACCCGGACATGCTGGAATGGTCGATGGCCGGCGCGCCGAGCCCGGAATTCGTCCGCAGCCTGCTCGAGGCTCGTCGGGTGATCGAGCCTGCCGCGGCCCGCCTCGCCGCAGCCCGCGCTTCGGCCATGGATGTCGCGGAGCTGGAGGCCGCTTACGAGCGCATGGAGAGGGCAATGCCGGACGACATCGTCGCCTTCAACGAGGCCGATATCGACTTCCATCGCGGCCTTCTGCGGGCGAGCCACAATCTGGTCTTCCAACAGATGTGGACGACGATCAGCGCCGCGCTCGGCTATTCCTTCCGCATCTCGACGGGCCAGGCCCGCTCCCCGGCTCACTCGCTCCCCTATCACCGCGAGGTGGTCGAACGCATCCGGCTTCGCGATCCCGAAGGCGCCCATTCCTCGATGTCCCGCCTCCTCGATATCGCCGCCATCGATCTCGCCCTCATTATCGGCGATTAAGGTTCTCGCTGGCCGGCGCCCACCATTTTGTGACCGATTGCGGATCGGCCCGCTGATCTCTTCGCCTCGCGGACATGGTTGGACACGACCTCGGATCGGACGGTGTCGGTGGCCCAATGCCGGCTCGACCGGGAAGCAGAGACCGAGAAACCACCCGCGGAACCGGCGGTCCGGGTTTCGAAGCCGTTCCGCTTGCCCTATCATCGGCCGGTTCCTCCGCCACTGCGTGTCGATGCCGAATCCGCCGAAAGCCCTCCCGGTCGCCGGGCCGCCGCCAGCCCTCACCGAAAGCGCCCGCGCGGTCCTGCGGACCGTGTCGACCTCAGGCCCGATCACCCGGCCACAGCTGGGGGCGTTGCTCGCCTTCTCGAAACCGACCATGTCGGCCGCGGTCGGCGAGCTCGAAGCGCACGGGCTGGTGGCCTCGCGCGGGACGGTCAAGGGCCCGACGGGCCGGACCGCCGTCACTTATGGCCTCGGCCCCCAGGCCGGCATCGTCGTCGGCGTCGATGCCGGCACCACCCACACCCATGCGGTCGCGGCCGGGCTGGACGGGAGGCCGATCGCGGAAGCCGACCTGCCCTCGTCCGAGATCGACGGCGCTGTGGAGCAGGTGCTGGATCGCGTCCGCCGGGGCGGGCCGCTGCGGGCGATCGCCGTGGCGGTGCCGACGATCGTCTCCTCCGCCCTGGCGCCACGAGGCCGCGGCAAGGACCTCCCGGCCATCGCGCGGAGCCTGCAACGCCGCTTCCACGTGCCGATCCTGCTGGAGAACAACGTCAACTGCGCCGCGCTGGCGGAGCTGCGGGAGGGGACGGCCCAGGGGCGCGCGTCGTTCATCTACCTCCAGGTCGGCGTAAAGATCGGGCTCGGCATCATCATCGACGGCCGATTGTTCCGCGGCTTCAACGGCGCGGCCGGCGAGGTCGGGCGCCTGCCTTTCCCCTGGTCGGCAACGGAGACGCCGCGGCTGGAGGCGCTGGAGGAGTATCTGGGATCGGCCAGCCTGGTCGCCCGCTGCGCCCGCGATTGGCCATCCGATGAGGGTGCGCCACCGACGAGCGCCGAGGAGCTGTTCGCGCGGGCCGTGAGCTCGGCCCATGCGCGCGCCTGCATCGATCGGCATGCCGCGGATATCGGCCGGCTGGTCGCCGCCTGCGTCGGCGTGCTCGACCCCGGACTGGCGGTGCTCGGCGGCGGCGTCGGCCAGAACGAGCTGATGATGGAGCAGATCGCCCGGACGGTCGCCGAGCTGACCTGGCCGACCGAGATCGCCGTCAGCCAACTGACCCGGAAGGCCACGGTGCTCGGCGCCGTCGGGCTGGCGGCGGATTACAGCCTCGGCACGCTCCTAGGCGAGGATCGGCGCCCGGCCGTCTCGCTGCTGCCCGAGGCCGATAGGGCGGAGGAGCCGCGGCCCGCCCGCCGCCCGGCCCGGGCGGCAGGCGGGCCGCGCTGACCGGTCAGGCCGCCTTCAGGGGCAGCTTGGTATCGGTCTGCCGGTAGCGGAAGTTGCAGACCGGCAGGCCGGCCGCTTCGGCCAGGTCGGCGATCAGCAGCTGGGCCGGGATCGCCTGCAGGATCGCGCCCGGCAGCCCCGACCCGGGCACCCGGATCACCACCAGGTTCCTCGCATCGGCCACGTCGCCACGCGCAGTGATCAGCACCGACGGAATGCCGAAGCCGGCCAGATCCTGCGCCAGCGTCACCTCCCGCCCGTCGCCGAACAGGATCACGCCGCTGCGCGCGTCGTTCGGCTCCATCGGGCCGTGCAGGAAGTTCAGCGTGTCCCAGCCCTGCGCCGCGACGCGCACGGCCTCGCGGATCAGCAGCGCGGCGTAGCCGGCGGTGCCGAAGGCGATGCCGGCGCCGACGCAGTCGATGGCGATGCGGCCGGCCAGCAGCGCCGACGCCTTCGCCACCGGCCCGGCCACGGCGGCGAGGACGTCCTCGGCCGCTGCCGGCAGCGCGGCCCAGTCGGCGCCCGAAGGCCGGCCAGCGCGGTCGGCCATCAGGCCGATCGCCTGCAGCGCGCAGACATAGCTGGTGGTGTTCGGGCCGCTGTCCGGGCCGCTGGCCGTCGCGACCATGGTCCGGACGACCTCGCCCAGCGGCGTCTCGGCGGCCTTGGCGATGCCGAAGGTCGCGGCCTGCGGCCGGACCCGGATCGCCTGGGCGGGCTCGACGCTGCGGCCGGAGGCGGAAATCGCGACATAGGCATCGGCCGCGTCGACCGCCGGGTCGTAGAGGTCGGTCCCGGGCAGCGCGAAGGCCCGGATGCCCTGGCCGCGCATGGCCGTAGCGCCGGCCTCGGCCGCATAGAGGCTGGCGCCGATGCCGATCAGGGCGACGGTTCCCCGCTGCAACGGCGCCAGATCCGCCCGCTCCAGCGTCGCGGCCACGGCCTGCCGGCTCGCCTCCAGCGCCTTCGGCTGCAGGGCGATGCCGTCGCGGTAACTGACTCTGTCTGTCATGGTCTGGTCCGTTCGCAGTCGAGGAAAGGTGACTCAGTCGAGTTTCATGTAATCGGCCCAGCGGGCCGCATCGTTGACGGTGATGGTGGTGACGGCGTTCTGGCTGAGGCCCCACTTGGCGAAGATCTTCCCGTAGGCGCCGTCATCGATCATCTTCTGCAGCGTCGCCTTGATCGCGTCGCGCAGCTCGGGGTTGTTCTTGCCGACCAGGATGCCCTGGTAGCCGACCGCGTATTTGGCGGTGTCGACCAGCTCCAGCTTCTTGCCGGTCTGCGGCTGATGGGCGAGCGTGTAGGCGGCGACGCCGACCGTATCGAGCGAGACGTCCAGGCGCCCGCTGCGCATCGCCACCTTGGCCTGATCGTTCGACGGGAACTGCATCACCTCCAGCGGCTTGTCGGCCGGGCATAGCCCCTTCTGCTTGTCGAGAAGCTGCAGCGGGATCGAGCCCTGCACCGCGCCGGCGCGCAGACCGCAGATGTCACTGATCTTCTTGATGTTGTGGGGATTGCCCTCGAGCACGATCAGCCCGGTGCCTTCGAGCGTGTAGTCGATGATGTCGAGGATCTTCTCGCGCTCAGCGAAGTCGCCGAAGGCCGAGATGCCGAGATCGAAGCGGCCGGCCTGGATCGCCGGGATGATGCTGGCGAACTGGGCGGGGGAGAAGGTGAATTTGACCCCCAGCCGAGCCGCCATCTCGGCGGCGAGATCCTGCTCCAGCCCGATCAGGGTCGTGTTGTCGGTGTCGTAGAAATCATAGGGCGGCTGCTGCGGATCTGTGCCCACCCGGATCTCGCCCGCCTGCCGGATGGCTTCGGGCAGCATGGCTCGCAGCGCCGGGTCAACCTCCGCCGCCTGCGCCGCGCCGGCGCCAAGGATTGCGGCGGCCATCAGAACGAAAAGATTGCGCGTCATTGTCTCTCTCCCTGTTTGCGTTGCACGGTTTGCATCGATCCCGGCGGCGGCCTGGTCAGCGGACCCGCCGCAGGAACGCCTGGGTGCGCTGGTGCCGGGGATGGTCCAGCACTTCGGCGGCCGTCCCCTCCTCCACAACCACGCCCTGGTCCATGAAGATCACCCGGTCCGCGACCTCGCGGGCGAAGCCCAGCTCATGGGTGACGACCAGCATTGTCATGCCCTCGGCCGCCAGGCGCCTCATCACCGCCAGCACCTCGCCGACCAGCTCCGGGTCGAGGGCCGAGGTCGGCTCGTCGAACAGCATCAGCTTCGGGCGCATGGCCAGCGCGCGGGCGATCGCCACCCGCTGCTGCTGGCCGCCCGACAGCTGCTGCGGATAGGCCTGTGCCTTGTCGCTGAGATCGACCATCTCCAGCAGAGCGCGGGCACGGGCGACGACATCCGCCCGCGGCTCGCCGCGGATCAGCACCGGGGCCTGGACGATGTTCTCCAGCACGTCGAGATGCGGGAACAGGTTGAAGCGCTGGAACACCATGCCGATGTCGCGGCGCTGGCGGGCCAATTCGGCGGCCTTCAGCTCGTACAGGCGGTCGCCCCGGCGGCGGTAGCCGATCAGCTCGCCATCGACCAGGATCTCGCCGCCGCTGACCTTCTCCAGATGGTTGATGCAGCGCAGGAAGGTCGACTTGCCACTGCCGGACGGGCCCAGCATGCAGGCGACCTCACTCTTGCGGATGGTCAGGTCGATGCCCGACAGGACCTGCAGGCTGTCGAATGCCTTGCGCACGCCGATCGCCTCGACCATCGGCCGTGAGGCGGATGTCTGTCCCACCTCGCCCATCAGCCCTGCCTCCCTGCCGCGCCGAGGATCCGCCGGGCCTTCGAGGGAGCGCGGTCACTGCGGCCCAGGCGCCGTTCGATCCAGGACTGGCCGAGGGAGGCGGCCGTGGTCAGCACCAGGTACCAGATGCTGGCGACGATCAGCAGCTCGATGATCAGGAAGTTCTTGGCGTAGATGTTCTGGACCCGCGTCAGCAGGTCCTGCGCCGCCACGACCGAGACCAGCGAGGTGGTCTTCAGCATCGAGATGGTCTGGTTGCCGATCGGCGGGATGATGACGCGCAGCGCCTGCGGCAGCACGATCCGGGTGAGGGTCTGGAACGGGGTGTAGCCGAGCGCCGTCGCCGCCTCGCCCTGCCCCTTGTCGACGGCCAGGAGGCCGCCGCGGACGATCTCCGCCACATAGGCGGATTCGTTCAGGCTGAGCGCCAGCAGGGCGGCCGTGAAGGCCGAGATCAGCGTGTTGGTCTCGACATTCAGCGGCCCGACCTCGATGGCCGGGATGAACAGCTGGATGTTGAACCAGAAGATGATCTGCACCAGCAGCGGCGTGCCGCGGAAGAACCAGATGTAGAAGCCGGCAAAGCCGGACAGGATCGGATTGGATGCCAGGCGCATCATCGCCAGCACGATTCCGGCCAGGATGCTGATGGCCATGGCGAGGACCGTGAACACCAGCGTCAGCCGGATGCCGTCCAGGATCGTCAGATCGAAGAGATAGGTGCCGATCGCGTCCCATTGAACGTTCCGGCTGCTGGCGACCAGGGCGGCGAAGCCCAGGACCACCATCACCAGCAGGGCGGCGGCGACCCGCTGGCCCCAGTATCGCGCCGGGATGATCCGCAGCCCCGACGGGGTCGGCGTGCGCCCGGCGGGCGCCGCGTCAGTCGCCGTCATCGCATCCTCCGATCGCTGTCCGCCAGAACGGTCCGTGCGATCGCCGGCCGCGGCAGCTGCGGCGGCAGATCGCCCCGGATCAGGGCTTCGGCGAGCCGGACCGCGCCGAAGGCCGGCGGAGTGGTCAGAAGCGTCACGGCCCAGCCGGGCACCTGCTCGGCCATCGCGGCCTCAAAGGCCCGCATCAGCCGCGGCTGACGCGAGATGACGCCCCCGCCGGCGACCACGCTGCCGCCCTTCGCTCCTCGATCCACCAGCCGCCGGACCAGAAGGGCCAGGGCCTGACCGCCGGCGTCGATCACGCTCCGGGCGATCGCCGACCCGCCCTCCGCGGCGGCGAACAGGGCGGGCGCGTGGCGGCCGATCCCGGCGGCGCTGCCCTCGGCCGCCAGGGTCTTGCCGAGCCGGACGGGATCGTCGATGTCGAGGATCCCGAGCAGCGCCTGCGCCAGCGGGTCCAAGGCCTGGCCACGATCCATCGCGTCGCGCACCGCTCGGGCGGCGTCCCTCACCAAACCGCTGGCGCTGCCCTCATCGCCGAGAAACCAGCCCCAGCCCCCCGCCGTCAACATGGTGCCGTCAGGCAGGCGGGCGACGGCGATCGAGCCGGTGCCGGCGATGACGGAGATTCCCATCGCCTGCCCTGCCGCCGGCAGCAGCAGCTCGGAATCGTTGAGCACGAGGACCGCGCCGCCGGTCCGGGCCGCGATCAGCTCCTGGAACGCCCGACATTGATCGGTGCTGTCGCAGCCATGCGCGCCGACCACGATGGCGGCCGGTTCGGCGCCATCGACCGCCTCACGGACCATGGAGACGAGCGCAGCCGCATCCTCCTCGGCGCGATGACTGCGCCAGCCTCTGGTTGCTTCAGTCCGGTCGGCCAGGGTGATGCCGCCCCGCATCGCGACCAGCTGCGTCTTGGTTCCGCCGATATCGATGCCGGCAATGATCTCGCCTGCCACCATGCTTCCCATGATTCCAATCTCCATGAGTTAGTTAATCTAACTAACTTACAATTGCAACCGCTTCCGGCCGGTGGAACCACGTCGTCCGGGCGGGTGGGACTTTGGATCGAATGCCGAGGGATTTAGACAGAAGTGACTGCGGGACACGAAGTGACTTCGCTAGGCCGGACGCCGGCCGAGCCGACTCGAAGCGGGCGTCCCTCACCCCTGGAATGGTCCCGCCCGTGTCACATCGACGTTCCCGGTGGGCGGATGACCAAGCGCCTACCGAGCCGGCATCGGGCCGGCGATCCGGTCGGCCAGGTCGCCGAGGGCCTCGCTCATGGCCTTGACCTCGGCTGCCGTGCTCTGGTCTGCCGGCCGTCGGGAGATGCGGGCGGTCTCGGTCGCGGCGCGGCTCCCGACCTTCCCCCGCAGGCGCCATTGCGCCTCCAGCACGATCGTACCGTCGGCTTCCGGATCGAAGCGACCGACGGCGAGCTCGACCGTCAGCGTCTCATCCCCCGAAAGCGTGCGGCTGGTGGTGACGACCGAGCCGGCCGGCAGGCGCGCTGTCAGATCCTCCGCCAGCACCCGCTGCACCATGTTGGCCAGGGGCTCGCCCCAGCGCTCGAACTCGTTGACGCCCAGCTCGACCGTGCCGGAGCGGCGGACGATCTGGGGCCGATCGAGATATTTCGGCACCTCGACCGCGGCCACTGACGCCGTCACCGGCCGGCCGCCGAGCGGCGTGCCGGGCATGGCCGCCAGGGTGTAGACCCTGGGCGGCGGCGACGAGCAGGCGGCGAGCGCCGCCAGCAGGCCGGCCAGGACGGCGGAGCGGGACAGGGGGAGACGGCACATCAGTTCAGCCCTTCGGTCTTGCCCCGGATCAGCGCCTCGGGGTGCTGCTCGAGATAGTCGGAGAGGATGCGGATCGAGCGCAGCGTGTCCTCGACCTGGCCCATCAGCCGGGTCAGGTCGCGCTTGAAGGTCGAATCCGCGCCATAGCCCTGGTCACCCAGCGTGCCGCTGAGCCGCCGCACCGCCTGCTGCGCCGTGGCCAGCAGCGGCGGCAGCTGCTGCAGCGCAGGGCCGAGATTGCTGTTGGCCTGGCCCAGCAGCTGCTGGGTCGAGGCCAGGGCCCCGGCCAGCGAGCGCAGCGCCTCCGTGATGTCCGGCGAGGCCGCCAGCGACTGGATCGATTGCAGCGTCGCGTTGGTCTGCTCGACCAGCGTGTCGATCGGCAGCGCCGAGACCTTGTCGAGGATGCCGTTGACCGAGCGCATGACGCTGTCGAACTGGCCCGGGATGGTCGGCAGGATCGGATAGCGGTCCCCCTCCCCCACCGTCTGCGGATAAGTGTCGGGATAGATGTCCAGCGTCACCACCATCTGGCCGGTCAGCAGGTTGCCGTTCTTCAGCTGCGCCCGCAGGCCGCGGGCGACCAGGGCCTTCACCCGATCGGCATATTCGCCCGTGCCCAGCCCGGGCCTGGCCCCGACCAGCTCGATGCGCTGCGGCTCCAGCTCGACCAGGACGGGGATCCGCATCCGGTTCTGGACCGCGTCGTATTGCAGCCGGATCTCGGCCACCCGCCCGACCTTAATGCCGCGCCATTCCACCGAGGCGCCCGGCGCCAGCCCGCCGACCGAGCCGTCGAAATACAGGAGGTAGGGCAGGCGGATGGTGTATTCGGCCTCCTCCACCCCCTCCTGGTCCTTGTACAGGGTGTAGCTGGTGCCGGCCTTGGCCGGGTCGCCGGTGCGCGCGGCGGCGGGCGTGTCGAAGGCGATGCCGCCGGCCAGCACCGCCGTCAGCGACTCCAACTGCAGCTTGAGACCCTGTGGCCCGGTGCCGACGGAGATGCCGGAAGCGTTCCAGAAATTCGTCCCGGCATAGACCTGCCTGTCGAAGGGCGCGCGGACGAAGGCGTGGATGGTCACGCCATTGGCAAGGTCGGCGGCGTCGAAGCCCATGACCTGGCCGACCTGGACGTCGCGATAGAAGATCGGCGAGCCAGGGCCGACCGAGCCGATGCGGTCGGCCTTCAGCAGGAACTCCGTCCCCGGCACGTCGGCCCGGACCACCGGCGGATCCTCCAGCCCGGTGAAGTCGCGCCGGCTTTCGCCCTTGCCGGGATCGAGCTCGATATAGGAGCCGGAGACGATGGTGGAGAAGCCGGTCAGGCCACCGCTGGCGGACAGGCGCGGCCGCACCACCCAGAATCGGGTGTCCTGGTTCAGATGCGGCGCCGCCGCCTGGGTCATCTCGGCTGTGACCTCGACATGACTGAGATCGTCCGACAGGGCGATGGTCTTGACCGTGCCGAACACCACCTCCTTGTGCTTGATCAGGGTCTTGCCAGCCTCCAGACCTTCCGCCGACTGGAAGGTGATGGTGATGGTCGGCCCCTTGCTGGAGAAGGTGATCCAGCCGAGATAGCCGGCGACCAGCGCCGCCACGATCGGGATCAGCCAGATCGGCGAGAGCCGGCGCTTGCGGTCGATGCGGGGCGCGGCCGGGGCGGGGGCGCCAGGGCCGGGTCCGGTTTCAGTCATGGTCGGCACCGTTCTCTCCCGCCGCGTCCCACATCAGGCGCGGATCGAAGCTCATGGCCGCGATCATGGTGATGATCACCACGGCGGCGAAGGACACGGCACCGAGGCCGGGCTCGATCGTCGCGATCTGCCCCAGCTGCACCAGCGCCACCAGGATCGAGATCATGAAGATGTCGATCATCGACCAGCGGCCCACCGCCTCGACGACGCGGTACAGGACCGTGCGGTCCTGCAGCCGCCGCACCGCGCCGCGCCGGGTCGACACCAGCAGGATGATCAGGCCGACCAGCTTCAGCACCGGCACGGTGACCGAGGCGAAGAACACCAGTGCCGCCAGCGGCCACATGCCGGAATCGGCCAGCGCCACCACCCCGCTCATGATCGTATCCGGCTCGCCGCTGCCCAGCGAGATCACCGTCATCACCGGCAGGATGTTGGCCGGGACGTACAGGATCATCGCCGTGATCACCAGCGCCCAGGTCCGGGTCAGGCTGTCGGGCTTGCGTCGGTGCAGCACCGCCCCGCAGCGCGGGCAGTCCGCATGCCCGGCCACCGGCACGTTCGAGACCAGGCCGCAGGCGTGGCACAGCCGTGCCGGCCGCGCCGGGTCGGCCGGCGGCGGAACCGGCACCAGCCCGCGCCGCTCGAACACCCGCCACACCGTCTCGCCGTCCAGCGCCGAGCCGGCGGCGATGATCGCCAGCATCAGCGCGCCGACCGAGAACAGGCCGGGCCCGACCTCCACCGTCGCGAGGTCGATCAGCTTCACATAGGCGACGAAGACGCCCAGCAGATAGACCTCCATCATCGCCCAGGGGCCCAGCAGCTCGGCCCAGCGCCACAGCCGCGGCAGCCAGCGCGGCGGCCGCCGCAGGCGAAGCCCGCCCAGCACCAGGAACAGCGTGCCCAGCCGCAGGGCCGGTGCCAGGAACATGGTCAGCGCCACCACCGCCGCCAGTTCCCACAGCCCCTGCTGGTAGAGGGCGACAACGCCGGTGACCAGGCTGGCCGCCTGCACCCGACCGGAGATCTCGAGCGAGATGAACGGCAGGAGATTGGCCATCAGGAAGAACACCAGCCCGGCGCAGACATAGGCGAAGGCATGATCCAGCGACGTGGCCCGGAACTTGTGCAGGGTCGCGCCGCAGCGCCGGCAGCGGGCGGCCGTACCGTCGGGCAGCACCGGCACATCGTGCCGCAGCCCGCATTCATGGCATTCCATCAGCCGGCCGGGCCCCCGCCCGGCCGGCTCGTCACCTTTAGCAACAGTGCTATCGTTCAACCGGATTCACCTGTTCTGCCATTTCCGATCCACCCGACCCAGCGGCGGGCTCGACTGTATGGGCCACGGCACGGCCGGCAAAACCAAAGATGACCCACTTCCGGTTTGGTTTGCCGGCCGGCATCCTCCCGAGCCGCCGGCGGGCGAACGACCTACCGCCGCGGAGGGGCCATGGTGTCGATCACCTTGGCCAGCCCGCTCGCCGTATGGGTCAGTGCAAGCTCGGCCGTCTCCATGGTGCCGATGGAGGAGCGGAGGTCATAGGCCGGCGGGCTCTGCCGGGTCACGAAGCCGCCGAGGATCTGGCCGGTGGCGGAATCGGTGAACTTGCCGGCGACAGTGACGGCACCGACGAAGGCGGCCGGCATGCCCTCCGCGCTCTTGATCGCCGTGATCCCCAGCCCGACGGGCGTGACCCGGGTCAGCGACAGGATCGGCCGCGTGTTGGAGACGCCGGCCAGGCTGAGCTGCAGCGTGACGATGCCCGGGCCGGGCCGCGGGACGACGTTACGGTTCCGCCCCAGCGCCTTGGCGACGTCGCGCGTCAGCTCCTGCGCCAGCCGCTGCCGGTCCGGCGGCGCGATCTCGCCGAAATCGGCGTCGGGACCTTGATAGACATCGGCCGCCGGGATGTAGAAGCCGCGATATTTCGAGACGTCGAGCGTCGGTGACCGGAAGACCAGCGTGTCGCCGCCGAGGCCCTGGCTGGCGGGAGACCCCGCCGAGCCGGAGGGGGCGAGCGGCATCTCCGCCGACAGCCCGGCCGTGGTCTCCGGCCTGGTCTGGGCGCAGGCGGCCAGCGTGACCGCGGCGGCTATCGCCGCACCCTTAAGAAATCGCATGTAGAGGCTCCTCGTACGACTTAGCGCCATGCCGCCGCGCGGCACGGATGGGGAATCACGGATTGGCGCCCGAGCCGGCTTCGGCCGGGACGGCAGGCTTCGCGCGCCGGCGTTCCGCAAGGCGCTGCAGCAGGGTGAAGAAGCACGGCACGAACAGCACCGCGAGGCAGGTCGAGGCCAGCATGCCGCTGACCACGGCGATGCCGATCGAGATACGCGAATTGGCGCCGGCGCCGGTGGCGAAGACCAGCGGCAGCACGCCGAGGATGAAGGCGAAGGACGTCATCAGGATCGGCCGCAGCCTGAGCCGCGCCGCCTCCACCGCCGCGTCGGCGATCGCCAGGCCCTCCGCCCGCTTCTCCCGCGCCACCTCGACGATCAGGATGGCGTTCTTCGCCGCCAGCGACACCAGCAGGATGACGCCGATCTGGGTGTACAGGTTGTTGGCGACGCCGAGCAGGTTCAGGGCCGCGACGGTGCCGAGCAGCGCCAGCGGCACGGCCAGGATCACCGACAGCGGCTGGGTCCAGCTCTCATACTGGCCGGCCAGCACGAAGTAGACCAGCACCAGGGCCAGGCCGAAGACCAGGTAGATCTGGTTGCCGACGATCTTCTCCTGGTACGACATCGCGGTCCAGTCCGAGCCGTAGCCCGGCGGCAGGCTCTGCGCCGCGATCTGGTCCATGATCCCCATGGCCTGGCCGGAGCTGAATCCCGGTGCCGGGCCGCCCGCCAGCGTCACCGACGGATACAGGTTGTACAGGCTGATCAGCGGCGGCCCCTGCACGGTCTGCACCGTCAGCAGGGTGCCCAGCGGCACCATCTCGCCGGCCGGCGTCTTGATCTTCAGCTTCAGGATGTCGTCGGGCACCAGGCGGTGCTGCGCCTCCGCCTGGGCGTAGACCTGGAACACGTTGTTGAACTTGTTGAACTGGGTGACGTAGGTCGAGCCGAGATAGCCCTGCAGGGCCGAGAACACCTGGCCGACGGTCACGCCCAGCGTCTCGGCCTTGGTGCGGTCGACCGCCAGGAACAGCTGCGGCGTGCCGGCGCTGAAGGTGGTGTTGACCCGCTGCAGCGCCGATTGCGTGCCCGCTTTGGCGACGATGTCGCGCGCCGCGCCCTGCAGCTGCACGAAGTCGGCGCTGCCATCCTTGACCAGGAGCTGCATGGTGAAGCCGCCGGAATTGCCGATGCCCTGGATCGGTGGCGGCACCAGGACGAAGGTGTTGCCGTCCTGCAGGTTCGCCAGCGATGCCGTGAGCTTCTGGTAGATCGCCCGCAGGCTTTCATCCGGGCCGCGCTCGGACCAGTCCTTGAAGATCACATAAGCCATGCCCGCGTTGAACAGCGTGGCGTTGTTGTCGAGCACCGAAATGCCGCTGACCCCGACGACATCGGCGACGCCCGGCGTCGCCAGGGCGATCTTCGTCACCTCCGCCACGGCGCGGTCGGTGCGCTGCAGCGACGCCCCCTCCGGCAGCTGGATGCTGACGATGGCATAGCCCTGGTCCTCGATCGGCAGGAACGCCGTCGGCACCCGCGACATGCCCCAGAACGCCAGGCCGATCAGCCCGGCGGCCACCAGCACCATCAGGCCACTCCGCTTGACTATCCGGCGGACCAGCCGCGCATACCAGCGCCCGGTCGCGTCATAGAAGCGGTTGAAGCCACGGAAGATCAGGTTGCGGTGCTCCGGCGGCGTCGGCGGCCGCAGCCACAGCGCGCATTGCGTCGGCTTCAGCGTGGCGGCGTTGACGGCGCTGATGATCGCGGTGGCGGCGATCACCAGGGCGAATTGCTGGTACATCTGGCCGGTCAGCCCGGGCAGGAAGGCGGCCGGCACGAACACCGACATCAGCACCAGGGTGATGCCGATGATCGGGCCGAACAGCTCCCCCATCGCCTTCACCGCGGCCTCGCGGCTGCTCAGCCCCGCCTCCATGTGGTGCGAGACGCCCTCGACGATGACGATGGCGTCGTCGACGACAATGCCGATGGCCAGCACGATGGCGAACAGCGTCGCGGTGTTGACGCTGAAGCCCAGCGCCGCCATCGCCGCGAAGGCGCCGATGATGGTCACCGGCACGGTGGTGGCGGGCACCAGCATGGCCCGCCAGTCCTGCAGGAACAGCAGGATCACGATCAGCACCAGCACCGCCGCCTCGATCAGCGTCTTGTAGACCTCGTCGATCGAGGCGCTGACGAATTTCGTGGTGTCGAAGGGGATGTCGTAGGCCAGGCCCTGGGGGAAGGCGCGGGCCAGCTCCGCCATCTTCGCCCGCACCTCGCCGGCCACGGCCAATGCGTTGGCATCGGGCAGCAGGAAGATGCCGATCGCGGCCGTCGGATGGCCATTGAAGGTGGCGGTGTGGCTGTAGCTCTGCGATCCCAGCTCGACACGGCCGATGTCGCGGACCCGGACCAGCCGGCCGCCATTCTGGTAGTCGGCCTTGACGACGATGGTCTCGAACTCCGCCGCGTCGTCCAGGCGGCCGGCGACGTTGATGGTGTACTGGAAGTTCAGCCCGTTCGGCGCTGGCGGCATGCCGACCATGCCGGCCGTCACCTCCTGGCTTTCCTGCTGGACCGCGCTGACCACGTCGGCCGGGACCAGGCCGTAGGCCTGCAGCTTGTCCGGGTCCATCCAGATCCGCATGGCATAGGGGCTGGCGCCGAAGACCGTGACATTGCCGATGCCCGGCAGGCGCTGCAGCTCCTTCTGCAGGTTGATGACGGCGTAGTTCGACAGGAACAGCCCGTCATACCGGTCGTCCGGCGAGGACAGGGTGATGAACTGTAGGACGGCGGTCGACTTCTTCTGCACGTTGACGCCCTGCACCTGCACCGACTGCGGCAGCGACGACAGCGCGATCGCCACCCGGTTCTGCACCAGCACCTGGGCGGAATCGGGATCCGTGCCGATGTCGAAGGTGACCGTGAGAGTGTAGGTGCCGTCGCTGGCACTGGTCGACTGCATGTAGATCATGCCTTCGACGCCGTTCACCTGCTGCTCCACCGGCAGGGCGACCGTGTCCATGATCGTCCGGGCGCTGGCCCCGGGATAAACCGTGGTGACCTGCACCGTCGGCGGCACGACATTGGGGTATTGCGAGACCGGCAGCTGCAGCAGCGAGACCGCCCCGATCAGCACGATGACCAGCGCCAGCACATTGGCGAGAACCGGCCGCTCGATGAAGAAGCGCGAGAGCATGGGATCACTCTGGGATTGGAGAACGCGCGGCGGCGATCAAGGCTTGGCGGCGGACGGGCCGGCGCCACGGCCGGCCATGGTCGCCTTGTCGGGCGCGACCTTGCTGCCGGGCACGGCCTTCTGGATGCCCCCGATCACCACCCAGTCATCGGGCCCGATTCCGTCCGCGACCACGCGCATCGATCCCTCGCGCGGGCCCAGGGTCACCTTGCGCTGCTCGACCGTGTCGTCCTTGCCGAGCACCAGGAGGTAGTCACCGAGCTGGCTGGTGCCGATGGCCGTGTCGTCGACCAGCAGCCCGTCGCCCGGACGGCCGACCGGGATGCGGACCCGGGCGAACAGGCCGGGCAACAGGGCCAGGGTCCTGTTCTCGAAGACCCCGCGCACGGTTAGGGTGCCGGTCTGGGCATCGATCTGCGGGGCGATGTAGTCGATCACGCCCCGGTGCGGATATCCCTCCTCCGTCTGCAGGCCGATCTCGACCGGGACGTCGTGCAGGTCGGCCGCCTTGCGGCCCTGGGCTGCGAGGGTCTGCTTCACCTGCAGCACCTGCTGCTCGCTGACGTTGAAATAGACGTAGATCGGGTCGGTCTGGACGATGCTGGCCAGCTTGGTCGGGCCGCCATAGCCGACCAGGGCCCCAACATCGACGAGATGGTTCGTCACCACGCCGTCGAAGGGCGCCGTGATCTCGGTGTAGCCGAGCGTGATGGTGGCCAGCTCGACATTGGCCTGGGCCTGCATCACCGCGGCGGTGGCCTGGTCGAGCTTGGTCTTGGCGTCCTCGACATGGGCCTGGGAGGCGACCTGTGTCTTCCCCAGCGCGGCCTGGCGGTCATATTCGGACTGGGCATTCGCCTGCCCCGCCTGCTGCTGGATCAGGTCCGCCTTGGCCTGCTGCAGCTGCGCGTCATAGGTGTCGCGCTGGATGTGGAACAGCGGCGTGCCCTTGGTGACCAGCGCGCCGTCCTTGTAGTCGATCGAGACGAGGTCGCCCTGCACCCGCGCCGCCAGATCGACGGCATTGAAGGCCTGGGTCGACCCGGTCAGCTCGAGAAAGGGCGTGACCGGCTCGCGCACCGGCTGCGCCACGGTGACCTTGGGCGGCGGCGGCGGGACATAGGCGTTCTGCTCGTTGCAGCCGGCGAGACCGAGAGCCAGGCCGCACAGCGATAAGGTTCGCACCGGCCGTCGGCCGAAACAGCCCCGCCCGGCGGGTCGCGATATCGTCATCACTGTTCCCCTCGGGCATGGCCGGATCGGCTGCCCCGCTGCTTGTCGTCTGATCCTGACTGGCTTGTCCGCCTGGTCACTGCCGGAACCGGCCGCCGGGACGGCCCTCGGGCTGCCGCCGCGTGAGGCCGCCCTTCGGCCCCGACCCCGGGTCAGAACGGCAGGAGCGCTTTCGGCGAACAAACGGTGCTGGAGGTGCGGTCGGAGTCCTTGCCCCCGCACCGCAACCGAATGTCCATGCCGGTCGCGGTCATGAGCTTGATGCCGGCCAGGCGCGGAGTGCCGCAGGGGTCCGCCCAACCGCTGCCCGCGCGGTGTCGCGGCATCCACGGGTCATTGTCCGCATGGCTCACATCCCCTTGCTCAACCGACGAGGCCTCGCCCCGCCGGCGAAACGGGGTGATCGTCTCCGGCAGACGCGAAATGCCGTCTCCCATTCGGTTGAGATAATATTATTGCTTAATTGGATCATCGCCTATTCGATGAAACGACCGTACCGATCGATGAAATGATCCTCCCGGTTCGGCCGCCGACCGAGATTTTCCCCGGAGTAGGGTATTGCGGTGGGATTCACTGCGCTGATGATGTCCCACATCGTCTGCCCCGTCTCCAGTCCGGCTATAGCGGGCAAGCGATGCCAAGTCTGCCGAACACCTGCATCCGCTGCCCTCCGTTACCGCCGAGATCCAGAAGTGGACCTCTGCGGCCCTGTTGGCCGCGATCGACGAACCGGACCTTGCGACCTGCCGGATTCGGGTGAGCGGGTTGACATGCGCGCTACGGGGCGCTTAAGTGGTCTTACCACGGTAAGAACACTATGGCCGACCTCATCAAGCTCACTCGCGATCCCGACGACGCGCCCGGCGGTTACGCCAAGGTCTTCGCCTTCCTGCGCGAGCAACTGCTATCCGGCGCGTTGAAGACCGGCGACCGGCTGCTGCCGGAGCGGGACCTGTCGGCTCTGCTGGGCGTCGGCCGGCCGGTGCTGCGCGAGGCGCTGCGGGCGCTGGCGATGCTGGGCGCGGTCGAGATCCGGCACGGAGTCGGCACCATCGTGCGCCAGCCCGACGCGTCGACCCTGGGCGAGTTCTTCACCTTCGCCCTCGCCCAGCAGTCCGATGCCATCGACGACGTGATGGAGGCGCGGATCGCGATCGAATGCCAGGCGGTGCGCCTGGCCTGCCGCCGCGCCACCCTGGCGGATTTCGAGCGCATCCGGGCTGCACTGCAGCGGATCGAGGCCACGATCGACGACCCGGTGGCGGGCGGTGAGGCCGATTTCGACTTCCACAACGGCATCGTCCATGCCGCCCGGTCGGAGACGCTGCGCAGCGTGTACGCCGCCATCTCCGGCTTGGTGCACCGGTCGCATCGCGGGCGGCGCGAGCTGATCCTGAAGGTGCCGGGCATCCGGTCGTTCCTGATAGACCACCACCACCGGATCTTCGAGGCGCTGGTGGCGCGCGACGTGCAGCGCTCGGACGAGCTGCTGCGCCGCCATTTCGAGATCGGCGACGAGTATCGCCGCAAGGCCTTCGAGACCCCGCAAGGCTGACGCCCCGACAAGACCAGGAGACCCGTGTTGAAGATCGTGATCGGCTGCGACCATGCCGGCTTTCCCCTGAAGCGAGAGATCGCCGACTTCGTCGCCGGCCTAGGCCATGCGGTGACGGATGTGGGCAGCCACACCCCCGACCCTGTCGACTTCCCGGACATCGCCCGGGCGGTCTGCGCCGCCGTCACCGGCGGGGCGGCCGATCGCGGCCTGATGATCTGCGGCACCGGCGTCGGCGCGGCAATCGCCGCCAACAAGATCCGCGGCATCCGCGCCGCGGTCTGCCACGATTTTCATTCGGCGCATCAGGCGGTCGAGCATGACGATGTCAACGTCATGTGCGTCGGCGCCCAGATCGTCGGCCCCTGGCTGGCGCGCGACCTGGTCGCGGCATATCTCGCCGCCGAGTTCGAACCCAGCGAGGACTTCAGGCGCCGGGTCGACAAGCTGGCGCAGCTGGAGCGGGAGGGCTGAGCGGTGCGGGAGCCCAAACAGACCGTCGGCTTCATCGGCCTCGGCACCATGGGCCGCGAGATGGCGGCCAACCTGCTGCGCGCCGGCCACGCCGTCCACGCCTATGACGTGGTACCGGCCGCGGTCGAGGCCCTGGCAGCGCAGGGTGCCGTTGCCGCCGCCAGCGTGGCCGAGGCGGCCGAGGCGACCGACATCGTCGTCACCATGCTGCCGGACACGCCGCAGGTAGAGGAGGTGCTGTACGGCCCCGGCGGCCTGCTGGCATCGCCGCCGCGCGGCCGGCTGGTGGTCGATATGAGCACCATCTCGCCCCAGGCGGTGCGGCGGATGCATGGCGACCTCGCCGCCGCCGGCATCGACCTCCTCGACGCCCCGGTATCCGGCGGGCCGCAGGGCGCCCGCGCCGCGACGCTGACGATCATGGCCGGCGGCAGCCGTGCGGCCTTCGACCGGGCGCTGCCGGTGCTGCGCGGCATGGGCACCACCATCACCCATGTCGGCGACAGCGGCGCCGGCCAGACGGTGAAGCTGTGCAACCAGCTGATCTGCGGCATCAACCTGCAGGCGATCTGCGAGGCGCTGGCGCTGGGCCGGGCCTGCGGCGTCGACCTGGAGCAGATGCGCGAGGTGCTGCTCGGCGGTTCCGCCGCCTCCTGGATGCTGGACCGGCTGGGGCCGGCGATGATCTCGCGCGATCCCGGCGCCGGCTTCCGCATCGACCTGATGCTGAAGGACCTGCGGCTGGTGCAGGAGCTGGCCTTCGGCAAGGCCGTGCCCCTGCCGGCCACGGCGCTGGTCACCAGCCAGTATCTCGACGCCCGGGCCCATGGCGAGGGTGGCAACGGCAACCAGGCCCTGTTCCGCGTCTATGACCGCATGAGCGGGCAGGCCCCTTCCCCTGGCGGCGGATAGAGGAGCCGGCGATGGGCGTGTCCCTCGATTTCTCCGTCGTGCTCGAGCGCTGGCCGATGTTCCTGGACGGCGCTTGGCTGACCATCCGCCTGGCCCTGGCCTCGACCATGCTGGGCTTCGCGCTGGGCACGCTGTGCGCCATCGGCCGGCGCGGTGGATCGGCCTGGCTGTCGCGGCTGTGCGGCGTCTATGTCGAGGCGATCCGGAACACGCCCTTCCTGGTGCAGATCTTCGTCGTCTATTTCGGCCTGTCCAGCCTGGGCCTGTCGCTGCCGGCCGTCACCGTCGCGGTGATCGCGCTGACCATCAATGTCGGCGCCTACACCGCCGAGATTATGCGCGCCGGCTTCGACTCCATCCACAAGGGGCAGCTCGAGGCCGGGGAATGCCTGGGCCTGTCGCGAACACAGGTCTACTGGCATGTGGTGCTGCGCCCGGCGATGGAGCGGGTCTACCCCGCTTTGACCAGCCAGTTCGTGCTGCTGATGCTGGCCTCCTCCGTGGTCTCCCAGATCTCGGCGGAGGAGCTGACGGCGGTCGCCAACTTCATCCAGTCCGACACCTACCGCGCCTTCGAGACCTACATCGTCGTCGCGCTGCTCTACATCGCCCTCTCGCTGCTGATGCGGGCCGGCTTCTGGGGGCTGGGCCTGGTGCTGTTCCCGCGCCGCCGCCGGCTCGGCACGCCGCTCTGACCCCGCGAGGACGCCATGCAACCCAGCCTGAACCTCAACCATCTCGACTTCCTGCTGCAGGGCGCGCTGTGGACCCTGGTGCTGTCGCTGATGGCGCTGATCGGCGGCGGACTGGTCGGCTTCGGCGTCGCCCTCGGCCGCATCGCGCCGAGCCGCCTGCTGCGCGCCGCGATCGGCGGCTATGTCCAGCTGATCCAGGGCACCCCGCTCTTGGTGCTGCTGTTCCTGACCTATTTCGGCTTACCGGCGCTGGGCGTCGAGGTGCCGCCGCTGCTGGCCGCCGGCGCGTCGCTGACGATCTATGTCAGCGCCTATCTCGGCGAGATCTGGCGCGGCTGCCTGGAGGCGGTGCCGAAGCCGCAATGGGAGGCGGCGGAGTGCCTGGCGCTGAGCCGGACCCAGCGCCTGTTCAAGGTGATCCTGCCGCAGGCGATCCGCCTGGCCACGCCGCCCACCGTCGGCTTCATGGTACAGATCATCAAGAACACGTCGCTGGCCTCGGTGGTCGGCTTCGTCGAGCTGGCCCGGGCCGGGCAGATCGTCAACAACTCGATCTTCCAGCCCTTCGCGATCTACATGGTGATCGCCGTTCTCTACTTCGCCATGTGCTACCCGATCTCGCTGCTGAGCCGCCGGCTGGAGCGCCGGACCGGCCGTGCGCCGCGGCTGAAGCTGGCCCTCGCCTGACCGGGCCTCAAGAAGATATCAGGGAGAGAACGCGATGACCGCGATGGTGACGCTGCAGGACGTGCGCAAGAGCTTCGGCGAGCTGACCGTGCTCGACGGCGTGTCCTTCGCCGTCGGGAAGGGCCAGGTCACGGCCCTGATCGGCCGCAGCGGGTCGGGCAAGAGCACGGCGCTGCGCTGCATCGACCGGCTGGAGACGATCGACGGCGGCGAGATCACGGTCTGCGACCACAAGGTCAGCGACCCGGAGATCGACCTGCGCCGGCTGCGGCTGGACGTCGGCATCGTGTTCCAGAGCTACAACCTGTTCCCGCACCTGACGATCGAACAGAACATCACCCTGGCCCCGGTCTCGGTGAAGAAGGTGCCGCGGGCCGAGGCCCGGGCACTGGCCCGCGGCGTGCTGGACCAGGTCGGCCTCGGCGAGAAGGCGGATGCCTATCCCGAGCAGCTGTCGGGCGGCCAGCAGCAGCGCGCCGCCATCGCCCGGTCGCTGGCGATGCAGCCCAAGGTGATGCTGTTCGACGAGGTCACCTCGGCCCTCGACCCCGAGCTGAAGGGCGAGGTGCTGAAGGTGATGGAGGACCTGGCCGCCCGCGGCATGACGATGATCATGGTCACCCACGAGATGGGCTTCGCCCGCCGGGTGGCGGACCGGATCGTCTTCATGCATCGCGGCCGGGTGCATGAGCAGGGGCCGGCCGGAATCCTGGCCGAACCCGAAACGCCGGAGCTGCAGCAGTTCGTCGCCAACGAGCTGTGAGCCCGGACAACCAACCAGAAGACAGACAAGGAGGAGACGCAGATGCAGCCGTCAATCCGCTGGGGCCGGGCGATCGCCCTGGCCTGCACCCTCGGCCTGGGCGCCCTGACCCTCGGCACCGCGATGGC
Organism: Inquilinus sp.; assembly: GCF_039594555.1. GTDB lineage: Bacteria > Pseudomonadota > Alphaproteobacteria > DSM-16000 > Inquilinaceae > Inquilinus. The sequence continues at coordinate 32,644 of NZ_JBCNNF010000007.1, forward strand.
GCACGCCGACGCGCTGGACGACATCATGGCCGCCAAGAAGATCCGCGTCGCGACCGACCTGGCGATCCCGCCCTCGGGCATGATCGACGACCAGATGAAGCCGACCGGCTCCGACGTCGAGACCGCGCAGCTCCTGGCCAAGGATTGGGGGCTGGAGCTGGAGTTCGTGCAGACCACGGGCGCCACCCGCATCCCCAACGTCCAGACCGGTAAGGCCGACATCATCATCTCCACCCTGTCGGTGACGCCGGAGCGGGCGAAGGTGATCGACTTCTCCAAGCCCTATGCGGCGCTGCAATCGGTGATCGGCGCCCCGAAGGATTCGCCGATCAAGGACTGGGCCGATCTGCGGGGCAAGGCCGTGACCGTCACCCGCGGCACCACCCAGGATACGGAGCTGACCAAGCTGGCGGCGGAGAAGGGCTTCCAGGTGGTGCGCTATGACGACGACGCGACCATGGTGACCGCCGCCGTCTCCGGCCAGGCCCAGATCGTCGCCACCTCGGCGACGCTGGTGAACCAGATCAAGGCGAAGGCGCCCGACCGCGCCTTCGAGCCGAAATTCCTCATCCGCACCTTCGACCTCGCCATCGGGCTGCGCAAGGGCGAGCCGAAGCTGATGGAGAAGCTGAACGGATGGGTGTCGGCCAACCTGAAGAACAGGAAGTTGAGCGACATCTACCAGAAGTACCACGGCTCGCCCCTGCCGGAGACGATGCTGCAGTAAGCGGTGGGAGCGTCCGTGAGCGGGCGCTCGACCTCTGACCGGGAACGACTTTGAATGTTCACGCTGCCGTGGGCATAGGTCGAGTTCCAGAGGCGATCCCGCTGGCGCGGTGCCAGCCGCAGTCCGTCGTCGATGTAAAAGCACATTATCTGTCAAGGCAGGCATGACGCGTCCTTGACGAATTGGGAATGCGCTGACTTCGATGCAGAGGACAGCGATGCCAAGCCAAAGCGGCGGTGGCATCTGGTATCACGTCGCAGGAGAGCGAGACCTCGTGACCCGCAAAGGGATAACCCTGAAGGATGTCGCCGCTGCGGCAAACGTGTCGCGGGCGACGGCAGCACGGGCGCTGAACAGCTACGGCTATGTCGGAGACGAGACAGCGCTGCGCGTGGTCGAGGCGGCCGACAAGCTGGGCTACAGGGCCAACCGCGTCGCGCAGGCGCTGCGCAGCGGGCAATTGCCGATCGTCGGCTTCGTGGCCGGCGACATCCAGAATCCCTTCTTCGCGCGCGTCGCCCACGACCTCGAGGCGGAGCTGCGCAAGCATCGGCATAACCTTCTCATCGCCAGCAGCGAGGAGACCCTGGAGCAGGAAAAGGAGCTGCTGAAGAGCCTGCACGCCTTGAGCCTCCGCGGCTTCTTCCTCGCCCCCACCTCGGCGACCGACAACCAGCACATCGTCGACCTCGCCCGCGAGGGCACGCCGATCGTCCTGATCGACCGCGTGGTCCAGGAGGTGCAGTGCGACAGCGTCGTCGTCGACAATGAGGGTGGCGCCCGCGAAGCGGTCGACTACCTGGTCGCGAACGGGCATCGCCGTGTCGGCCTGCTGCGCGACGATTCCCGGATCTTCACGGCGCAGGAACGCCTCGCGGGATACCGGAATGCCCTGCAGTCGCATGGCATCGACCTCGATGAATCTCTGGTCGGCGTGTCGCCTTCGACGATCGAGCATGCGATCGAGGCCACCATCCGCCTGTTCAGCCGCCGCAGCCGCCCGACCGCGCTGTTCACCGTGGACAGCCTGATGACGCAGGGCGCGCTGCTGGCCCTGCGCTCCATGGGCCTGTCGATCCCGCACGACGTATCGCTGGTCGGCTTCGACGACTTCAACCTGGCCACCTTCACCGACCCGCAGATCACGGTCGTCGCCCAGCCCATCGCCGAGATCGGGCCGCTCGCGGCCAAGCTGCTGCTCGAGCGGCTCGCCGGCAAGACAACCGCGCCGCGGCACAACCGCTTCCCGACGCGCCTCATCATCCGCGGTTCGGTGGCTCCTCCACGGAAGCGCTGAGCCGTCGCAGCCTGAAGCCGGACCCGCACAAAAGGGACTTGTCAGCGTTCGGGATCCATGACTAACTCGGCCATGTGAGATCGATCTCACAACATCTGTCCCGATGTGAGATCGATCTCATAGCCATATCGGACGGCGTTCCGGCCCGGAAGCTTCGGACCGGACGCTTCGCACAGAGAGACGAGAAGGATCACATGCTCAACTTCGACAAGGACCGCTTCGTCAGGATTCAGAGCGGCGCGGTCGCCATCGCCGGCGAGGCGCGGGCGCTGCTCCGCCGGCTGCTTTCCGACGGGGTTGAGCGGCTCTATTTCATGGGCACCGGCGGCGTGCAGCTGTTGACCCTGCCCGCCATCGAACTGGCGCAGCGCCATACCGTCTTTCCCGTCGCCACCGGTTTCCCTGCCCAGGTCGTGCTTGATCCGCCGGCCGGGCTGGACCGCAAGGCGCTGGTGGTCATCCCGTCGCTGTCCGGCACCACCAGGGAAAGCGTGCAGCTGCTGTCCTTCCTGAAGCAGCGCGGCGTCCGCACACTGTCCCTGACCGGCCACGCGGACACGCCGCTGGCGCAGGAGGCGGACCACACCTTCACCAATTTCGCCGAGGACGACACCTCCTCGGAATCCTTCTATCTGCAGACGCTGCTGATCGTCCTGGCGCTGCTGGCCGAGCGCGGCGAATACGATGATTTCGACGGCAACGTCGCGGAACTGCAGCGCCTGCCCCGGCTGCTGGTCGATGCCAAGGCGACGTTCGAGGAGTCGGCTGCCGGGCTCGCTGCGACGATCAGGGACGAGGCCTACCACATCTTCACCGGCGCCGGTTCGGTATGGCCGGAAGCGCATTACTACGGCATGTGCATCCTGGAAGAGATGCAGTGGATCCGCACCCGGCCGGTGCATGCGGCGGATTTCTTCCACGGCACGCTGGAGCTGGTCGAGCCCGGGGTCAGCGTCTTCGTGTTCAAGGGCGAAGATGCCTACCGCCCGCTGTCGGACCGGGTCGAGGCCTTCGCCCGGCGCTACACGGATCGGGTCCGGGTCCTCGACGCCGCTTCTGTCGATCTTCCCGGCATCTCCCCCCGGGTGCGCAGCCTGATCTCCCCGGTTCTGCTGGCCACCCTGCTGGAGCGCCTGAGCGCGCATCTCGAGGTGCTGCGTGACCACCCGCTGACGACCCGCCGCTACTACAAGCGCGTCGAATACTGACCAGTCAAACAGGGAGGCTCACAATGAAATATTCGCTGCATCTTGTTGCCGGCGCGCTGACCGCCGTCTCGGCATTGGCCCTTTCCGCCGGACAGGGTTTGGCCGCCGGAGAGGAGGTCGTGGCCGATCCGGCCGCGACGGTCGAATACAGCGGCACGCTGTCGATCCTGACCAAGTTCGGGCTGCAGCAGCTGTCGCCCTACTTCGTCAACCTCGCCCACGAATACGAGAAGCTTCATCCGGGCGTGAAGGTGGAGCTGATCCAGGAGAGCGACGACAGCGTCAAGGGCAAGACCAAGACGCTGGTCGCGTCGAATTCGCTTCCCGACATCTACTTCTCCTGGACCGGCAGCTGGGGCGCCAACTTCGTGCGCGGCCACCGCGCCGTCGACCTGTCGAAGGTCATCGGCCCGGACAGCGACTGGGGCAAGACCTTCGCCCCCGCGGCCGTCAAGGCCTTCCAGTACAACGGCAAGTCCTACGGCATCCCGCTCTACCTCGATGCCAAGTTCATGGGCTACAACAAGCAGGTCTTCGCCAAGCTCGGCCTGGGCGTGCCCTCCAGCTTCGAGCAGTTGCTGACGAGCTGCGACGCGATCCGCAAATCCGGGATGACGCCGATCTCGCTGGGCAACAAGGAAGCCTGGCCGGTGGTCCATTATGTCGGCCAGCTGCTCGCCTACAACGTGCCCGAGGCGACGCTGGAGCAGGATTTCGACCCGAGAACGGCGAAATACAGCGACCCGGGCTATGTCGAGGCACTGAAGCAGTTCCAGCAGCTGGCGCAGCGCTGCACCGACGGCGCAGCGATGAACGGCACCTCCTACGCCTCGGCCTTGCAGGCGTTCAGCAACGCCAAATCGGCCATGTACTACCAGGAGATCATCGAGTTCGATCAGAGCGCGGCGCCCGATTCCGCCTTGAAGGTGTCGGATTTCGGCTTCTTCCCGCTGCCCGTCCCGGAAGGCGCCAAGGGTGACCCGAAGGCGATCGAGGGCGCGCCCGAGGGCTACATGATCAGCACGGCGTCGAAGAACGTCCCGCTGGCGATCGACTTCATGAAGTTCGCGACGTCGGCGGAGAACGGCCGGGTTCTTTCCGCGCCGCCCTACGGCCAGCCCAGCGCCACGATCGGCGGGGCGTCGGAAGGGACCATGAGCCCGACCGTGGTCGAAGGCATGAAGCAGATCAACGCGGCGTCCTATCTGATGCCGTGGCTCGACACCGCCAACACCCCGCGCGTCGCGGCGGCCTGGCTGTCCAGCCTGCAGGCCCTCGCCGGGGGCACGATGACCCCGGACCAGGTCATGGATGCGGTGCGTCAGGCCGCCTCGGCAGGCCAATGATGCCGATGACGGCCGCAGGCCGCGACCGGATCGGAAGCGGCGCCGCCATCGGCGGTGCCGCGGGGCGGCGGACGCCGCGGCACGGGCTGCGCGCCCGCCTGCGCGACCTCCTGTCGTTCCGCTGGGCGGCGGCGGCCGTGATCTTCATCGGCTGGTTCGTCTACTATCCGATCGTCGACAACTTCGTCGTCAGCACGACCGAAGAGGACATCTTCACCGGCGAGGTCACCCATGTCGGCCTGGCGAATTACAGCCGCTTGCTGCATGACCCGGTCGTCTGGACCTCGCTCTGGAACAACCTGCTCTACGCGGCGATCTCGGTCCTCTTCCAGGTGTTCGGCGCCTTCCTGCTGGCGGCGATCATCGAGGGCCTGAGGGACGAACGCTGGCGCCGGTTCTGGCGGGCGATCTACTTCGTGCCCTCGGCGATCTCGATCACGGTGACCGGACTGCTGTTCTACTTCATCTACCAGCCCGACATCGGGCTGCTGGATGCGGCGCTGACCCGTCTCGGCCTCGACCAGCTGGCCCGGCCGTGGCTGGGCGACGAAGGCACCGCGATCTACGCGATCATCGCCATGAGCCAGTGGCAGGGCTTCGGCTATTCGACGCTGCTGTTCGCCATCGCGATCCAGAAGATCCCGCGGGAGCTGTACGACGCCGCCATCATCGACGGCGCAGGGCCGCTGCGGCGCTTGTGGAACGTCACCTTTCCGCTAACCCGGGAGATGACCGGCCTGATGGTGATCGTGACCGTCACCGGGGCCTTCCAGGTCTTCAACGAGGTGATGGTGATGACCGCCGGCGGGCCCAACAACAGCAGCCAGGTCCTCGGCACCTGGCTGTACCAGCAGGGCTTCATCGAGAACAATTTCGGCTACGGCGCCGCCATCGCCGCCGTCATCTTCCTGGCGACGCTGGTGACCGGCGCCACGCAGCTCTGGTACACGCGGCGCCGGAGGGTCCAGCTGTGACGATGGCGGCAACCCTCCCGCGCCGGCGGGATACGAATGTCTGGGCCGTCATCGGCAGGACCTTCCTGGTCGCCTTCCTGATCTGCCTCGGCGTGGTCGTGATCTATCCGCTGCTGTGGATGGCGCTGAACGGCTTCAAGAACAACGCCCAGATCTTCGGCGACCCGTTCGCCCTGCCGGACGGCTGGTCCTGGGAGAACTATGCCCGGGCCTGGAACCAGGGCGTGCGCGACTACGTCACCACCAGCGTCCTGGTCACCGTCGCCTCCGCCGCCTGCACCGTGCTGGTCAGCGCCTGGACGGCCTTCGGACTGACCCGCACCCGGATGCCGGCGAAGCCCCTGGTCGTCGGCTTCGTCCTGGGCGGGCTGATGCTCAGCCCCACCGTTGCCGTCATCCCGCTGGTCCGGATGATGCAGGCGCTCGGCCTCTACAACACCGAATGGGCGCTGATCATCCTCTACACCGCGTTCCGGATCCCGTTCACCACCTTCCTCATCCGCGCCTACATGCTCGACCTGCCCGGCGACCTGGACGAGGCGGCGAAGATGGATGGCGCGAGCGAGGGGCAGAGGTTCTGGCGCATCACCCTGCCCCTGTGCCGGCCGATCATCGTGTCCTGCGTCATCCTGCACGTCCTGTTCGCCTGGAACGAGTACCTGTTCGCGATGATCTTCACGAGCGGGGCCGATGTGCAGACCCTGCCCGTCGGCCTGACCTCAATCATGGCGAAGCACGGGACCAATTACGCCGAAGTCTTCGCCGCGATGACGATCTCGGCCCTGCCGATCGTGATCGTCTTCTTCGCTGCCCAGCGCTACTTCGTGCGTGGCCTGGCCGAAGGCATCGGCAAGTAGACATCCTCGAAGGAGCGTTCATGCCGCAGCTCGCCCGCAGTCAGCTGATCGGAGCCAATTTCTGTTTTCAGCATTACCCGTTCGACAAGGCAGCGGAGGCGATCCGCGGCTTCGGGTTGCGGGAGATCGAGCTGTGGGGCGCCGCGCCGCATCTCGATCTCTTCCACGCCACCGATGCCCGGGTCGCCTCGGTTCGCCGCATCCTGGCCGATAACAGCCTGTCCGTCTGGTGCTTCACGCCGGAGCAGGTGGTCTATCCGATCAACATCGCCTCGGGCGACGGCGCGCTGCGGGAGGACAGCGTTCAGCGCTTCTGCCGTGCCGCCGACATCTGCGCGGAGCTGGGGGCGCGCTATCTGTTCCTGACCTCGGGGCGGGGTTACGAGACCGAACCGCGACAGCAGGCCTGGGCCCGTGCCGTCGATTCGCTCGGCCGGATCGCCGAACACGCGCACAGCAACGGCGTCCGCTGTCTGCTCGAGCCGCTGCAGCGCTTCGAGACGAACATCCTGACCAACGCCGCCGACCTGCGCCGCATGCTGGAGGAGCTGGGCGCGGACACCATGGATGTCGTTCTGGACACCGTCGCCATGGCGACGGCCGGGGACACGGTGGCCGGCTATGTCGACCTGTTCGGCCCCCGGCTGGCCCATGTTCAGCTGGTCGACGGCACGCCGGGCGGGCATCTGGTGTGGGGCGACGGCTCCCTGCCGCTCGGCCGCTATATCGAGGATCTCGCCGCTTCGGGATATGCCGGCAAGCTCACCTTCGAGCCGTTCGGCACCGGGACCTATGCCCTCGACCCGATCCAGGCCTGGTCGCGCTGCCTCGCCGCGATCGAGCCCTATCTGAGCCGCAGCGAGACGAGAGCGTGACCGGAATGTCTTCACCAAAGCTGGTCGCGGTCGGCGACAACTGCCTCGACGCCTATCTCACGCGAGGTGTTGTGACCGCCGGCGGCAATGCGCTGAACGTCGCGGCGCAATGGCGGCGCGGCGGCTGGCCGGCCCGGTATTTCGGCGTTGTCGGCAACGACGCCGAGGGCGAGATCCTCCTCGAGGAGATCGAGACGGCCGGGCTGTCGCGAGGCGATGTCGAGCGCCGCCCCGGCGACACCGCCGTGACGCTGCTGCGGGACGAGGCCGGTGACCGGCAGTTCCTGCTCGAATCCCTCGGCGTCGGCGACAACTACATGCCGGCGGACGAGCATTACCGGGCCATCGCAGCCGCGGACTGGGTCCATCTCGGGACCAACGCCAATCCGGATCTGGTCCGGCGCCTGGTGGCGCGCCGTGTCCCGTTCAGCGTCGACGTCTCGACGAAGCACCTGGCCATTCCGCTCGAAGGAGTCCCCCTGCTGTTCGCGTCGGGGCCTGACGGCGAGGAGCCGGTGGCGCCGCTGACGAACGCCCTCCGTGCCGCTGGCGCGCGGCAGGTGGTGCTGACCTGCGGCCGCCGCGGCGCCTTCTTCGACGACGGCGCCACCATCCGACACGCCCCGGCGATACCGGTCGATGTGGTCGACACATGCGGCGCCGGGGACAGCTTCATCGCCTCGTTCCTGGCGTCGTTCCGCTTCGGCGGCCTCGATGCGGCCGAGGCGCTGCGGATAGCGGCGGCCGCGGCGGGAGAGACTTGCCTGCATGTCGGCGGGTTCCCGCAGCAGCCGAGGCCGATCCCGGACTGGCTGCCGGCCAAATATGCCGAGTTCGTCACCCCGGCGGAGGGGCGCTGACCATGGCGACGATCCGCCTGCGGCAGCCGGCCGTCGCCGCGCCAGCCGACCGGTCGTTCTGGCTGCAGGATATCGATGCCGACGCGGCCACTGCGCCGCTGCACGGTATGGAACACGCCGACGTCGTGATCGTCGGCGGCGGCTATACCGGCCTGTGGACGGCGCTACGGATCCGCGAGCTCGCCCCCGAGACGCGGGTGACCGTCCTCGAAGCCGATCTGTGCGGGTCGGGCGCGTCCGGCCGCAATGGCGGCCAGGTCCATTCCTGGTTCGCCGAGCTGGACCAGATCAGCGCCGTCGTCGGCGTCGAGGAGGCGCGGCAGCTTTGCGCCGACACGGTCGACGCGATCGCGGAGCTGGAGCGGCTGCAGCACCAGGGCACGATCGACATGGATCTGCGGCTGGACGGCTGGCTGTGGACCGCGAGCTCGATCGCGCAGGAAGGCGCCTGGGAACGCGCGGTGGCGCTGACCGACGCCGCCGGCGCCGACCGGTTCAGGCCACTGACGGCGGAGGAGATCGAGCGCCGCACCGGGTCGTCGGCCTCCTATGCCGGCGTGGTCGAGCCCCATGCCGGGACGGTGCATCCGGCCAAACTGGCGGTCGGGCTGCGCGACCTGGCGATCGCGCGCGGCGTGACCATCCACGAGCGCAGCCCGGTCATCGACATCGCACCGGGGAGGACATGCACGGTGCGCACCTCGCGTGGCGCCGTGCAGGCCGAGAAGGTGGTGCTGGCGGCGAATGCCTGGCTGTCGGCGCTGCCCGAGCTGCGCCGCCACCTGTATGTCGTCGGTAGCCAGGTTATCGCCACCGCCGAAACACCCGCGCTGCTGGACCGCATCGGCTGGCGCGACGGGGCGTCAATCTGCGATTCGCAGCGGAATGTCCTCTACTACCAGCGCACCCCGAAAGGCCGGGTGATCTTCGGCCGGGGCAGCGGCGAGGTCGCCTTCCGGGGAGATTTCGGCGTCGGCTTCAACCGCAGCCCGCAGCACGGGCGCGACAATCTGCGGGAGCTGCACCGGGTCTATCCGGCGCTGCGCGGCGTGCCCGTCGAATACGACTGGGCCGGCCCGATCGACTGCGTGCCGGAGCATGTGCCGGTGTTCGACCATCTGCGCGGCCACCCCAACATCGTCTTCGGGATGGGGTTCAACGGCACCGGCATCGCCCAGACGCCAATCGGCGGCCGCATCCTGGCCAGTTTGGTGCTCGAACGCAGGGATCGCTGGAGCGACAGCGGACTGGTCGGCCTCGCGCGGCGCCACAGGCTGCCGCCGGAGCCGCTCCGTTATCTCGGTGCCCGCCTGGTGCGCAGCGCGATCCGGCGCATGAACGACGCCGAGATCCGCAACCGGATGCCGGGCTCGATCAGTCGTCTCGTGGCGAAGCTGAAACCGGGGAGCGGTCACTAGCGATGGGACCCTGGCTCGGGCAGAGGAATCGCAGGAACTTGCGCTTATCGGCGCGGGGTTTGATCCGCGTCCAGCCCGCCAGGGCTAGCGGGCGCGGATTGCGGCCATCGAAGATCCGGATCCTCACCGAATTGCTGATCGAGTATTGCGAGCCAGCTCCACACCTCGCGGGTGTCGACCGCTAAGGTGCGAACGGCGCGAAGCCGATCCCGACGACGGAAGATGTGGCTCGGTGCGCGGACCAAATGGGTGTCAACTGTCACCCTGGCCGCTTGCAGGGCAGAGGCGAGCGCGGAGAGCTTGAGCACATAGTGGAACATACGAGACGATAATCCGATACGCATCCTATTGGCGGAAGATAGTCGTGACCTCTCCGAGTGGGTGAGCCGCCTGTTGCGCCAGAGCAAGTATGAGGTGGACTGTGTTCACCGCGGTGACGAGGCGATGCGGCCCTGCAGTCGCACGAATATGCGCTGGTCATCCTCGACCTCGGCCTGCCGGAACTCGTTGGCATCGAAGTCCTGCGGCGCCTGAGACTGGCGGGCATGCCGGAAGTGGAAAGCTGCGATCACGTCTCCGGGCCGATGGATGTGGTCCTGACCGTGCGGGCGCGCGATCTTGCCGGGCTGAGCGCGCTGCGCGAGCGCATGAAAGCTATTCCCGGCGTCGCCACCATCACCATCGCTCCGGTGCTGAAGAACCACCTCGCCAGTCGCGTGATACCGGTCGACGCGATGTGACGTCCTGCCGGCAGTTGTCCAGGGTGCCTGCTCGACCGCGCATCATCTCTGGCCCCATTCCAGTATTTACAAAATTCTTTCGTTTAGTCAGGGGCGTCTGAACACGTCGTCACAGCACGAAATCCGCCGCCGTCAGCGGATGATCCGAGATGACATTGATGGCGAAGTCCGGCGCCTTGTCGCCATTGGCGTCGGCATAGACCACCTGGACCGCGCCCACCGTCACCACCCGCAGCTCGCCGGCATGACGGGTGAAGTCGCCGGTGCCGAAGGTGAAGGCGGTGTCGCCGTTGGCCGCGTTGCCGTCGGCGTCGATCGCCGACAGGTCGATCCTGTCGCCGGTCGAGAAATCCGCGATGCCGTCCTTGCCGGCTCCCGAGGCCGCGCTGTCGGATAGTGCGGTGTAGACGAAGCGGTCACTGCCGGCGCCGCCCTTGAGCAGGTCTCCCCCGCCGCCGCCGGTAAGGATATCGTCGCCATCCAGCCCCCACAGCGTGTTGGCTCTGTCGTCGCCGGTCAGCGTGTCGGCGAAGGCCGAACCCATCACCTGTTCGATGCCCGAGAAGCTGTCGCCTTCGGCCGTGCCGGTGGCGAGGCTGACCGTCACCCCGGTGGCCGAGGCGGCGTAGAGGATGGTGTCGATGCCGGCGCCGCCGGCCAGCGTGTCGGCGCCGGCGCCGCCATCGAGCACGTCATTGCCGGCGCCCCCCTCCAGCCGGTCGTCGCCGGCGCCGCCGGAAAGCGTGTCGTTCCCGGCCTCGCCGAAGACCTGGTCGTTCCCGCTGCCGGCATCCACCGAGTCGTTGCCGATGCCGCCATGGATGGTGTCCACCCCGTCGCCGCCGATGAGGCGGTCATTGCCGTCGCCGCCGTCGAGGCTGTCGTCGCCGGCCTCGCCGGCCAGGGAATCATCGCCGCCATTGCCGATGAGCGTGTCCGCGCCGTTCCCGCCGCCGAGGATAGTGCGGCCGTCATCGCCGGTCAGGTGATCGTCCAGGCTGGACCCGAACAGGTTCTCGATGCCGGTCAGGGTATCGCCCTGGGCGTCGCCGCTCGCGGCGGTGTGGGCCAGCAGGTCGACGGTGACGGCCGCGGCGGAGCCGCGGTAATCCGCCTGGTCGACGCCGTCGCCGCCATCCAGCACGTCGGCCCCAGCCCCGCCATGCAGGGCATCGTCGCCGGCGCCTCCGGTCAGGGCGTTTGCCCCGGCCCCGGCGATCAGCCGGTCGGCCAGCGCCGACCCGATCACGTTCTCGATCCCGCTCAGCCGGTCGCCCTCGGCATCGCCGCCATGGCCGAGGCCGGAAATGAGATCGACCGTGACCCCGGCCGTCGAGGTCGAGTAGCCCGCCGTGTCGACGCCGGCATCGCCGGGAAGGGTGCTGTCACCGACGAGGAGGTCGGCGCCGGCGCCGCCGTCGAGCCTGTCGTTGCCGCCCAGACCAAAGAGCCAGTTCGCGGCGCCGTCCCCGATCAGCGTGTCATCGAAGGAGAACGAGCCGTTCACGACTTCGATGCCGGAGAGCGTGTCGCCTTCTGCGTCGCCGCCATGGCCGATGCCGAGCGACAGGTCGACTGTCACCCCGGCCGGGGAGGAGGAGTAGATGGCGTTGTCGACGGGGCCGGCACCCCCGTCCAGATGATCGGCGCCGGCGCCGCCGGTCATGGTATCCGTGCCGGCGCCGCCGAGGAGCACGTCGTTGCCGGCGCCGCCATCGAGTCGGTTGTCGCCGCCACCGCCGGACAGGAGGTTCGCCCCGCCATCACCAGTCAGCATGTCGTCGAAGGCGGTGCCGACGAGGCCTTCGATGCTGGTGTAGGCATCGCCCTGGGCATCCCCCTTGTTGCCCCCGGCCTGCAGGTCGGCGATCACGCCGGCGGCGGCGTTGTCGTAGCGGGCGAGATCGAAGCCGGCGCCGCCGTCGAGCTGGTCGGCGCCCGCCCCGCCATAGAGGTTGTCGCC
>NZ_JBCNNF010000070.1:0-21497 GCF_039594555.1 Inquilinus sp.
GAGAGGCCGATCCACACTCCCCCTCCCCTTGCGGGAGGGGGGTAGGGGGAGGGGGTTCTCGCGGCCAGAGCCGGTCGGTCTGGATCCTGGCGGAGCAATCGGTCAGGTATCTTAGAGTTCGTCATCTTCGCGCGCGGACGCGCGCAGACCCCTCCCCCTATCCCCCTCCCGCAAGGGGAGGGGGACAAAAAAGGAGCCCAATCGGAAGAGAGGCCCATCTCCTCCGCGGCAGGACGGACCCTGGACGCTGGGCGGGGCCTCGGCTAGATCCACGGCCGTGACGGCGGATGGAGGAAGGATGTCCCGTTTCGCAGGCGCCGCGGCGGCGGTGCTGCTCCTGCTGGCCGGGCCGGCCGGGGCGGAGCCGGTGGTGCCGACCAGCAAGGCCGAGATCGACCTCAGCTTCGCGCCGCTGGTGCGCAGCGCGGCGCCGGCCGTGGTCAACATCTATGCCCGCCACATGGTGGTCGAGCGGGCGAACCCGCTGTTCGACGACCCCTTCTTCCAGCGCTTCTTCGGCGACGACATGCCGGGCGGCCGGCCGCGGCAGCGGGTCGAGAATTCGCTCGGCTCCGGCGTCCTGGTCGGGTCCGGCGGGCTGGTGGTCACCAACCACCATGTGATCAAGGACGCCGACCAGATCACCGTGGTGCTGTCCGACCGCACCGAATACGAGGCCGAGGTGGCGCTGTCGGATGAGCGCACCGACCTGGCCTTCCTCAAGCTCAAGGACCTGTCCGGCCGGTCGCTGCCCGCGCTGCCGCTCGGCGACAGCGACGCGCTCGAGGTCGGCGACCTAGTACTGGCGATCGGCAACCCCTTCGGCGTCGGCCAGACCGTGACCATGGGCATCGTCTCCGCCATCGCCCGCACCGCCGTCGGCATCTCCGACTACGATTTCTTCATCCAGACCGACGCGGCGGTGAACCCCGGCAATTCCGGCGGCGCGCTGATCGACATGAAGGGCCGGCTGGTCGGCATCAACACGGCGATCTACAGCCGCACCGGCGGGTCGCTCGGCATCGGCTTCGCCATCCCGGCCAACATGCTGCGCAGCATGATGCGGGCGGCGGAGACCGGGCAGCCCGTCGTGCGGCCCTGGCTCGGCGCCGACGGCCAGGCGGTCGACCGCAGCCTGGCCGAGGCCTACGGCCTGGACCGGCCGGCCGGCATCCTGGTCAACGGCGTCACCGCCGGCGGCCCGGCGGCGCGGGCCGGCCTGAAGGTCGGCGACGTGGTCACCGCAGTCGACGGCCATACGGTCGACGACCCGGAATCGCTGCGCTTCCGCCTGGCGACGCTCGATCTCGGGGCGAGCGCGACGCTGACCGTGCGGCGCGGCAAGGACACGGCCGAGCTGGCCCTGCCGGTCGAGGCGCCGCCGGAGACGCCGGCGCGCGACCAGCGCGTGCTCGGCGGCCGTTCGCCCCTGGCCGGCGCCACCGTGGTCAACGTCTCGCCGGCGGTGGTCGAGGAGATGCGGCTGAACGGTTCCGGCAAGGGCGTGGTGGTGACCGCGGTCGCCGCCCGCAGCCCGGCCGCCCGGCTGGGGCTGCAGCCCGGCGACGTGCTGCTGCGGCTGAACGACGAGGTGGTGGAGAGCACGGCGGCGCTGGACGACGCGCTGCGCGGCTCCCGCGGCCCCTGGCGCATCGCCGTCCAGCGCGGCGGGCAGGTGCTGGAGACGGTCATCGGGAGATAGGGGCGCGTGTCTCTTGTCCCCTGGCCGGGGATCCGGCCCGGCGCACCCGACCGGCTTCAGGCAGCCATCCGCACGGACGCGCACGGGCCCTCCCCCTCCTGCTTGCGAAGGGGAGGATGAAAGGCTGCTCCCACAGGGCCAGCCGCTTGGGCGGATATCGAGATCCTGATTTCGCATGCGGCGCCAAAAGCTTGGCCCGTCGCGCCACTGATTTGATCCCGGATTGGATCATTCGACGCCGAAGTAAAAGCGGCCTCGGAACACCCGCCCGTTGAATCCGCTCGGCTCTTCCCTCGGCGATCTACCTGACCCGGTGAGTGTGACAGATCACGAGATCGGCCCTATGATCGTCTTGATTTTGAAGCGAATTCGCCAGGGGAGGATTTTCATGCCATCGGCAACGGATCGTCAGTGGCAGCGCTGGGGCCAGGTCAACCCGTATTACGGGATCGTCGGCATCGAGACGGCGGAGTTCGAGGCCCGGTGGCGCAGCCGGTTTTTCGAGACCGGCAAGATCCACATGGATCATGTCTTCGCGCAGCTGGCCCGCTACGACGTCGCGCCCCAACAGCACGGCAAAGCACTCGATTTCGGCTGCGGCGCAGGGCGGCTGCTGCTGCAGCTGGTCGACCGGTTCGACGGGATCGTCGGCGTCGACGTCTCGCAGGATCAACTGGCGCTGGCTCGACAGAACGTCTCCTCCGACAAGCTCCGCTCGTTCTCCTCTCTTGACGAGCTGGCCGGCGAAACTGGCACCTTCGACTTCGTCAACACCTTCGTTGTGCTGCAGCACATCCGGCCCGAGCAGGGCTACGGAATCATCGACACGCTGCTGAAGCTGCTCCGGCCCGGTGGGTCCTTCGCGCTCCACTTTACCGTCGGTGACATCCGCGAGAAGCGCCGCCGCCTGAACTGGTTCCGATACCGGCTCCCGCCGCTGCACTGGGCCTACAACATCTCCCGCCGACGCCCGTGGAACGAACCGATTATGGAGATGAACGCCTACGACATGGCCGTTGTCGGCGCGATCATGATGCGCAACGATGTCGGCCGGTTCGGCTGCTCGCTCTTTGATCACACCGGCAACACCGGGATGCTCTGCGTCGGCCGCAGGGAGCCCGGCATCAACGTCCTGCCGCAGAACATGGAGAGCTAGGCCGCTGTGACGTCGTCCGGATCGGACCTGTCCGGGCCGTGGCTTGCGGCATCGCCATCGGCCGCCTTGATCCAGGCGACTCTCCCTGATTGAAGACGACGGCGACGCCGCCGACCGTATCGCCCACACCTGGCGCGATGATCTTCGACACAGCATCCGGGCAGCGGTTGCAGAAGGTTCGAGCGCGCCTCTTGCTCAGCCGTTCGACCATCATCCCGGGCAGGCGCAGCGTCGCGGAGCGTCCATCGGTTGCCCTGCCCGGCGGCGGCTGGAATGATCCGCCCCGATTCGAGGAAGGGGATGGACGATGACGGCACTTTCGACCGGCGATCTGCTGCGGCGCTCCGTGGGCTGGGTCCTGGGGCACGCCGGGGCCCTGGCGCGGCTGGCGGCGCCCGCCGTCGTCTTCGCCCTGATCTTCCGCTTCGCCATCGACTGGCTGTGGGGCGACGAGGTGGCGGCGATGGCGTCGGGGCAGGCCCCGTCCGGCGCCGGCGCCCTGGCCGTGCTGCTGTCGATGCTGGTGCTGCTGTTCGCGGTCGCGCTGATCGGCGTCAGCTGGCACCGCTATGTGCTGCGCGGCGAGATGGCGCCGTTCCCGGCCGACGCCGCCATGGCGCGCTTCTTCCTGGCCCAGATCTGGCTCGGCATCCTCGGCATGCTCACATCCGTGGCCGGGCTGTTCGTGCTGTCGATCCTGTTCGGCCTCGTCGGTGGGCCGTCGCTGCTGCAGGCCTTCGCCGATGGCGGGGCCTCGGGCGGCGTGCCGGGGATCCTGCTGCTGACGGCCGTGGTCACGGTGCTGTCGACCGTGCCCTTTGCCTTCTACGGGCTGGTCCTGCCCGCCATCGCCATCGGCGACCGCGGCCTCACCGGCGGCGAGAGCAGCCGGCTGCTGCGCGGCCACCGGACGGCGGTGCTGGCGGCGCTGGTCATCGCCCTGCTGGGATTCTTCGTGGTGGCCATCGGCCTTGGCCTGGTGCTGGACGCGATCCTGCCGGAGGAGGAGGGGCCTGGGCTGGTCAGCCTGGTGATCGACCTGGTGTCGATGGCCCTGACCACCGTCGAGGTCGGCGTCTTCGCCGGCATCCTGTCGGAACTCTATCGGTCGCTGCGCCTGCCGGAGCTGGCGCGCAACGGTGTCCCGGGCTGAGTGGCCCAGGACACCGTCATTGTGACGATCACGCCGCCGGGGTGCTCTCCGGCTTCGGCGCCGCCGGCTTGCGCCGGGCGAACACTGTGCCCAGCCAGCGGCAGACGACGTAGAACATCGGCGTGAACAAGAGGCCGAACACGGTCACGCCGATCATGCCGAAGAACACCGCGGTGCCCAGCGACTGCCGCATCTCGTAGCCGGCGCCCGACGCGATCACCAGCGGCACCACGCCGAAGATGAAGGCGAAGGACGTCATCAGGATCGGCCGCAGCCGGGTGCGGGCGGCCGAGACCGCGGCCTCCTGCCTGGTCTCGCCATGCTCCTCCGCCTGGCGGGCGAACTCGACGATCAGGATCGCGTTCTTCGCCGCCAGGCCGATCAGCACGACGAAGCCGATCTGCGCCAGGATGTTGACGTCCATGCCCCTGAGCAGCAGGCCGCTGACCGCGGCCAGCAGGCACATCGGCACGATCAGGATGACCGACAGCGGCAGGGTCCAGCTTTCATACTGCGCCGCCAGCAGCAGGAAGACGAACACCACCGAGGCGACGAAGACCAGCATGCCGGTGTTGCCGGCCAGCTTCTCCTGCAGCGCGATCTCGGTCCATTCGAAGCCGAAGCCCTGCGGCAGGGTCTCGGTGGCGATCTGCTCCATCGTCGCCAGGGCGAAGCCGGTGGAATAGCCCGGCAGGGTCGACCCCTGCACCTCGGCCGCCGGGTACAGGTTGAAGCGCGGCACGCGATAGGCGCCGGTGCGGTCGTGGAAGCTGGCCACGGCGCTGAGCGGCACCATCCCGCCGCTGTCGCTCCGGGTCTTGTAGTTGCCGATGTCGCGCAGGTTCTGCCGGAACTTGCCGTCCGCCTGCGCGGTCAGGCGGAAGGTGCGGCCGAGATAGTTGAAGTCGTTGACATAGGTCGAGCCGAGATAGACCTCCAGTGTCTCGAACACCCGGTCGGCTGGCACGCCCAGCATCTCCGCCTTCACCCGGTCGATGTCGGCGTAGAGCTTCGGCGTGCGGGTGTTGAACAGCGAGAACACGCCGGCCAAGCCCTGGGTCTGGTTCGCCTTGGCCACGATCTCCTGGGTCGCGGCGTCCAGCGCCGGCAGGCCGCGGCCGGTCTTGTCCTCGATCATCATCTTGAAGCCGCCGCCGGTGCCGATGCCGCGCACGGGCGGGGGCTGGATGGTGATGATGAAGGCGTCCTGGATGTTGGACAGCTTCTGGTTCAGCGCCGCCTGCAGGTGGTTGACGTCCTGCCCCTTGGCGGTGCGCTCGGCGAAGGGCGCGAAGGTGGAGAAGATGGCGCCGGAGTTCGAGGCGTTGGTGAAGGTGGCGCCGTCGAAGCCGGAGAAGGGCACGACATGGATGATGCCCGGCACCTCCAGCATCTCCTTGGCCGCCTGCTTCACCACTGCGTCGGTGCGGGCGAGGGATGAGCCGGGGGGCAGCTGGATGACGGTGATCAGGTAGCCTTGGTCCTGCTGCGGGATGAAGCCGGTCGGCGCCCGGCCGAACTGCACCCCGGTCAGGCCGATCAGCCCGACATAGACCACCAGCATGACCACGGCGAAGCGCAGGATCCGGCGGGTCAGTCCGCCATAGCCAAGCGACAGCCGGTCGAAGAACCAGTTGAAGCCGCGGAAGAAGGCCTGGATCGGCCGGAACAGCACGAAGGTCTTCTTCTCGTGATGCTCGACATGCGGCTTCAGCAGGATGGCGCACAGCGCCGGGCTCAGGGTCAGCGACACGAAGGCCGAGATCACCGTCGCCGCGGCGATGGTCACCGCGAACTGGCGGAAGAACTGGCCGGAGATGCCGCTGATCATCGCCGCCGGGATGAACACGGCGCACAGCACCAGGGCGATGGCGATCAGCGCGCCGCCGACCTCGTCCATGGTCAGGTGCGCCGCCTCCCTCGGCGATTTGCCCTCGCGCAGATGCCGTTCGACGTTCTCGACCACCACGATGGCGTCGTCGACGACGATGCCGATGGCCAGCACCAGGCCGAACAGCGACAGGTTGTTCAGCGAATATCCCAGCGCCGCCATCACCATGAAGGTGCCGACCAGCGAGATCGGGATGGCCACGACCGGGATGATCGCTGCGCGCCAGGTCTGCAGGAACAGGATGACGACGACGACGACCAGGACGATCGCTTCCCAGATCGTCTTCTCGACCTCATGCACCGATTCGGCGATGAACTCGGTCGGGTTGTAGATGATGTTGTACTGCAGGCCCGGCGGGAAGCTCTTGGACAGCTCCTGCATGGTCGCGATCAGGCGGTCGGCCGTCTCCAGCGCGTTCGACCCCGGCCGCTGGAACACCAGCAGCGGCACCGCCGGCCGTTCGTCGAGATACCCGTTGGCGGTGTAGTCCTGGGCCGCCAGCTCGACCGTGCCGATGTCGCGCACGCGGGTGACGCGGCCGTCGCTGTCGGTCTTGATGACGATGTTGCCGAACTGGCGCGGGTCGGTCAGGCGGCCGAGGGTCTCGACATTCAGCTGGTAGGCGCCGCCCTGGCCGGGCACCGGCGGCTGGTTCAGCACGCCCGAGGCGACCTGGACGTTCTGCGACCGCAGCGCGGCGACGATCTCGCCGGCCGTGAGGTTGCGCGACGCCGCCTTGTCCGGGTCCAGCCAGACGCGCATGGCGTAGTCGCGGGCGCCGAAGATGCGCACGTCGCCGACGCCGTCGAGGCGGGCCAGCACGTCGCGCACCTGCAGGGTGGCGTAGTTGGAGATGTACAGCGGGTCGCGCGATCCGTCCGAGGAGCTGAGATGGATCACCATCAGCATGTCGGGCGAGGATTTGCGCACGGTGACGCCGATCTGGCGCACCTCCTCCGGCAGCCGCGGCTCGGCCACGGCGACGCGGTTCTGCACCAGCACCTGGGCGATGTCGAGATCGGTGCCGAGGCTGAAGGTCACCTGGATCACCAGCTGGCCGTCGCCGGTCGCCTGCGACTGCATGTACAGCATGTTCTCGACGCCGTTGATCTCCTGCTCGATCGGCGTCGCGACCGTGTTGGAGACCACCTCGGCCGAGGCGCCGGGGTAGGAGGTGCGGATCTCGATGGTCGGCGGCGCGATCTCGGGATACTGCGCCACCGGCAGGGTGAAATAGGCGGCCGCGCCGAGCAGCACGACCAGGATCGACAGCACCGTCGCGAAGATCGGGCGGTCGATGCAGAAATGGGAGAACTTCATACCCCTGGCCTCAGTTGGCGTCGTATTCGGGGGTCGGCTCGATCTTGCCGGGCTGCGGCGTCACCTTGCCGCCCGGGCGGGCGCGCACTAGGCCGTTGATGATGACCTTGTCCTCGCCGGTCAGCCCTTCGCGCACGATGCGCAGGCCGCCCGGCTGGGTCGGGCCCGGCCGGATGATCTTGGGCACCACCGTGCCGTCATCCTTGACCGTCATCACGATCCGGTTCGACTGGTCGGTCAGGATCGCGCTGTCCGGGATCAGCACCGCGTCGTACTCGTTCGACCCGGGCAGCCGGATGCGGCCGAACTGGCCCGGCGTGATGAACAGGTCCTTGTTGTCCAGGATGGCGCGGGCGCGGATGGTGCCGGAGCCGGGGTCCAGCTGGTTGTCGACGAAGTTCATGGTGCCGCCATGCGGCCAGTCCCGCTCGTCCGGCAGCCGGGTCTGGATCAGGGTCTGGTTGTCGCGGGTCGAGGGCAGCTTGCCGGCCACCACCGCGCGCTGATAGGCGAGGTAGTCGGCCTCGCTCATGTCGAACTCGAAATAGATCGGGTCCAGCGCCACGATCGTGGTCAGCAGGGTCGAGCTCGGGTCGCCGGTCACCAGATTGCCGATGTCGACGCGACGGTTCGAGACCCGGCCGGCCATCGGCGCCTTGACCTGGGTGAAATCGAGGTTGAGCTGGGCCGACTGCAGCGCCGCCGTCGTCTGGGCCACCGCGGCCTCGGCCGCCCGCCGCTCCTGCACCGCCTGGTCATAGGCGGAGCGCGAGACGTTGGACTGGCTGACCAGGGCCGAGGCGCGGTCGAGCTGGACCTTGGCGAGGTCGAGCCTGGCCTGGGCGCTGGTCAGGTCGGCCTTGGCCGAATCCACCGTGGCCTGGTAGGGCCGCGGGTCGATCGTGAACAGCACGTCGCCCTGCTTGACCATGGCGCCGTCGGCGAAGTTGATCGACTGCAGATAGCCGGAGACGCGGGCGCGCACCTCGACCCTCGCGGTCGCCTGATAGCGGCCGGTGAACTCGTCGTATTCCGTGATCTTCTTGACCAGGGGCGAGGCCACCGTGACCGGCGGGGGCGGCGGCGCCGACTGGCCCTGGCTGCTGCTCGATTCGTTGCACGCGGCCAGGAAGGCCACCAATCCCAAGGCGGTGAGGGTGCCGACCACCCGTCCTGGCCGCTTCTGCAGGCGCCCGGTCATCATGTCTCGCTCTCCGAAGGAGGTCCCCGGCCAAGAGGGTCATGCCTGCCTGGGGGGTTGTCAATTGTACGAGGTTATAGGTTGATCTCGTTCGCCTTTTGCACTGCAAAAGTTCCCGGCGAAGTGACCGTGATCACATCCGGGCGAAACCGTGGCAGCAATGCGGCGCCGGGCGGAGAATCGAAGCTCGCCATTGCGCCGCCGCGGCGGCTGGCCGACGATGCGCGCCATCATGGCGCGCTCTCCCAAGACTGACGACACCCCCTCCCTCTTCGCCGACCAGGCGCCGCGGCCGCTGGCCGACCGGCTGCGGCCGCGCAGCATCGCCGAGGTGGTCGGCCAGGACCACCTGCTGAAGCCGGACGGGCCGATCGGCCGGATGGTGGCGGCGCACCGCATCGCCAGCATGATCCTGTGGGGGCCGCCCGGCTGCGGCAAGACCACCCTGGCCCGGCTGCTTGCGGAGCACACCGACCTGCATTTCGAGCCGCTGTCGGCGATCTTCTCCGGCGTCGCTGACCTGCGGAAGGTGTTCGACGCCGCCCGCGGCCGGCGCGCGGCGGGGCAGGGCACGCTGCTGTTCGTCGACGAGGTGCACCGCTTCAACCGCAGCCAGCAGGACGCCTTCCTGCCGGTGGTCGAGGACGGCACCATCACCCTGATCGGCGCCACCACCGAGAACCCGTCCTTCGAGCTCAACGCGGCGCTGCTGTCGCGCTGCCAGGTCTTCGTCCTCAACCGCCTGGACTTCGCGGCGCTGGAGGAGCTGATGCAGCGGGCCGAAGCCACGGAAGGCCGGCCCCTGCCGCTGACGCCGGAGGCGCGCGACGCGGTGAAGGCCATGGCCGATGGCGACGGCCGCTACCTGCTGAACCTGGTGGAGGAGCTGTTCGCGCTGAAGCCGGCGGCGCCGCTCGACGCCGCCGCGCTGGCCCAGGCGGTGCAGCGCCGGGCGCCGGTCTACGACAAGGCGCAGGAGAGCCACTACAACCTGATTTCGGCACTGCACAAATCGTTGCGCGGCAGCGACGTCGATGCCGGGCTCTACTGGTTCGCCCGCATGCTGGCGGGCGGCGAGGACCCGCTCTATGTCGTGCGCCGGCTGGTGCGCTTCGCGGTCGAGGATATCGGCATGGCCGACCCGCAGGCGCTGACCCAGTCGCTGGCCGCCTGGGACGCCTATGAGCGGCTGGGCAGCCCGGAGGGCGAGCTGGCGATCGCCCAGGCGGTGATCTACCTGGCGACGGCGCCGAAATCGAACGCCGCCTACACCGCCTACAAGGCGTCGACCCGCGCGGCGAAGGAGACCGGCAGCCTGATGCCGCCGATGCACATCCTCAATGCCCCGACCCGACTGATGAAGGAGATTGGCTACGGCAAGGGCTACGCCTACGACCACGACACCGAGGACGGCTTCTCCGGCCAGAACTACTTCCCGCCGGACATGGACCGGCAGGAGTTCTACCGCCCGGTAGAGCGCGGCTTCGAGCGCGAGATCAGGAAGCGGCTCGACTATTGGGCCAAGCTGCGGGCGCAAAGGGCGGAGGAGTAGCCGCTCCTCCGCCCCGCCGTCTCAAATCATCGTGACGCCGGGCGGCGGCGCTTCGGGCGCGCCGATCCTCTGGTAGAACCACAGCGTGTAGCCGTAGGGGTCTTTCACCGCGAAGTTCCGGTCGCCCCACCATTGCGTGGTCAGTGCCTCCGTCACCGCGACGCCGCGCGACCGCACCTGGTCGTGATAGGCGTCGACATCCTTCACGCTGAAGTAGATGTCGACCGGCCGGGGGCCGCCCTGGCCCTTGGCGATGCCGGCCGCCGGCGACTGCGGCCGGCCCATCATCACCATGATCCCGTCGCGCTGGACGATTCCGAAGTCGAGCTTCCCGTCCTTGCCGACGATGCCCATCATGTGGCCGAAGCCCAGTTTCTCCAGATAGAAGTCGCGCAGCGCCTCCACCTCCTCGACCCAGAAGCTCGGGACCACCTGCGCCGTCTGCTCGCTCATCGCGTCCTCCGGAAAAGAGTGAGGACGCGATTGTCCGTGGCCGGCCTGTCGCTTTCATCTACTTTTCGGAGTAGAAAACAGCGATGCGATGGCAGGATCTGGCGCTGCTCGACGAGGCCGGCTTCTCGCTCTACGAGAAACGCGCCCTGGTCGCCCTGGGCATTCTCGGCGTCTCGGACGCGGCCGGGCTGTGCCGCGAGGGCGACATCCCGACCTCGAAGATCTACCTGGCGATGGAGAAACTGGCCCGGCTGGGGCTGTGCGAGGCCCAGCACAGCCGGCCGAAGCTGTACGCCGCGCTGGCGCCGGATGCGGTGGTCGACCGGCTGGTCGAGCTGGCGCGCGAGCGGGCGGAAAGCTTCGCCGCCCAGGCCGACCAGCTGCGCGCCACGCTGCGCGACCTGCCGGGGCGGCTGCGCGGCGGCCGCGGCGTGGCCGACCTGGCGCTCGGCACCGAAAGCCATGTCAAGCGCCACCTCGCCCGTCTGGCCGGCGCCCGCCGCCGGGTGCTGTCCTATCTCGAGGAAGGCGATCTCTTGGCGATCGACCGCCAGGCCGAATCCGGCTTCGACGTGCTCAGGCGGGTGTCGCGCGCCGCCTCCGGCCGCGGCCTCGACCACCGGGCGATCTTCGGCTTCTCCGACCGCACGGCGCCGCGGCTGCTGGCCTTCCTGCGGCGGCATGGCGGGTCGCTCGGCCACCTGTCGGGGCTGCGCTATTCCGGCGAGCTGGGCCACCCCTTCCATGTGCTGGACGACGAGACGGTGATCCTGTCGCTCGACCACCCCTTTGTGCCGGAGGGGCGCTTCGCCTCCCTCCTGGTGCATGACCGCGACCTGGCGGCCAGCCTGACTCAGGGCTTCGAGACGCTGTGGCAGAAGGCGTTGCAGGACCTGCGCGAGATCCGCTTCCTGCCGCGGCAGCCGGGGCCGTCCTGAGCCCTGCGGCGCCGTTGTCCTATCGGCGAGGCGGCAGGGATGGTATAGAGCATGCGAATTGGTCGCAAACCCGGCCCCGTCCGTCCGGGTTCCCGGTTGGAGGTATGGCCCAGATGCTGGCCACTGTGTTCGCCCCGAAGTTCGTGATCGTCTACGCCTACATCGCCTCGGCGCTGTGGGTGCATTTCCGCGGCCAGGTGCGGCACCGCTTCACCCGCCAGCTGACCGACCACTCGACCTTCTTCGCCCCGATCAACTGCTTCATGTACCTGTTCTCGCGGGTGCCCAGCACACCCTATCACGACCCGCGCAGCTTCCCGGAGCTGCAGGCGCTGAAGGACAATTGGCACATCCTGCGCGAGGAGGCGCTGCGGCTGCAGGAGGAGGGCGACATCAAGGGCTCGGACAAGCTCGACGATGTCGGCTTCAACTCCTTCTTCCGGCGCGGCTGGAAGCGCTACTACCTGAAGTGGTACGGCGACCCGCTGCCCTCGGCCGCGGCGCAGTGCCCGAAATCGGTCGAGTTGGTGCAGAGGATCCCCGGGCTGAAGGCGGCGATGTTCACCTCGCTGCCGCCGGGCGGCAAGCTGGTGGCGCATCGCGACCCCTATGCCGGCTCGCTGCGCTACCATCTCGGCCTGATCACGCCGAACGATGACCGCTGCCGCATCGTCGTCGACGGCAAGTCCTACAGCTGGCGCGACGGCGAGGACGTGGTCTTCGACGAAACCTTCATCCACTACGCGGAGAACTTCTCCGACGAGAACCGGGTGATCCTGTTCTGCGACGTCGAGCGGCCGATGCGGTTCCGCTGGGCGCTGGCGGTGAACCGCTTCTTCGCCAAGTACCTGATCCAGGCCGGCGCCACCCGCAACGCCGATGGCGACAAGGTCTCGGGGCTGAACAAGGCGTTCGCCTACATCTACCCGATCCGGACCTACTTCAAGGGCGTCAAGAAGAAGAACCGCAAGCTGTACTACGCGATCAAATACGTCTTCTTTGGCGGCTTGCTGGCGGCGTTCCTGGCGCTGGCCTGATCGCCTTTCTTCGGACACGCCGCCGCGCCACCGTATCGGCCGGCCGTTCTGCGCACGAGGCGTGATCCGCGGTGACATCCCTGACGCATGAGGGCGGCCCCGCCCTCTTCGACCGCTTCGTCGCCATCGACTGGTCCGGCGCGGTCGGCGCCTATGACGGCGTCGCCGTGGCCGAATGCAGGGCCGGCGCGGCGGGCCCTCGGCTGCTGCCGCCCCCGGCCGGCCGGCGCTGGACACGGACCGCCGTGGCCGGGTGGCTCGAGGCGCAGGCGCAGGGCGGCGGCCGGATGCTGGCCGGGATCGACTGCGCGTTCTCGCTGCCCTTCGCCGTCGCCGCCGGCTACCTGCCGCCGGGCGGCGACGCCCGGGCACTGTGGGCGCTGGTCGACAGGGTCG
The DNA here is from genome assembly GCF_039594555.1 of Inquilinus sp. Lineage (GTDB taxonomy): Bacteria > Pseudomonadota > Alphaproteobacteria > DSM-16000 > Inquilinaceae > Inquilinus. The sequence goes on from NZ_JBCNNF010000070.1 coordinate 12,800, forward strand.
CGGCGGAAGCGCCGGATTTCCACGGCGCCGGTTTCGCCCGCCATGCCGATTACGCCGCCGATTTCTGGCTTCGCGGGCCGCGCCCGGCCGGCTGGGTCGAGCCGCACCGCGCGGCCGAGATGGCCTGCCGCCGCGACGGGCTGGGCGCGCCGGACAGCCCGTTCAAGCAGTTCGGGCCGAAGACCGTCGGCCCCGGCGCGCTGGCCGGGATGCGGGTGCTGCACCATCTGCGCGACCGGCTCGACGGCCGGCTGGCGGTGTGGCCGTTCGAGGCGCCGGCGGCGCAGCCGCTGGTCATGGTCGAGATCTTCCCGCGGCTGTTCTGGCGCCGCTCCGGCCGCACGCTCAGCGCCAAGGTGCGCGACCGCGTGGAGCTTGACGCGGCGCTGGCCCGGCTCGGCAGCGGCCCGGCGGCGGCACCCGACCCGCTGACCGATCACGCCACCGACGCGCTGGTGGCCGCGGCCGGGCTGCGGGCGCTGGCCGCCGATCCCGCCGTGTGGTCGCCGCCGGGGCTGGACCCCGCCACCGCCCGCACCGAAGGCTGGATCTTCGGGGTGCGGGGATGAAGGCGCTGCGCCTGCTGCTGGCGACCGCTGCCGCTCTGATCGCCGGGTTCCTCGGCCTCGCGGTGCTCTACATCACGGTCGCCACGGCGCTGGCGCTGCTGCCGCTCGGCGGCCGGGCGCAGCAGGTCGTGGCGGGCGACCCGCCGGCCTATGTCTGCGCCACCCTGACCCACAGCGACATCGTGCTGCCGGCGCGGGACGACCTGGCCGACTGGACCGCGGTGTTCCCGGACGCGGCGCCGGTCGCCTTCGTGCCGAACCTGCATGTCGCCTTCGGCTGGGGCGACCTGACCTTCTACCGCGAGACGCCGAGCTGGGCCGATCTGCGCTTCCATACCGCCATGGCGGCGCTGTTCGGCGGCGGTCCCAGCGCCCTGCACGTCGCCTATGTCGTGGACCCGGCCGGCGCGCCCGGCTGCAGGCGGCTGGCGCTGGACCGGGCCGGGCGGCAGGCGCTGGCCAACGCCATCCGCGGCACCGCGGCGCTGGGCCCGGACGGGCGCGGCGTGCTGGCGGCCCCTGCGGGGACCGGCACCCACGAGGCCTTTTACGCCGCGCACGGCACCTACAGGCCCTGGCGCACCTGCAATGTCTGGACGGCGGAGGCGCTGCGGGCCGCCGGGGCGCCCACCGCGCTGTGGGCGCCGTTCAGCTTCGGGGTGATGTGGCCGCTGGGGTGAGAGGGTCACTGGAACGAGAAGGGATTCCTCAGGGACTCGACATTGCCTTTGGCGAAGCGGATGGTGCGACCGATCACCTGATTCTGATAAGTTCCCGGACTCAGATAGACGAAATAGTAGGCTCCATTTTCCTCATATACTGCGGCGCAGTATTTCTTGACATCTTCTGCAAAGCAGAAATCATTGCCTTCGATCGTCCATTTTCCTTCGAAGCTGTCGACACGGTCTTTGTAATAATAGACTCCGTCCGGTCGATAATACTCGACCCACTCCTCGCCTGCTTTCATGGTCACGAAGTTGCGTGTAAAGCGAACGTAAACCGTCTGGTCCGCGAAGATCGAAGTCAGGCGGGTGCCGGGCACCAGTTTTGCCCCGCGTTCCGCGAGCGCCGTGACGGTGATGCCTGGACTCAATGTCTGGCAGGCGGCCACGACCAGAAGCGCCACAAAGGCCAAGACCACGCTGCGCATGCAATTCCCCCAACCTGTCCGTCGATGCCTGGAGCCGACCTTACTTCTTCTGCCGCCGCTTGTGCGGCTCCGGCTTCTTCGGCACGAACCCCTCGGCGTCGCCGTCCACGGTCTTGTCGGCATAGGAGACGGCGCGGCCCTGATAGGGGCCCTGGGCCGCGGAGATGAACTGCAGCGTGCCGCCCAGCTCATACAGCTTGGCGCAGCGCTCCTCGCCCTCGCGGAAGCTCAGGCACAGCTCGTCCTTGCCGTCCGGCAGGTACCAGCGGCCGCGGAAGGTGGTGCGCCGGTCGCGGTACCACAGCTGCCCGTCGGGCGCGAAATACTCGGTCCAGGCGTCGCCGGCCTTGTCGGTGTTGGTGTCGACCGAGAAGGTGCCGTAGACGGTCTTGTCGCTCAGCCGCTCCAGCAGCTCCATCCGGGGGATCGGCTTGGCGCCATGGGCCAGCAGGTCCTCGGCGGTCGGGTCCGGCGGCAGCGGCTTCGGCGCGCAGCCCGCCAGCATTCCCAGCAGCACCACCCCCGCCACGATCCCCAACCGCATCGCCTGTTCCCCCAATCGCTGAGCCGACTCGCTCCCGTCGCGAGACGATAATACTATGTTATGCACGGATGGCGGGAAAATCTCACGCCCTCGGACTCCTTTCAGCGCGCGGGGTCAGCGCGCCAGCGCGTTGGCCGCCCCGGCCGCGACGACGCCGAGCCACACCGCGACCAGGCACAATACCACCGACAGCACCACATTGGCGCCTGCCCGCGCCCATTCGCCGTCCTGCATCAGCCCCAGCGTCTGCAGGCTGAAGGAGGAGAAGGTGGTGTAGCCGCCGCACAGCCCGACCATGACGAAGGTCCGGACATCGGCGCTGACCAGGAAGCGGCCGTCCGGACCGGTCAGGCCACCGAAGATGCCGATGATGAAGGAGCCGAGGATGTTGATGCCCAGCGTGCCCCAGGGGAAGTCGGCGCCGAAGCGCTCGACCGCGAGGGCGGAGCACCAGTACCGCGCCATGCCGCCCAGCGCGCTGCCGGCCGCGACCCACAGATAAGTCCCCACGCGACGAACCCCTCTCGTGCTACACCACCCGCATGAGCCGAACGCCCGCCCCGCCGCCGACCCGAAAAGACCATCCTGCGCCGAAGCCCGCGGCCGGCGCCACCCCGCGATCCGGCGACGCAGCGCCGCGCGCGGTGCAGACCGTCGCGGTGTCGTCGGATGACGGCGACCTGCGGCTGGACCGCTGGTTCCGCCAGCGCTTCCCGGGCCTGACCCATGGCCGGCTGGAGAAGCTGCTGCGCACCGGCCAGGTCCGGGTCGACGGCAAGCGCGCCAAGGCGGCGCAGCGGCTGGAGCCGGGGCAGACCGTCCGCATCCCGCCGCTGGACGAGGCGGCGGCACAGGCCCCTGTGCCGCGCGCGCCGATGCCGCTGAAGGCGGAGAAGGCAGAAGGGCTGGCGGCGGAGCTGAAGCGCGCCATCCTGCTGATCGACGATGACGTGATCGTGCTGAACAAGCCGGCCGGGCTGGCGACGCAGGGCGGCGGCAAGGTCAAGGCGCATGTCGACGGGCTGCTGGACCATCTGCAGTTCGACGCGAAGGAGCGGCCGCGGCTGATCCATCGCCTGGACCAGGAGACGTCGGGCGTGCTGCTGATCGGCCGCACCGCCAAGGCGACGCGGCGGCTGAGCGAGGCGTTCCGCGAGCGCGCCACGCGCAAGGAATACTGGGCGGTGACGGCCGGCGTGCCGCACCCGCATCAGGGCCGCATCGACCTGGCGCTGGCGCGGTCGCCGAACAATGTTGGCCGGGTGGTCGAGGATGGCGACGAGGAGGGCCAGCGCGCGGTCACCGACTATTCGGTGGTCGAGGTCGCGGCCCGGCACGCCGCCTTCGTCGCGCTGTGGCCGGTCACCGGCCGCACCCACCAGCTGCGCCTGCACATGGCAGCGCTGGACACGCCGATCCTGGGCGACGGCAAGTACGGCGCCGGCAAGGCCGCGATCGCGGGGGCGGAGCTGCCGCGCCAGCTGCATCTGCATGCCCGCCGGCTGGTGCTGCCGCACCCCGCGCGCGGCACCATCGACGTCACCGCGCCCCTGCCGCCGCACATGGTGACGACCTTCCGCTATTTCGACTTCGACCCCAAGGCGAAGCCGGAAGGGCCGGAGGATTGACGGGCTGAGGGGCCGCCGGCCGTGCCGGTCTCCGCCGCCGAAATCGTCGCCTGGGCGATGGCCAACCCGGTGAATGCCGCGCTGCTGCAGCGGCTGCCGCGGCTCGGCCTGCCGCAATGCTTCCTGACCGCCGGCTGCCTGTTCCAGGCGGCGTGGAACCGCCGCTCCGGCTTGGCGCCGGAGACGGCGGTGAAGGATTACGACGTCTTCTATTTCGACGACCGCGACCTGTCCTGGGAAGCGGAGGATGCGGTGATCCAGGACGTGGCCGCCCTGTGCGCGGATCTCGGCGTCGCGGTCGAGGTCAGGAACCAGGCCCGCGTCCATCTCTGGTACCGGCAGCGCTTCGGCGGCGACTACCCGCAACTGCGCTCCGCCACGGACGGCATCGACCGCTATCTGGTGCAATGCACCTGCCTCGGCATCGAGGTGGCGACCGGCCGGCTCTACGCCCCGAACGGGCTGGAGGACATGGTCGCGGGCGTGCTGCGGCCCAACCCGCTGAACCCGTCGCCCGCGCTGTTCCGCGCCAAGGCAGAGTCCTACCAAGCCCGCTGGCCCTGGCTGACGATCGCGGAATAGAGAGGGGTGGACCGGAGAGGAGGCGGGCGCGACGCCCGCCTCCCTGTCCGCCTACTGGACCGACTTGACCGGGACGGTGAAGTGGCGCTTGCCGTACCAGATCTGGACCCGGTTGTAGTTCGCCTTCGCCGGATCCTCGACGAAGGGCGGGACCTCCATCGGGGTCTGGACCTGGGTGGCGGGGTCGGTCGGCGCCGTCGCCCACAGCTCCAGGACCTTGGTCCTGCGGGCTGCCTTGCGGTCGCTGTCCACCAGCTTGACCGTCCAGCCGGCGGACGGCGCGGTCACGGCGCCCAGCTTGCCTTCGACATGCAGTGACGCGGGCTCCGGCGGCATGCTGTTCAGCCAAGCCTCGAAGTCCCGCGGATTGACCCGCAACTTGGCGGCTTCGTTGACGGTGGCGACCGCGGGCGCCGGTGTTTCGACCGCCTGCGGCGCCGGGGCGGTCGTCTGCGACGAGCCGCATCCGGCCAGGCCGGTCATGAAGAATCCTGCAAACAGCACTGTATGGATCCTGGCCATTTGGGCTTCTCCCTGAAATCAGCACTACAATAAAGCGGTTCTATACGGCATCGGCGCGTAATAGGCGAGTCTGACCGAAGCGGCGGCCCGGTTTTTCTTGACCGTCGCAAGTGGTGGGCAGCCCGACACCGGCCGCGACTGTGCCGGCGCAATCCGGGCTGGAACAGGACGACAGTCCTTCAGACCGCCGGCCCGGACCAGGCGCCGCCATAGCCGGGCTGCACCTCGGCGTAGCGCTGCGTCCACACCGGCAGCGGCGCGTTGCCCAGCAGGGCCTCCAGTCGGTCGAGATAGGCGTGGGTGCCGGGCATGAAGCCCCCGGCGTCGCGCGGTCGCAGCCCGCTGTGGCTGAAGCGCAGCAGCGTGCCGTCGCCATCGGCCTCCAGCTCGTAGCGCACCACGGTCTCGCCGATGAGCGACTGGTGCCATTCATGCTCCAGCAGCCGCGGCGGATCCCAGGCCAGGATGCGGCCGGCGATGCTGCGGTGCTGCGGCGGCACTGTCGGGCCCTCGGCCACGGTCTCGATCCGGCCGCCCTGGCGCGGGTCGATGGTGGTGGGACCCAGCCAGCGGCCGCGCTGCGCCGGGTCGGTCAGCGCCGCCCAGACGGCCTCGACCGGGTAGGGCAGGCGGCGCTCGAACCGGATCGTCGCGGTGCTGCCGTGGCGGATGATGGTGCCGGTGCGGCTGGTCATGTCGGATCGTCCTGCTTGTGCGGCACCGTGGCGGCGAGGTGCCGCTCCAGCGCGTCGAGATGGCCGGCCCAGTATCGGCGGAAGCGTTTCAGCCAGGCGTCCATCTCGGCCAGCCGGTCGGGCTTCAGCGCGTAGATCCGCTGCTGCGCCGCCGCCCTGGCCTCGACCAGCCCGGCCTCGCGCAGCACCCGCAGATGGCGCGAGACGGCCGGCTGGGTCAGGGCCGGGAAGGCGGCGACGATCTCGCCCGCCGGCCGGGGCTGGCCGGCCAGCAGGTCGAGGATCGCCCGGCGATGCGGCTCCGCCACCACTTCGAACACGTCCATGACGATATATGATCTCAGGATTATATAATCGTCAACGTATATGGAGTCACTTGCCGCGGGCGAGGGCCAGGCCCAGTCCGGCGCCAACCAGCAGGCCGCCGGTGATCCGCTGCCGCAGCCGGCCGTGCCGGGCCAGCAGGGGGCGGGCGCGGGCGGCCAGCAGCGCCCAGCCGCCGTCCAGCGCCACGGCCAGCAGCAGGAACACCGCCGACAGCAGCGCCACCTGCGGGCCTGCCGGCCGCGCCGGGTCGACGAACTGCGGGAAGAAGGCGCCGTAGAACAGCAGCGTCTTCGGGTTGGTCAGCGATACCAGCACGGCGCGGCCATAGATGGCGCGGACGGATTTCGGCTGCGCCGCGACCCGGGTCAGGTCGGCCGGCGGTGCCCGCCAATGCGAGATGCCGAGCCAGACCAGATAGGCGACGCCGATCCAGCGCAGCGTGCCGAACCAGTGGCCGGCGGTGCCCAGCGCCTCGGCCATGCCGAAGGCGGTGAGGCCGAGCTGCAGCACCATGGCCGAGCTGGTGCCGGCGACGGTCAAGAGGCCGATGCGCGGCCCCCAGGCGACGCTGTTGGCGACGATCAGGGCCACGTTCGGCCCCGGAATCAGGATGATCACGGTGACGGTGGCGATGAAGGCGAGAAGGAGGTGCGGGTCGATCATCGGGGCTCTCCAAGGGAAAGAGGGCCGGCGAGGATCAAAGAAAAACCCCGCCGGATGGGCGGGGCGTCGTGCGTCGGGCCGTCAGGCGGCGGTCAGGAGGACCGCGGCCCCGTCCCGGGCGCGCATGCGACAGCGACCGCCGGATGAGGGCGGGCTTGTTGCAGGCGAAGGGAGACGGCGTGACGCATGCGCGCAAAATAGGCGCGGCGCGGCGGCGCCGTCAACCGGTGCGGGTCTGCGGGCAATCGCTTGAAAGCCGTGCGCTGTCGAGCATCTTTGCGTTGCCTCTCCCGCCGGACGCGGGAGAGGTCGACAGCGCGCAGTGCTGGCGGGTGAGGGCTGGTCCAGGCCTCGACAAACTCCCCTCACCCGGAGCCGCTTCGCGTCTCCGACCTCTCCCGCTTGCGGGAGAGGCAATTGGAGTGATTGCCCTGGACGGCGCCGGCCGTCAGGCGGGGCGGGGGGCCGAGGTCATCCAGCCGACGACCGCGCCGGTCGGGTCGCGGACGATGGCGATGCGGCCGACGCCGGGCACGTCGAAGATGTCGCGCATCAGGGTGCCGCCGGCCTGCTGCGCCGCCGCGACGCGGGCGTCGACATCGTCGACCTCGATATAGGCGAACCAGTGCGGCGGCACGTGCTCCAGGCCCGGGACGGGCCGGATGTCGAAGATGCCGGCCACCATCCGGTCGCCAACCCTGGCGACGATGTAGTCGCCGCCCGTGGCCATCGGCATGGTGTCGAAGCTCCAGTCCAGGGTCTTGCCGTAGAAGTCCCGGGCGGCCTCGGGGTCGCGGGTGTTCAGCTCGTTCCAGACGAAGGTGCCGTGCTCGGGCATCATTGCCTCCCATCCGGCGGCGGGGTGCCGCCCTCCGGGCAGGATATCACGGTTTCGGTGACGATCCGGCGACCGCCGGCGCCTGGGCGGCCCCGGCCGGGACGGCGCGGGCCTGGCGGGCGGCGCGCATCCTCTGCAGATGCTGGTCGGCCAGCACGCCGATCAGGATCACCGTGCCCATCACCGCGAAGTTGAGCGAGGAGGGGATGCCGAGCAGGTTGACCAGGTTCTGCAGCACCTGCAGCAGCACGGTGCCGAGGATGATGCCGAGGATCGACCCCTCGCCGCCGCGCAGCGAGCAGCCGCCCAGCACCGCCGCGGCGATGGCGTAGAGCTCGTAGAAATTGCCGTGCGCCGAGGGCTGGATCGAGTTGGTGTAGAAGGCCAGGAACACGGCCGCGAGGCCGGCCAGCAGCCCGCAGATGACATAGGCCGAGGCGATCACGGCGCGGGTGTTGATGCCGGAATAGCGCGCCGCCTCCTCGTTCTTGCCGACGGCGAAGAGGTAGCGGCCGAACACCGAGCGGTGCAGCACCACCCACATCACCAGCGCCACCACGACCATGGCCAGGAAGGTGTTGGGGATGCCGAAGCTCTGGCCGTTGGCGAAATCCGCCAGCGTGTCGAAATCGCCGCCATAGCCGAAGCCGACGGTGGCGTCGTCGGTGTAGTAGCGGGCGGCGCCGCGATAGATCAGCAGGGCGCAGAGGGTGACGACGAAAGGCTGGATGCCGATCCGGGCCACCAGGAAGCCGTGGATGGCGCCGAACACCCCGCCCATGGCGATGGCGGCGGCCAGGGCCAGCGGCCAGGACCAGCCCCAGTTCACCACCATGTCGACGAAGACGACGCCGATCAGCGCGAACATCGACCCGACCGACAGCTCGATGCCGGCGGTGATGATCACCAGCCCCTGGCCGATCGAGAACAGCCCGTACAGCCCGACCAGATTGGCCATGTTGTACAGGTTCACCGCCGAGACGAAGCGCGGCTGCAGCAGCGCCACAACGCAGCCGATCACCAGGATCAGGATCGCCAGCCCGAGTTCCTTCCTCATTTACCCGACGTCCTCCCGGTTCGCGTCTCTTCTGCATTCTCTCTGGTTGTCATGCCCGGGCTTGACCCGGGCATCCAGAGAGCGTCGACACCCTCTGGATTGCCGGGTCAAGCCCGGCAATGA
>NZ_JBCNNF010000071.1:0-21161 GCF_039594555.1 Inquilinus sp.
AGCGTGGAGACGTCATGAAGCGGACCCGGACCGCGGTGATCGGGGCGGGCTATTTCGGCAGCCTGCACGCCGCCAAGCATGCCGAGCTGCCCGAGGCCGAGCTGGTCGCGGTCTGCGACACCGATCTCTCCCGGGCCGAGGCGCTGGCGGCGAAGCTCGGCACCCGGGCGGTGACCAGCCTGTCCGAGCTGATCGGCAAGGTCGACGCGGTCAGCATCGCGACGCCGACCAATGCCCATTTCGACACCGCGCGCACCTGCCTGGAGAACGGCATCCACGTGCTGATCGAGAAGCCGATCAGCAACACGCTGGAGGAGGCCGACGCGCTGAGCCGCCTGGCCGCCGACCGCAAGCTGGTGCTGCAGGTCGGCCATCTCGAGCGGTTCAACCCGGTGGTGCAGGGCCTGACCAAGATCCTGGACCGGCCGCGCTACATCGAATGCCAGCGCATCTCCGCCTTCAAGCCGCGCGGCACCGACGTCAACGTCGTGCTGGACATGATGATCCACGACATCGACCTGGTGCTGAAGATCGTGGGATCACCGGTGGAGCGGATCGACGCCGTCGGCGCGCCGGTGCTGAGCGAGGCCGACGACATCGTCAACGCCCGGCTGCAATTCGCCAATGGCTGCACCGCGGCGGTGACGGCCAGCCGGGTCAGCTGGAAGCGCCACCGCACCATGCGGATCTTCCAGCAGGACGGCTACATCATGGTCGACCTCAGCGAGGCCAAGCTGACCTTCATCCGCAAGATCCGTGGCCGCGACGGCCAGCCGGAGCTGTATCAGGAAGAGCAGCAGTTCGAGAATGGCGACCCGCTGAAGCTGGAGATCCAGAGCTTCCTCGACAGCGTCGGCAACGGCCGCCCGCCGGCGGTCAGTGGGCCGGAGGGCCGGGCGGCGCTGGCGGCGGCGCTGGACATCACCCATCAGCTGGCGGATTGGCGCAGACGCTTCCAGGATGACGACGCAACCGGAAATTGAATCTCGCGGGAGGGGAGGAAGCGTTGAAACCGGGGCGTCCACACATCATCTATCCGGATCAAAGACTTACCTCCCGAGATCCGAGCCATGGATGACCCGTATGCCGTGCTGGGCGTGCCCCGCACCGCCAGCGAGGACGAGATCCGGCGGGCCTATCGCAAGCTCGCCAAGAAGCACCACCCCGACCTGAACCAGGGCGATGCCCGTGCCGAGGAGCGGTTCAAGGCGGTGTCGGGCGCCTATGACCTTTTGAGCGACGCCGAGAAGCGCCGCCGCTTCGACGCCGGCGAAATCGACGCCACCGGCGCCGAGCGCGCCTATGCCCGTCGTCCCGGCGCCGGCGCCGGCTGGCCCGGCGCAGGCGCGGGAGCCGGCGGCACGCGCTACCAGCGCTACGACAACTACGATGCCTTCACCGATGCCGGCGACATCGACGACATCCTGCGCGGCATGTTCGGCCAGGGCGGCGCCCGGGCCGGCGGCCGGGGCGGCGGCAAGGGCCGCGACATCAGCTATACGTTGCGGGCGGATTTCCGGCTGGCGACCGAGGGCGGCGAGACCATGGTGACGCTGGCCGACGGCCGGTCGCTGAAGGTCACCCTGCCAGTCGGGCTGACCGACGGCCAGACCATCCGCCTGCGCGGCCAGGGTGAGAAGGGCGGCCGCGGCGTGCCCGGCGACGCGCTGATCGAGGTCCGCATCATTCCCGACCCGGTGCTGGAGCGCGACGGCAGCGACATCCGCATGACCCTGCCGGTGTCGCTGCAGGAGGCGGTGCTGGGCGGCCGGGTCGAGGTGCCGACGCTGGTCGGCCCGGTGATGCTGACCATCCCCAAGGGCGCGAACAGCGGCACGGTGCTGCGGCTGAAGGGCAAGGGCGTGCGCAGCCCGACCGGCAATGCCCGCGGCGACCAGTATGTGAAGCTGGCGGTCACCCTGCCCGACCCGGCCGACCCGGAACTGGTCCGCTTCGTCGAGGAGTGGGGCGCCCGCCACCCCTACGACCCGCGCAAGGGCAAGGTGCGGTAAGGTCCTCTTCAAAACCGTCATGGCGAGGAGCGAAGCGACGTGGCCATCAGGGGCCGCTCGCACCGGCCCCTGATGGCCACGCCCCTGCGGGGCTCGCCATGATGGGAAGGGGAAGCCATTAAGCGGTCTCCAAGGCTATCGCCATCCCTGCGACAAAAGCAGGTTTGACGCCGCCGCGAGCCGGCGCGATAAGCCGAGCCCATGCAATCGACCCCAGCCGCCGCGGCCTTGCGCCCGCCCGTCGCCGCCTCGACCATGCGCCCCGTCGCCGCCTGGCTGTTCCTCAGCGCCGCCATGGTCTTCGCCGCGGCGGTGATCGGCGCCATCACCCGGCTGACCGAGAGCGGCCTGTCGATCGTCGAATGGGCGCCGATCACCGGCACGCTGCCGCCGCTGTCCGATCAGGCCTGGGCCGACGCCTTCGCCGCCTACAAGGCGACGCCGCAATACCGCTACATGAATGCCGGCATGTCGCTGGAGGCCTTCCAGCACATCTTCTTCTGGGAATGGCTGCACCGGTTCTGGGACCGGCTGACCGGCCTGGTCTTCGCCGTGGGCCTGGCCTGGTTCGCCTGGCGCCGGGCGCTGGGCTGGCCGCTGGGGCTGCGCCTGCTGGCCCTGCTGGTGCTGGGCGGGGCCCAGGGCGTGCTGGGCTGGGTGATGGTGGCCAGTGGCCTGAACGAGCGGCCGTCGGTCAGCCATTACCTGCTGGCCGCGCATCTGGGCCTGGCCGTGCTGCTCTACGCCCTGATCCTGTGGGCCGGCTACGGGCTGACGCTGCAGCGGCGGGGCGACTTCGCCGGGGCGCCGTCCCTGCGCCGCCATGCCTCGATCGCCATCGCCTGCGTCGCCGTCACCATGTGCTGGGGCGCCTTCGTCGCCGGGTTGGACGCCGGCCAGGTCTACAACACCTTCCCGCTGATGGACGGCCGGCTGCTGCCGCCGGAATCCTTCAGCATCATCCCGGCCTGGCTGAACTGGTTCGACAACACCGCCCTGGTGCAGTTCACCCATCGCTGGCTGGCGATCGGCACCGCCCTGGTGGTGCTGGCCCTGGCCTTCCGCTGCAGCCGCACGCCGGTGGTGGGCTGGGGCCATCTGGTCGGGCTGATGGTGGTGGTGCAGCTCTGCCTTGGCATCTCCACCCTGCTGACCAAGGTGCCGGTCTGGCTTGGCGCGATGCATCAGGCCGGGGCGCTGCTGCTGCTGGCGCTGCTGCTGGCGCTGCGTTTCGCCAGCCGGCCGGCCGCGGCATCGCAGCCCAGATGACGGCAAGACGATATCAAGAACAAAATCCGTACAGACTTGATGCGTTCGCGTCACGACTTGTCCGACATTCAGATTTCACCCGCCGAAGCTGTATCGAACCGTGAAATCGATTGCCCCGCTACGGTCGAAGCGATACCGTCCCAGCCATCACGCTCGTCGGCGATAGCCGATGACGAGGGCGTCGGGACGGCGCCCGCCGACAAGGCAGCAGGGGGCAAGCACATGCACAGCTTCAGCAGGATCCTGGCGCGCGGGCTTCTGGCCGCCGCCCTCCTCACCGGCGTCTCGGGCGCGGCCGCGGCCGAGATGGTGCTCAACCGCGGCAACGGCGCCGAGCCGTCGACCCTCGATCCGCACAAGATCGAAGGGAACACGGAGGCCAACATCGCGACCGACCTGTTCGAAGGCCTGATGACCTACGGCCCGAAGGGCGACCCGGTGCCCGGCGCGGCCGAGAGCTACACCCGGTCGGATGACGGCCTGACCTACACCTTCAAGCTGCGGGCCGACGAGAAATGGTCGGACGGCACGCCGGTCACCGCGGCGGATTTCGTCTTCTCCTGGCAGCGGCTGATCGACCCGAAGACCGGCTCGGCCTATGCCTATTATCTCGACCCGGTCGTTAATGCCCGCGAGATCCGCGAGGGCCAGAAGCCGCTCGACGCCCTCGGCGTCCGGGCGGTCGACGACCACACCTTCGAGGTCAAGCTGACCGCGCCGACGCCGTATTTCGTCTCGTCGTTGGTGCACCAGTCGACCTACGCGGTCAGCAAGGCCAATGTCGAGAAGTTCGGCGGCGACTTCGTCAAGCCCGGCAACCTAGTCTCGAACGGCGCCTACAAACTGGCCGAGGCGGTGCCGCAGGGCTACATCAAGCTGGTCCGGAACCCGCAGTTCCACGACGCCGCGAACGTCGCGATCGACACGGTGATGTACTTCCCGACCGAGGATGGCAGCTCGGAGCTGCAGCGGTTCCGGGCGGGCGAGCTCGACATCACCTTCGACCTGCCGAGCGAGCAGATCCCGACCCTGAAGAAGGAAATCCCGGAACAGCTGCACATCGTGCCGTTCCTGGCGACCTATTTCTACGCCTTCAACATGACGCGCGAGCCGTGGAAGAGCAGCCCGGAGCTGCGCCAGGCCCTGTCGCTGGCGGTCGACCGCGATGTGCTGATCAAGAACATCACCCAGGCCGACCAGGTCCCGGCCTACAGCTTCGTGCCGCCCGGCACCGACAACTTCCCGGCCTGGACGCCGGAGGCGGCCGGGATGACCCAGGCCGAGCGCGACGCCAAAGCCAAGGATCTCTACGCCAAGGCCGGCTACGGCCCGGACAAGCCGCTGAAGCTGACGATCACCTACAACACCAGCGAGAACCACAAGCGGCTGGCGGTCGCCATCGCCGCGATGTGGAAGCGGACGCTGGGCGTGGACGTGGCCCTCAACAACGAGGAATGGGCGACGTTCCAGAGCACCCGCAACAAGAAGGAGTTCCCGGACGTCGCGCGGCACGGCTGGTTCGGCGACTACAACGACGCCTATACCTTCCTGCAGCTCGAGCTCAGCGACGTCGGCGACCAGAGCACCTCCGGCTACGCCAACCCGAAATTCGACGCGCTGATGGCCGAAGCCACCAAGACGGCCGACCCGAAGCAGCGCGGCGCGCTGCTGCAGCAGGCGGAGAAGATCATGGTCGCCGACATGCCGGTGCTGCCGCTGTATTTCTACACCACCAAGCACGCCGTCTCGCCGGCCGTGAAAGGCTGGACGGACAATGTGCAGGATTTCCATCTTTCGCGGTGGCTTTCCGTCGCACGGTAAGGTCTGACAATTCCATGGGCACAATTCTTCATCCGGTCCGGGACCAGGGCCTAATCCCGCCGGCCTGTTTCGTAACCCCGTTGGTTTCGGAATCGCGGCTGAGATGAGGCCAAGAAGAAAGTAAAGAACAAGCGCAGGTCCGATTCGACACTTTCCTTTTTGCGACTTTTGCAAGGCATGAAACCCGCACCGGACTCATAGCAGACCCGCGAATTCGATTGCTCAAATGCGGTCGAAACGATACCGTCCACGCCATCACTCCTCGCTGGTGGGAGACGGACGAGAGCGCGTCCGAGCGGGAGCGCTTTGCAAACAAAACCAGTGACCGGGAAACCGGAAACAGTAGGGGCGAACACATGCACAGCTTCACCAAGATCCTGGGGCGCGGGCTGCTCGCCGCCGCCCTCCTGGGCGGCGTATCGAGCGCGGCCCTCGCCGAGACCGTGTTCAATCGCGGCAACGGCGCCGAGCCGGAGACCTTGGACGTCCACAAGTCGACGGGCGTTCCGGAATCCTTCATCCAGATGGACCTGTTCGAGGGCCTGCTGACCTCGGACGCCAAGGGCAAGCCGGTTCCCGGCGCGGCCGAGAGCTGGACCGTCTCGGATGACGGCCTGACCTACACCTTCAAGATCCGCCAGAACGCCAAATGGTCGGACGGCTCGCCGCTGACCGCCGCGGATTTCGTGTTCTCGTGGGAGCGGCTGATCGATCCCAAGACCGCCAGCGACTACGCCTACTTCCTCGACCAGGTGGTCAACGCCAAGGACATCCGCCAGGGCAAGAAGCCGCTGACCGATCTCGGGGTCAAGGCGGTCGACGACCACACCTTCGAGGTGAAGCTGCTCGCCCCGACCCCGTACTTCCTGTCGATGCTGGTGCACCACTCGACCTATCCGATCAGCAAGGCCAATTACGAGAAGTTCGGCGACGATTTCGTCAAGCCGGGCAACATGGTCTCGAACGGCGCCTTCATGCTGGCCGAGGCGGTGCCGCAGTCGCATGTGAAGGTGGTCAAGAACCCGAATTTCTACGACGCGGCGAACGTCAAGATCGACACGGTGATGTTCTTCGCCACCGAGGATCAGAACGCCGAGCTGCAGCGGTTCAAGGCCGGCGAGATCGACGCGACCTATGACATCCCGCCGCAGCAGATCAAGCAGCTGCAGTCGTCCGACGCGTCAGAGACCCGGCTGGCGCCGTATTTCGGCACCCATTTCTACGCCTACAACCTGACGCATGAGCCGTGGAAGAGCACGCCGGAGCTGCGCCAGGCGCTGTCCCTGGCGATCGACCGCGACGTCGTCACCGGCAAGATCATGAATGCCGGCGAGATCCCGGCCTACACCTTCGTCCCGCCGGGCACCGACAACTTCAACGGCTGGAAGCCCGACTACGCCGACCTGTCCCAGGCCGACCGCGACGCCAAGGCGAAGGAGCTTCTGGCGAAGGCGGGCTACGGACCGGACAAGCCGCTGGACATCGAGCTGATCTACAACACCAGCCAGCTGCACAAGAACGTCGCCGTGGCCATCGCCGCGATGTGGAAGCAGAAGCTGGGCATCAACGCCTCGCTGATCAATCTGGAATGGAAGACCTTCCTCGACACCCGCGACAAGAAGGACTTCAAGGACATCACCCGCCACGGCTGGATCGGCGACTACAACGACGCCAACAACTTCCTCGAGCTGGAGCGCTGCGATATCGGCGAGCAGAGCACCTCGGCCTATTGCAACCCGAAGTTCGACGAGCTGATGGACAAGGCCGCGCGTGAATCCGACCTGACCAAGCGCGCCCAGATCCTGCAGGACGCCGAGAAGGTGATGATCGCCGACGCGCCGATCATCCCCTTCGCCTTCTACGCCAGCAAGCACATGGTCTCGAGCCATGTGAAGGGCTGGGAGGACAACGTTCAGGACTATCACCTGAGCCGTTGGGTGACCGTCGAGCGCTAAGAGAACCCTGACCATGACGATGCTCGCCACTCTGCCTCCGGCCGGGTGGCGGGCATCGCCGTTTCGGCGCCCGGCGCATCCGTTCCGCCCGCCGCACGGGCGCAAGGACCCCTGACATGCTGAGCTACACCGTCCGCCGCATCCTCGGCGCCATCCCCACCATCCTCATCATCATCGCCGTCGCCTTCTTCATGATCCGGCTGGCGCCCGGCGGCCCGTTCGATGGGGAGAAGCCGCTGCCGATCGAGATCAAGCGCAACCTGGAGAAGGCCTATCACCTGGACGAGCCGCTCTACATGCAGTTCGCCCGTTATATGGGCAATGTCCTCCAGGGCGATTTCGGCCCGTCCTTCAAGTACAAGGATTATTCGGTCAACGAACTGATCAGCGAGGGCTTTCCCTATTCGCTGCAGATCGGCCTGATCGCGATCCTGGTCGCGTCCGTGGGCGGCATCTTCTTCGGGACGATGGCGGCGCTCAGGCAGAACTCGATAGGCGACTACGGGGCGATGACCCTGGCGATGATCGGGATCACCATCCCGAACTTCGTCGTGGCGCCGCTGCTGATCCTGCTCTTCGGCGTGATGTGGCGGCTGCTGCCCGCCGGCGGCATCACCGCCGGATGGACCTCCTTCATCATGCCGATCATCGCGCTGGCGCTGCCGCCGACCGCCTATATCGCCCGCCTGACCCGGGCCAGCATGATCGAGGTGCTGCGGTCGAACTTCGTGCGCACCGCCCGGGCCAAGGGCCTGCCGGAGCGGGTGACGATCATGCGCCACACGCTGAAGGCCGGGCTGCTGCCGGTGGTCTCCTATCTCGGGCCCGCCACCGCCGGCATCATCACCGGCTCGGTGGTGATCGAGCAGATCTTCAGCATCCCGGGGATCGGCCGCTACTTCGTCCAGGCGGCGCTGAACCGCGACTACACGCTGGTGATGGGCGTGGTGATCTTCTTCGCCGCCCTGATCATCCTGTTCAATCTGCTGGTCGACCTGCTGTATGGCGCGCTCGACCCGCGCGTACGTTATGATTGAGGTCCGGCCATGACCGACGCCACGATCGGGACCCTCCCTCCCCAGCCCAAGCAGATCAAGGGGCGCAGCCTCTGGCAGGACGCCTGGCGCCGCCTGCGCGGCAACAAGGCCGCCGTGGTCAGCCTGTTCGTCCTGGGGCTGATCGGCCTCGTCTGCATCGCCGGGCCGCATTTCCTGCCCTGGGGGCTGGACGACGTCGACTACACCTCGTTCCAGGCCCCGCCGAGCTTCGCGCCGGCGGATGACGGCACCGCGCCGCATTACTTCGGCACCGAATCAAACGGCCGCGACCTGCTGGTCCGCACCCTCTATGGCGGCCAGATCTCGCTGCTGGTCGGCATCGTCAGCACCCTGGTCAGCCTGATCATCGGCGTCACCTACGGCGCCACCGCGGGCTTCCTAGGCGGCCGGGTCGACAACCTGATGATGCGCATCGTCGACGTGCTCTATTCCCTGCCGTTCATGTTCTTCGTCATCCTGCTGATGGTGTTCTTCGGCCGGAACATCGTGCTGATCTTCGTCGCCATCGGCGCGGTGGAATGGCTGGACATGGCCCGCATCGTCCGGGGGCAGACCCTGTCGATCAAGCGCAAGGAATACATCGAGGCGGCCCATGCCTGCGGCGTCTCGACCTGGCGCATCATCCGCAAGCACGTGATCCCGAACACGCTGGGCCCCGTCATCGTCTACATGACGCTGACCGTGCCGAAGGTGATCCTGCTGGAAAGCTTCCTGTCCTTCCTCGGCCTCGGCGTGCAGGAGCCGATGACCAGCTGGGGTGTGCTGATCTCCGACGGCGCCCGCAACCTGAACATCGCCTGGTGGATGCTGGTGTTCCCGGCGGTGTTCCTGGCCGTCACCCTATTCTGCCTCAACTTCATCGGGGACGGGCTGCGCGACGCCCTCGACCCGCGCGATCGCTGAGCTCATGACCGCAACCCTCGTGACCACCCCGACCCCGATGACCGGCACCGTGGCCTCCGCCCCCGCCCAGGCCGAGACCATCCTGGCGATCCGTAACCTCGTCACTCGGTTCAAGACCGGCGACGGCGTGGTCGCCGCGGTGAACGGCATCTCGCTCGACATCGCCGCCGGCGAGACGCTCGGCGTCGTCGGCGAAAGCGGCTCGGGCAAGAGCCAGCTGTTCATGTCGGTGATGGGCCTGTTGGCCTCCAACGGCCGGGCCGCCGGCAGCGTCAAGTACCGCGGACAGGAGATCCTGGGCCTGCCGCCGGCGAAGCTGAACAGCTTCCGCGGCTCGAAGATGTCGATGATCTTCCAGGATCCGATGACGTCGCTGAACCCCTATCTGACCATCGCCCGGCAGATGACCGAGGTGCTGGTGCAGCACAAGGGGATGACCCAGGGCCAGGCGCTGAAACGGTCGATCGAGATGCTGGATCTGGTCCGCATCCCGGAGGCGAAGCGGCGCATCGGCATGTATCCGCACGAATTCTCGGGCGGCATGCGCCAGCGCGTGATGATCGCCATGGCGCTGCTGTGCCAGCCGGACCTGCTGATCGCCGACGAGCCGACCACCGCGCTGGACGTCACCGTCCAGGCCCAGATCCTGGACCTGATGCGCGACCTGAAGCGCGAGTTCAACACCTCGATCGTGCTGATCACCCACGACCTCGGCGTCATCGCCGGCCTGGCCGACCGGGTGATGGTGATGTATGCCGGCAACGTGATCGAGACCGGGTCGGTGCGGGACATCTTCTACAGCCCGCAGCACCCCTACACCGAGGGCCTGCTGCAGAGCATGCCGCGGCTGAACTCCGACCGGCATGCCGAGCTGCCGTCGATCGGCGGCCAGCCGCCGAACCTGCAGGACCTGCCGCCGGGTTGCAACTTCCAGCCGCGCTGCCGCTACGCCCATGCCCGTTGCCTGGCCGAGGAGCCGGCGCTGCGGCCCTGCGGCGAAGGCGAGGCCGGGATGCGAGCCAAGGCCTGCCATCTAACCCAGCTGCCGCTGACCGAGGCCGACCGCGCCGTCATCGACGCCGATCGCGCCGCCCGGACCCGCCATTGAGGCCCGCGCCATGACCGACACCCCCAACACCCCCATGGACGGCAAGACCATCCTGTCGGTGCGCGACCTGCGCGTGCATTTCGCCATGCCGAAGCGGCACATGTGGTCGGGCCACCGCGACTATCTGAAGGCGGTCGACGGCGTCAGCTTCGACCTCAAGGCCGGCGAGACGCTGGGCGTGGTCGGCGAATCCGGCTGCGGCAAGTCCACCCTCGGCCGCGCCGTGCTGCAGCTGATCCCGCCGACCGCCGGCCAGGTGGTGTGGATGGGCGAGAACATCGCCAATTTCGACAGTGGCGCGATGCGCGAGAAGCGCCAGGACCTGCAGATCATCTTCCAGGACCCGCTGGCCTCGCTGAACCCGCGCATGAATGTGGGCGAGATCATCGGCGAGCCGCTCGAGGTGTTCGAGGGCAAGCTGAGCAAGAAGGAGCGCCGGGCCAAGGTCGAGGAGATCATGTCCCTGGTCGGGCTGCGGCCGGAGATGATCAACCGCTATCCGCACGAATTCTCCGGCGGCCAGGCGCAGCGCATCGGCATCGCCCGGGCGATGGTGCTGAACCCGAAGCTGATCGTGTGCGACGAGCCGGTCTCGGCCCTCGACGTCTCGATCCAGAGCCAGATCGTCAACCTGCTGATGCGGCTGCAGCGCCAGTTCGGCCTGTCGCTGATCTTCATCAGCCACGACCTGTCGGTGGTGCGCCACATCAGCCACCGCATCATGGTGCTGTATCTCGGCAAACTGGCCGAGATCGCCGACCGCGACGACATCTACGACAATCCGCGCCACCCCTACACCCAGGCGCTGATCTCGGCGGTGCCGCTGCCGGACCCGGATGCGGAGCGCAGCAAGAAGCGGATCGTGCTGACCGGCGACCTGCCGAGCCCGTTGAACCCGCCCACCGGCTGCTATTTCCGCACCCGCTGCCCGAAGGCGCAGGACCTGTGCGCGCAGGTGGCGCCGCAGCTGACCGATGTCGGCAACCCGGGCCACCAGGCCGCCTGCCACTTCTGGGACACGCCGACGCCATCGCGGCGCGACGAGGCGGCATAGCCCGGGTTTGCACCGTCGCCTCTCCAGTGGAGAGGCGACGTGGCAGCGGAGCGGCGTCGGTGCGCCGGCACCTTCGTCCCGTCCGGCCCGGAAGCCTCATGCGAACGAAGCAGCGGGGTCGTGCGGCTGCTTGCGGGCTCCACCGCCCTTCGGTCATTCGGCGTAGCAGGACCAAGGAACGCGGCGCACAGCGCATTTTCTTAAAATACTTTTGATCTAATTCGCACCGGTCGCATCAGGGCTTTGACTGAGCCCCCTGCACAGAATGGTATGTAGGGATTTATCCCTCGCCCGTGACATCAAGAGAGCACAACTGCTCGGCGAGGACATGATGGCGGATTTCCCTACGCTTGACGACGATACGATCATCGGCACCGCGGGCTCGGACACGATCGACGCGCTGGCCGGGGACGACCATGTCGAAGGACTGGACGGCGACGACACCCTGTCCGGAAACGACGGCAATGATTTCATTCTCGGCGGTATCGGCAACGACAGGATGTCGGGTGGCGACGGTGGCGACTACCTCGATGGCGGGGATGGCGACGACCGCGTCAATGGCGATGTGGGCAACGACACCCTGAACGGCGGTGCCGGCAACGACCTCATGGATGGTGGCGACGGCAATGACTATGTGGATGGCGGCGCCGGTGACGACATCATCTATGGCGGCCTGGGCGCCGACCAGATCTTCGGCGGCGACGGGCTGGACATCCTTGTCGGCGGCGCCGGCGGTGACACGCTGGACGGCGGCGACGGCACCGATCTGCTGAGCGGTTATGAGGGTGACGACCTTCTCCTCGGCGGCGCCGGCGACGACGTGCTCGGCGGCGGCCTCGACCAGGACCTCCTCTACGGCGGCGACGGCAAGGACTCCCTCGACGGCGGGGCCGGTGACGACGAGCTCCACGGCGATGCCGGCGACGACGGGCTCTCCGGCAGCCTCGGTGACGACCGCCTGTTCGGCGAGGCGGGCAACGACACCATCCTGGGCGGCGATGGCAGGGACATCATCGAAGGCGGCGCCGGCAACGACACCATCGACGCCGGCGCCGGCTGCGACGAGATCGATGGCGGCGCCGGCAATGATGTCATCCGGGGCGGCACCGGGGCCGATACGCTGACCGGCGGCGACGGCAACGACACCCTCGTGGGACAGAGCGGCGGCGACGTCATGACCGGGGGTGTCGGCGATGACGTCTACTACATCGACGACCGCTGCGACGTCGTGAACGAAAAGCCCGGCGAGGGCACCGACTGGGTCGTGACCTGCTTCTCGACGACCTTGGACAGCAC
Source organism: Inquilinus sp. (assembly GCF_039594555.1). Classification (GTDB taxonomy): domain Bacteria; phylum Pseudomonadota; class Alphaproteobacteria; order DSM-16000; family Inquilinaceae; genus Inquilinus. The sequence goes on from NZ_JBCNNF010000071.1 coordinate 12,477, forward strand.
CGTGCAGAACATCGAGAACATCCAGTTCTACGGGCTGTGGGGGCTGACCGGGATCGGCAATGCGGGCGCGAACCGGCTGGTCGGCAACGACGGCAACAATGCCCTGGCCGGGATGGCCGGCGACGACATCATCAGTGGCGGCCTGGGGGCCGATCTGCTGGATGGCGGTGCCGGCAGGGATGTGCTCACCGGCGGAACGGGCACCGATACCTTCCGCTTCATGAGCCCGGCCGACTCCGCCGTCGGCGCCGGCCGTGACGTGATCACCGACTTCGCCTCCGGCGAGGACAGGATCAACCTGTCCTACATGGATGCCGATAGCACCACATCCGGCAACCAGGCCTTCATCTTCATCGGCGCCGCTGCGTTCAGCAGCCACGCCGGAGAGCTGCGCTTCGCCGGCGGGATCGTCAGCGGCGATGTCAATGGCGACGGCAAGGCCGATTTCGAGATCAGCGTGGCGGCGCCGACCCTGACCGCTGCCGACTTCGCACTCTGAATCCGGCTCGAAAGGAGAAACAAAAAGGGCGCCGGAAACCGGCGCCCTTCGAATTTGGTCCCGGTCCCGAAGGATCAGGCGGCCGCAGCCAGCGACGCGGCGACGGTCGTGAAGTGCTCGACGATCGACTCCTTGAAAGCCGCCATGTCGAGGTCGTCGCGGGCGGTGATCAGGTTGCCGTCGACCACCACGGTCTCGTCCACCAGCTTGGCGCCGGCGGCCTCGAGCGTCTCGCGGACGGCGTCGCTGGCGACCACGGTGCGGCCCTGGATGCGCTCGGACAGCGCCAGCAGCTGCGGCGCGCCGCCCAGGGCGGCGATCGGCTTGCCGGCATCGGCGAAGCCGCGGAGGATGCGCTTGGTGTGCGGGTTGGCGGCCAGCTTGGCCACGCCGCGCTCACCGCCCGGGATCAGGACGGCGTCGAAATCCGCGGCCAGCGCGTTCGATAGCGGCACGTCGACGGCGAAGTAGTGGCCCCACGCCTTCTCATGCCAGCCGTTGACCAGCCCCTGCTCGGTCGAGACGATCTTCAGGGTGGCACCGGCGGCGAGCAGGGCCCGCTGCGGCTCGGTCATCTGGACTTCCTCGAACCCGTTCGACACGAGGATGGCGATCGTCTTGCCGGCGAGAGGCTTGTCGTTCTGCATGTATTATTCTCCCTTGCTGAAGCCGGTCCCGGCGGATCCCCTCCGGACCCACATGGCGGCTGTCGGGACGCGCGCAAAGCGCGGCATCCTGCGCTGCGGACCGCATATCGCGAGGCAGCGGCGAAACCATGCCGGGATGGTGATTGAATTCGACGCTAGAAGTGGCGGCGGGGAGGACGAAAGTCAATGCCGGAGACCCATCGCATGGGTGCATTGCACAATGGTGGGGCTCGGTCCGCTTCCGAAATCATCGTCCGGACTGAAATCGCCGCCCGCGAGGCGCAGCGGCCGGGACGAAAAACCGCCGCCCCGAGGGGCGGCGGTTCGAGTTCAACGTTCGGTGCGGCGCCGGTCTTGAGTGCCGGCGCGCGGATCACCGCGACGTAATGGTCGGTGTCAGGCCGGCAGACCGGAGGTTGCCGACATCGCCCGATCCGACGCACATCCCGTCAGGGAAGCCGCGGAGATCATGGTCACCGGAGCGCTAGACATCGGATCACCTCCTTTCGTTTGTTGCACCTGCGATAAAGGTCGGGCGAATGGTCGGTCCTGTCAAGGGGCCGGCCGTCAATGGGCTAGGCCGGCCGCGATATTGACCGCCAGCGCCAGGATCACGGTGTTGAAGACGAAGGCCAGCACGCCGTGGCCGAGGGTCACCCGGCGCATATGGGAATCGGTCACCTGCACATCCGAGACCTGGGCCGTCATGCCGATAACGTAGGAATAGTAGAGGAAGTCCCATACCCCCGGCTCCTCGTCGCCGGGGAACTCCAGCCCGCGCGCATCCTGGCGCTTGCCGTGCCCGCCCTCAGCCTTGCCGTAGTAGAGATGGGCGTAGCGGAAGGCGAAGACGGTGTGCAGCGTGGCCCAGCCCAGCGCCACGCCGGCGACCGCCAGGATCAGATGCAGTGCCGTCGGCCCCTGCGCCTGGTTCAGCAGGCTGAAGATCGAGGCGACGCCGAGCCCGGCCGCGATCACCGTGATCAGCACGATCAGCGGCAGCCCCTCGTCGTCGATATCGGCGCGGTGCCGGAAGGAGTCGGCGGTCACATGCCGGGCCAGGACCGCGGTCCAGGCGAGATACAGGCCGAAGAAGGCATCGCCGGCGATCACCACGGCGATCGGGCCGCTGGCGCTGCCGCCCAGGGCGAACCAGAGCGCCACGCCCAGCACCGCGCCGGCATAGAAGCGGGTGTGGTGCCGCATATGGTTGCGGATGGTGCCGAGCAGGGCGGCCTCCCTTCGCAGCGTCGCTGCCCCGAGGAACGCATTCCCGCGTCCGGCTGTCCAGAGGCGAACGCAGCCCGTTGGGGGTCGGCGCCTCTCCCACTTATGAGACCGTCTCATAGCGCCCATCCCCCGCCGTCATTGCGAGGAGGCGAAGCCGACGAAGCAATCCATCGTCCCGCACGAGCTGCGCCATGGATTGCTTCGCTGCGCTCGCAATGACGGTTCTGGGAATTCCGAAGAGATCTCGCTGGCGGGAGAGGCCCGCCCTAGCCGAACCGCTTCGCCAAGCGCGCCAGCGCCTCGTCCAGCACCGCATCCTGCTTGGCGAAGCAGAAGCGGGCGACGGTCGCGAGCGGGGTTTCGGCATAGAAGGCCGAGACCGGGATGGCGGCGACGCCGACCTCCTCGATCAGGTGCCGGCAGAAGGCCTGGTCGTCGCCGTTGAAGCCGGTCGAGCCGATGTCGAGATTGACGAAATAGGTGCCGTCGCAGGGCAGCACCCCCAGGCCGAGGCGCCGCAGCCCAGCGGCGAAACGGTCGCGCTTGCCCTGCAGCTCGGCGGTCAGGCCGTCGAAATAGTCGTCGCCCTTGGCCAGGCCATAGGCCACGGCGGCCTGCAGGTTGGGCGGCGTGGTGAAGGTCAGGAACTGGTGCACCTTGCCCAGGAGGGTCGCCAGCGCCGGGGCCGCGGTGACGTAGCCGACCTTCCAGCCGGTCAGCGAGAAGGTCTTGCCGGCCGAGCCGATCTTCAGGCAGCGGTCGCGCATGCCGGGCCGGGCGATCAGCGGCAGGTGCCGCCGGCCGTCGAACACCAGATGCTCATAGACTTCGTCGCAGATGACGTAAGCGTCGGAGCCCTCGACGAATTCGGCAAGGAGGTCGAGCTCGGCCGCGCCGAACACCTTGGCCGCCGGGTTCAGCGGGTTGTTGAACAGCACCGCCTTGGTCTTGGGCGAGAAGGCGCGGGCCAGGGCCGCCCGGTCGAAGGACCAGTCGGGCGGCGTCAGATGCACGAATTTCGGCACGCCGCCGGCGCGGCGGACCAGCGGCAGATAGGCATCGTACAGCGGCTCGAACAGCACCACCTCGTCGCCCGGCTCGATCAGCGCGAACAGGGCGGCCGCCAGCGCCTCGGTGGCGCCGGAGGTGACCACGACCTCGCTGTCGGGGTCGACCTCGAAGCCGTAGAAGCGTTTCTCATGCGCCGCCACGGCCTGGCGCAGCTCGGGCAGGCCCAGCATCGGCGGATACTGGTTCCAGCCGTCGGTGATGGCGGTGGCCGCGGCCCGCAGCACATCCTCCGGCCCCTTTCCGTCCGGGAAGCCCTGGCCGAGATTGACCGCATTGTGCTGGCGGGCCAGCCGCGACATGACCTCGAACACGGTGGTGCCGAGGCCGGAGAAGATGGCGTTGCCGGGTTTCATTCTGTGGCTCGGGCCGCTCGTGTCAGTGCCGGGTCGCCTCGGTGTCGTCGAACTCCTCGTCCTCCGGCCCCTCCTCGACCACGTCCAGCATCTCCTCGAACCGGTCGAGCAGGTCGGAATAGTCGCGGTTGGCGCGCAGGAACTTGCGGAATGCCTTGTCGTTGCGGATATCGGCGTCGAACCAGGCGTCGGCGGCGCGCTGATGCTCCGGATGGGCCGAGAGGTGGTAGAAGGCGGCCTGCTCGACCGTCGTGACCTCGCTCTCGTCCAGCATTTCCAGCACCACGCCGACATAGGTCGGCAGGCCGGTCAGGAAGGCGATCTCGTTGGCCGCGGCGGCCAGCTCGTCCTCGTCCAGCGGCTCGTCCGGCGCCTCGCCGGCGGCGGCCGCGGCGGCCTGGGCCGCCTCCTCCATCTTGCGGATCTCGTCGCGCAGAGCGGCGAAGTCGCTGTCGTCGCCGATCAGCGCCTCGTTCGGCGTGCCGCCGATCGCCGCCTCGATCGCCAGCAGCGTGTCGAGCAGCTTGCGCTTGCGCACCACCCAGTTGGCCCCGCTGCGGACGTCCTCGGCGATCGACCGCAGCCGCTCCTGCTCCTCCGGCGCCATATCGGCCAGCAGCGATGTCTCGGGCTTGGCAATCGCGGTCACGGCTCTCGTCCTGTCTGTCGTCTCGCGCCCCGGCGGCGCGGGCGCACAATAGCCCGGATGGCTCGCCCCCGAAACCGCCTGCGTTGCCTTGCGGCGAGGTGAATGCGGCTCCGGGCGGCGAAGAGCGTATAGGGACATACGGTCGAGCCGCCCGGGGCCGCAGGCGCCCGCCGCAAGGCAACCCTTCGGGCCGGTTGAAGACGCCGGCAGGGGGCGTCGCCGCGCTTGCCCGATGGAACCCCATCGCGCCGCGCGCGGCTCCTGCCCTGCCGGCGTCTTGAACCGGCGCAGGCGATTTCGGGGGCGAGCCATCCGGGCTGGCACAAGCCATCCGGCACAGCAGCCCCGCGGATGGCGACGCTTGACCCTGATCGGCCCCACGCCTATTTCGACCGCACGATGGCCAAGCTCCCGATCCTGATCGTCCCCGATCCCCGTCTCAAGACCAAGGCGAAGCCGGTGGCCGCGGTGGATGACCGCGTCCGCAAGCTGACCGACGACATGCTGGAGACGATGTACGCCGCGCCCGGCATCGGCTTGGCGGCGCCGCAGATCGGCATCCTGGAGCGGATCATCGTCATCGACGTCGCCGGCAAGGGCGAGCCGCCGGCGCCCCTGCGCCTGATCAACCCGGAGATCACCTGGGCGTCGGAAGACCTGCAGACCGCTGAGGAAGGCTGCCTGTCGCTGCCCGAGCAATGGGCCGAGGTGGTGCGCCCGGCCGAGGTCAAGGTGCGCTACCTGGACGAGACCGGCGCGCAGCGGGAGACGCATGCGACCGGCATCCTAGCCACCTGCGTGCAGCACGAGATCGACCATCTCAACGGCGTGCTGTTCGTCGACCACATCTCGGCGCTGCGCCGCAACATGATCCTGCGCAAGGTCCAGAAGTGGAAGAAGGAGCACGCCTGACGGCGCTGGCCTCCCGCACGCCCCTATTTCCTTTTCCTGTCATTGCCGGGCTTGACCCGGCAATCCAGAGAGCGTCGACATCCTCTGGATGCCCGGGTCAAGCCCGGGCATGACAATTGGGGGAATGACACAGCCCCCCTTGCCCCCTACTTCTCCTTCTCCGCGTCCCAGTAGCTGGTGCCGCCGATGTTCAGCGTCTCCGGCGCGGTGACCTCGCCGATGGCGACGCCGATGCGCAGCCGGGTGACAGTGCCGTCATCGGCCGACAGCTGCAGCGTGTAGCCGTCCAGCCGGTAGCGGCCTTTCGAATCATGGGATTTCAGCGCGCCGCCGACCGAGAAGCCGTTCTCGCCCATCACCGCGCCCATGCCGCCGCTGAAGACACCGACCGAGCCGCCATCCAGCCCGGTCCCGACCGGGCTCTGCGAGAAGAAGCTGCCGCCCTGATGCCGCTCGAAGGTGCCGTCGGGCCGGAAGGTGATGTCGATGCGTGAGGTGACGCCGCCCATCGACACGTTCAGATAGTAGTAGCCGTGGTCCAGCCGGGAATCCGGCGGGAACGGCTTCAGCACGGTGAAGCTAGTCAGGTCGGCCCGCTCCCCGGCCGCGGCGGTCATCACGTATTTCCGGTCCGGCTTCTCCCAGCGCGACCAGTCCTGCGGCGCCCGGCGGCGCACCTGGTCGGCGTCGAGATCCGTCGGCGGATAGTCGAACTGGTAGCGGTAGGCGGTTCCGTCCTTCAGCAACAGATAGCTCTCCTCGTTGCGGTCGGTGTAGGTGCCGCCGCCGGGGTTGATGCCGACCTGGAACTGCTCGCGGAACAGCATCGCCTCGATCTGCTCGGCCGGGACGCCCTTGTCCGGCCCGGCATTGACCTCCGCCGCCTCCGGCGGTCGGTACTCGAGCCCGCCATCCTCCGGCAGGGTCGACCGGGCGATGCGCGACGGGTCGGCCAGCACCCGGCAAGAGGACAGGTTGAACACCTTGAAGGCATAGACCCGGCTGATCTGGGCGACGATCACAATGTCCTGGCCCTTGGCCTGCTTGAAGCGCGCCTCCTCCGCCTTGTCGGCGAAGCTGCAGCTGGCGGTCCAGATCGATTGCCGCTCCGGCAGCCATTGCCGCAGCCGCTCATCGCCGTCCGACCGGCCGCTGAGGGCCATGGGTCCCAGCTTCTGCATCGCCGCGGTGACGGCATCGACCTTGTCGTCGTCCCTCTGGCCCGGGGCGCGCCGGAACAGCTCCTCCGCCACCGCCGAGAGCTGGGAGATGGAGAACAGCGATTTCGGCTTCGGCGTCAGGCCGGTCTCCTCCGGCAGGCTGGCCCTGGCGATGCCGCCGGCGTCGTCAAGCAGCCGGCAGTCCTCCATCGTGATCAGCTTGAAGTCGTAGACCCGGTCGATCCGGCCGGAGACGACGACATCCCTGCCCTCCTGGCGGCCGAACAGCGATTCCTCGGCGTCGTCCGCGAAGTCGCACCGCACTTTCCACAGCGATTGCTGGTCTTCCGTCCATTGCTGCAGCGTGTCGTCGTCGATCGCCCGGCCGGAGACGGCGATCAGCCCGACCTTGCCCAGGACGGTCGAGACCCAGTCGGTCTGGTCGGTGTCGTCCTTGTCCTTCGGCACCTGGCGCCAGGCCTCGGCCGCCAGGGCCGAGAGCTGGCCGGCGGAATAGAGGGTCTTCGGCACCGGCCCCGTGCCAGCCATGGCCTGCAGCACGGCGCGGGCCGAGCCGGCATTGGCCAGCGTGAAGGTCTTGCCGCCGAACAGCGCCGGCAGGGCGGCGCAGACCAGCGGGCTCTTCTGGATCATCGCATCGGCCTGGGCCTGGATGGCGCCGTCCATCTTCGACCGGGCGTTGGCGATGCCGCTGTTGCCGGCCATCGCCCGCTCCATCAGCCGCTCCAGCCCGTCGGCGTCGTTGGCTTTGCGCCAGGCATCCAGCGCCGCCGCATGGGACGCGGCGCCGGGCGCGTCGGCCTTGTCGCAGCTGGTGACCACGGCGCGGGTGAGAGCGATCGGGATGTAGATCGAGGTGATCGCCTCCGCCACCGCCTTGGGGTCGGGCGACCCGGCGGCCGGTGCGGAGGACGGGGCCGCGAGCACTGCGGCGACGATCAGGCCTGCCAGGAATCTCATCCGTCCCTCCCCGTCGGATTCCGGCGCCAGACTGGCTCTGCCTCGCGGCAGGAACAAGGCGAAGTTCAGGCGGCGCGGGGTCCTTCGCGCAGGCCCTCGCGCATCGCCTCCTCGCCGTCGCGCAGGGCCTGGACATAGGCCGGCAGCGCGGGCGACGGGCCGGTCCAGCCGAAGGCGGCGGCGATCTCCGCCGTCGGCACCGTGCCGCCGCGGCGGCGGAACGCAGCCTTGACCACGGCATGGGCGGCGACGGCGCCGCCGGCATCCTCGAAGCCCTGCTCCAGATACAGCCACTTCTCGTCCCAGCCGAGCAGCCGGCTGCGCAGCCGGTAGCCGGCGAAGGCGGCGAGCGAGCGGCGGTAGCGGATGGTGGCCCCGCCCAGCACCGGCGTCCAGCGCCGGCGCCACAGGAGGCCGACCAGCCCGACCCGCAGCATCAGGTCGGTGCGGCCGAGATCCATGACGGTCAGGTACCGGCCGTTGTTCATGTGCAGGTTGAAATCGAGGTCGTTCGGCCAGACCCGAAACCGCACCACGCTGTCGTCGAGCAACCCGAGCCGGCGGCCGAACAGCGCCGCGACCACCACGCGGATCAGGCGGAGATAGAGGTTCATGTGGCTCCTCGCCCATCCCCCCGTTTTGTCATCCTCGGGCTTGACCCGGCAATGACAGAAGGAGGAGTTCGGCGCTCCGATCAGAACGCCTCGGCCTCCAGCGCCATCAGCGGCGCCTTGCCGGCCATGATCTGGATGAACAGCGACCCGGTCTCCGGCAGCATGCGCTGGATGAAGAAGCGCGCCGTCTTCAGCTTGGCGTCGTAGAAGCCGGCACGGTCGCCGGCCTCGGGCGCCTTCGCCAGCGCCACCTTGGCCATCCGCGCCCACATCCAGCCCAGCGCCACCAGGGCGAACAGCTTCAGGTAGTCGGAGGACGCGGCGCCGGCCTCCTCCGGGTCCTTCAGCCCCTTCTGCGCGATCCAGGCGGTGGCCTGCTGCAGCTTGCCGAAGGCCTTGGCCAGCGGGCCGACGAACTCCAGCATCGCCGCGTCCTCCGCCTCCTCGCGGATGAAGGCGTCGACCGGGTGGAAGAAGCTGCGCAGCAGCCGGCCCATATCCTGCGGCATCTTGCGGCCGACCAGGTCCAGCGCCTGGATGCCGTTGGCGCCCTCGTAGATCTGGGCGAT
>NZ_JBCNNF010000072.1:0-21123 GCF_039594555.1 Inquilinus sp.
GGTGCCGCTGGGCACCTATACCGGCTGGAACGTGCTGGCCCAGGGCTATGGCGCCGGCGGCGGCTGCTCCTTCCTCGGCGGCTTCATCCCCTTCGCCCGGACCAGGGCGGAGCGGATCGCCGCGCAGGACCCGCGCCCCTCGCTCGAGGAGCGCTACCGCAGCCATGCCGGGTTCGTCGCTCGGGTGAAGGCGGAGGCGGCCCGGCAGGTCGCCGCCGGCTGGCTGCTGCCGGACGACGCCGCGACCCTCGCCGCCCAGGCGGAGGCCAGCGCGGTGCTGAAGGACTGAGGCGGCGGCAATCTTCCGCTCATCGTCATCGCGAGGAGCGAAGCGACGTGGCGATCCAATGGCTCGAACTCTGGATTGCCACGCCCCTTCGGGGCTCGCAATGACGGGTTAATCCTTTCTGTCCTGCGCATGACTTCGCGCCCGGCGACGAGACGCCGCCCTGGAACTCCGGGGGCCTGTGCCCTACTTGGAACACAGACCCTGTGTATCCGGACGAGCATGACCATTCTACGCATGATCGCAGCGGCCCTGGCCGCGCTGCTCCTCGCCGCCGGGCCGGCCGCCGCCGTGCAGCCGGCCCAGCTGACCGCCCAGGACCGCCAGGATCTGGCGCGGGTCGAGCAGTATCTGGGCGGCCTGACCACGGTGCAGGCGGACTTCGTCCAGACCACCAACAACACCGACCTGTACCGCGGCCATTTCTACCTGAAGCGGCCGGGCAAGATGCGGCTCGAATACGAGCCGCCGATCTCCTACATGTATATCGCCGACGGCACCTGGCTGACCTATTACGACGCCGATCTGCGGCAGCGGAAGGACGTGCCGCTGGGGTCGACCATCGCCGACTTCATCACCCGCGCCAACGTCAAGCTGTCGGGCGACGTCACGGTGACCAAGGTCAGCCGCGGCAACAACCTGCTGAGCGTGCAGCTGGTGCAGACCGACAAGCCGAATGACGGGGCCCTGACCCTGAACTTCACCAGCAATCCGATGATCCTGCAGAGCTGGGTGTCGGTGGACCAGCAGGGCAACGTGACCCAGGTCGACCTGACCGGCATCCAGCCCGGCGTGCAGCTGGACAACAAGCTGTTCGTGGTGCCGCGCAAGCAGGGCAACCGCTGAATGGCGGCGGCCGGGCCGGTGCCGGAGTGGCGCGGCGCCTTCGACAATGCCGAGCTGAACGCCCTGCACGCCGAATGCTTCGGCCATCGGGTGCTGGATGAGGACTGGTGGGGCCAAGTCAACCGCTTCAGCCTGGGCTGGGTGTGCCTGCGCCTGGATGGCCGGCTGGCCGGCTTCGTCAATGTCGCCTGGGACGGCGGTGTGCACGCCTTCCTCTTGGACACGGCGGTGACCCCGTCCTTGCAGCGGCAGGGCCATGCGACGCGGCTGGTGGCGGAAGCCGTGGCCCAGTCCCGCGCCGCCGGCTGCGAATGGCTGCATGTCGATTTCGACCCGGAGCTGCGCGGCTTCTACCTCGACGCCTGCGGCTTCCAGCCGACCGAGGCCGGGCTGGTCCGGCTGCGGTAGCGCCCGACCCTAGGACCGGCGGTTCGCCGGCGGCGCCGAGATGACCAGGTAGTATTCGGCCGGCCCGGATGCCCGGTTCTCGAACCAGTGCTCGATATCGGCCTCGAAATATAGGCAGTCCCCCTCCTGCAGCACGGTCTCGCGGTCCGCGGTCGCCACCACCACCTGGCCCCGGGCGGCGACGATGTGCTTGACGGTTCCCGGCGGCGGTGAGGGCAGGCGGCCCGTTGAGCTGTTCGCCGGCAGATGGTGCAGGACGACCTCGACGGTCACGCCGGGCATGATCGGCGACAGCAGGTGGCGCTCGAACCCCGTTTCCGGATCCCGGAACACCTGGCGCTGGTCCTTGGTCACCAGCGCGAAGGCCCGGCGCGCCGGCGACTCCTCGCCGACGAGGGACGAGAAGGAAACGCCGAGGGCGTGCGCGACCTGCTTGGCGACGCCGATGGTCGGGCTCTTTTCCCCCCGCTCGATCTTGGACAGCATCGCCCGGCTCACCCCGGACAGTCCGGAGAGCTGCTCGAGCGTGAGGCCCGCCCGCTCGCGGACGGTGCGAACGCGGTCACCGAACGCGCCTGCGGCATCGCGGGCCCCGGGCCGGGATCGTTCAGGGCTGCTCACCGGACTCCGCTTTCCGCTCGCCTGCTTCGGCCGCCATCCTAGGCATGGCGGAAACCCGCGCCAAGCCGCCGGCGCGAGAGATCAGAGCGGCAGGAACCGATAGGCCTGTCCGGCCCGCTCGACCAGCCCGACGCCCGGGAAATCGAGATGCGCGCCGGCGACGGAGACGCCGGGCCGGGCCACGCGCTCCAGCATTCTCTGCCGGGTCGACCGCGCCCGGTCCTGATCGGCATCGAACTCCCAGGTCAGCTCGGGCCGGTCGAACTGGATCGAGGGCACATGGACCAGATCCCCCCAGATCAGCAGCGTCCCGCCGCCGCCCGACACCTCGAAGGCGGTGTGGCCGGCCTCATGGCCATGCGCCGCGACGGTGGTGATGCTGTCGCTGACCTTGAAGCCGTCCGCGAAGGGCAGGCGGACCCGGCGGAACCGGGACAGTCTTTCGTATTCGTCGAACATCACCACCTCCTCCTGCGGCACCAGCAGCCGCCGCAGGTTGGGAAAGGCGTCCGAACCGTCAGCCGCCACCAGGCCGTGCACGTGGTCCGCATGGGTGTGGGTCACGGCGACGGTGCCGATGCTCTCCCGCGCCACGCCGGCCTCGGCCAGAGCGTCGGGCAGCAGGCCCATCGTCGGCAGCCAGGCATTCGCGGCGCCCGTGTCGATCAGCACGTGCTCGCCGTGATCGATCACCAGGAAGGCGTTGACCGAGAGGCGGAGATTCCCGCCGACCAGCGTCACCTGGGCCGGCAGATCCGCCCCGAACGGACGGTCGCCCGGCTGCCGCAAGCGGCCGGGCGGCATGTCGACATGGCCGTCGCGCAGCGCAATGACGGTGAGATCACCGAGCTCGTAGCGCACGAAATTCGTGCCGGAAGCCGTCTGTTTCAGATGGCCCTCACCGGCGGGCAATCCCGATTCCTTGCATTCCATCATGACGCCTGAGCCCTCCGAGTGCAGCCTCGCGGCGAGGCCCGATCGTCCAGCGATCGATATCCAAAAATCTTCTATAGCAGAACTAGATCTTCTATAGAAGAATTCAACTGCAAGCGATGCGTCACAGGCCGCCAGCCCCGCTCCCTCGGCGATGTCCCCGCCCCGGCCCGGCGCTCAGCCCTTGGCCATGATCACGGTCGGCAGGGCCACGCCGGCGGCCGTCGGCATCTCCTCCTGCCGCACCGGGCTATAGCCGAGCCGGGCGTAGAACGCCTCGGCATTGGCGTTGGCGCGCACCCGGAAGCGGGTGAAGCCGGCGGCGCGGGCCGCCTCCTCCGCCGCCTCGACCATGCGGCGGCCCAGGCCCTGGCCGGCCCGGTCCGGGGCGACGAAGACCTTGCGCAGCCGCGCCACCGTGTCGTCGTCCGGCACCCGGCACCAGCCGGCGGTGGCCACCACAACGCCGTCCGGCGCCTCGGCCACCAGCAGGTTGTTCGACAGCAGTTCCCCGGCATAGTCCGGCGCCATGATCAGATCGACATGCGCCGCGATCTGCGCCGGGCTGTGGATGTCGCCGGCCAGCGCCGCGAAGGACTCCGCCTGCAGCTTGCGGACGGCGTCGAGATCCGCCTCGCGGATGGGGCGCAGGACAAGGTCCGCGCTCACGACTCCGCCGGTTCCAGCCGGCGCGCCAGCGGGCCGTCCCGCTCCTCGATGCAGCAGACCAGGTAGTCGCAGGTGATCTCCTCGCCCGCCGCGATGTCGCGCGCCGCCAGGGTTACCGGCCCGGAATTGTCGGTGTTCGGGTCGTCGTCATGGTTCAGGAAGCGGGCGTCGTCGCCATTCAGGACATAGCCGCCCGGGAAGTCCGGCGACAGATAGGCGTAGGTGTCGAAGAAGCGGCGCGGCACCTCGGGCAGCCCGGCCACCACCGCCTCCGGCACCACCTTGTCGATCGCCGGCTCGAACCGCCAGATCGGTGTGCCCTTGGCGATCGGTGCCGCGGCAAACACGCCCAGGCCGTGGATCGCGCTCTGCGCGACATAGGTCGGAACCAGGAACATGGGGCCCCCGCTCTCGCTCTTCGACTCGCTTATACCCACGGATCGCGGCCGCCCGGAAGAGGCAACACAAGGCATTGTTGTGGCAGGCGGCCGTGCAGGGCTGGACGCCCGAGCCATGCGCGGACCGCAGGGCCATTCCCGCCCCCGCGGGGCTGGTCGAACCCGCCCCCGGCGGCGAAATATGACGGAACCGGTCCAGGAGCCTGCCTATGTCCCGTCCCGTCGTCGGCATTCCCGCCTGCGTCAAGCCGCTGGGGGCCCACCCGTTCCACACCGTCGGCGACAAGTACATCCGCGCGGTGTCGGAGGGGGCGGACTGCCTGCCCTTCCTGATCCCGGCGCTGGGCGGCTGGCACGACATCGACGCGGTGCTGGACCGGCTGGACGGCCTCTTGATCACCGGCAGCGTCTCGAATGTCGAGCCGAGGCACTATGGCGGCGAGGCCAGCGAGCCCGGCACGCTGCACGACCCGGACCGCGACGCCACCACCCTGCCGCTGATCCGCCGGGCGATCGAGCGCGGCATCCCCGTGCTGGCGATCTGCCGCGGCCTGCAGGAGCTGAACGTGGTCTGCGGCGGCACGCTGCACCAGCATGTCGAGCGCGTGCCCGGCCGCGCCGACCACCGCGCCGACGACAGCAAGCCGGTCGAGGTGCAGTACGGCCCGGCCCATCCGGTGGCGCTGGCCGAGGGCGGCGCGCTGGCGGCGCTGTTCGGCAAGACCGAGACCACCGTGAACACCATCCACGCCCAGGGCATCGACCGGCTGGGCGCCGGCCTCGCGGTCGAGGCGACGGCGCCGGACGGCCAGATCGAGGCGGTGCGGATCGAGGCCGCGCCCTATTTCGGCCTGGCCACCCAGTGGCACCCGGAATGGAAGTTCCGCGAGAACCCGGATTCGGTGGCCCTGTTCGCCGCCTTCGGCCAAGCCGTGCGCCGCTACGTCGCCGACCGCGACGGCCGCCGGGCGGCGGCGGAGTAGCTTATCCCCAATTGCGCTTTGGTCGGCCTGACCGACCAGGCGGAGGCGGCCGCTGGCCGGCCTGTCCGCCATCCACCGGGCCGAGCTGCGCCGCCTCCGCCCGTCCGGCGGCGCTGCTGGAACAGCTGGGAACCGAGGCTTAGCTACGCAGCCTTCCGCGCGACCAGGCATCGATAGGCAGCCGTCTCGCAATCCATATAGCCGGTGAAGGACACGGCATCGCCGAACGGCAGGATCTGCGTCGCCCAGAAGCCGCCGATGCCGTTCCTACGGTCGATCCAGTAGAACAGGTTGGCCAGCCCCGCCCAGCCGAGCGCGCCGGCGGGGCGGCCGGTCGGCGCATCCTCGTCATTGATCATGAAGCTGTAGCCCCATGATTTCGGCATTCCGGGGAAGAACTCCGCGTCGTTCGACAGCGCCGGGATGACTCCCGGCAGCATCCTGATCTTCTTGTCGCCCAGGCCGTTCTCCGCCGCGGCACGGACGGTTTCCGCCCGCAGCACGTGCCCGCTTTCCCCCGCCCCGTCGTTCAGCCACATCCGGATGAAGCGGCAATAGTCGCCCACGGTCGAATAGAGCCCGTGCCCGCCCATATGGAGTTCCGGGTCCTGTGGCAGCTCGAACTCCGGCATCGGGGTGAGCGAGCCATCGGCCTCACGCCGATGCATTCCCGCCAGCCTCGCGCGCATCGACGGCGTGAGGCTGAAGCCGGTGTCCGTCATGCCGAGCGGCCCGAAGATCCGCTCGCGCATCACGTCGCCCAGACGCCGGCCGCGGATGGCTTCGACGATCCGGCCGCACCAGTCGAGGTTGCTGCCGTATTCCCAGCGGTCACCGGGATCGAACAGCAGCGGCGTCATGAGGGACGCCTTCGACGCGGTGACGACGCTCGGCTGGCCGTGGTCCCTGGCCAGCCGGTTGTAGTCCTCGTTGAAGAAATCGTAGCCCAGGCCGGCCGTATGCAGCATCAGCATGCGGGTGGTGATCTCGCGCTTCGGCGGGCGCAGCCTGGGCCGGCCCGCAGCGTCGAATCCGTCGAGCACCTGCAGCTCGCCGAGATCGGGGACATAGGCCTTCGCGGGAGCGTCGAGGTCGAGCCTGCCCTCCTCGACGCATTGCAGCACGGCCGTGCCGGTGATGGCCTTGGTCGTCGAGAAGATGGCGAAGACGCAGTCGGGCTCCATGCCGGCCTCCCGGCCAAACATGCGCTGGCCCGCTGCGCCTTCGTAGAGGGTGCCGCGCCGATCCGTGATCATGGCGACGACGCCGGGCACCCGCGGCTTGCCGGAGACCACCCGGTTCAGCACGTCGTCGGCCGCGGCCTGCAACACGCCGGTCATCGCTTCCTCCAGTCTTTGCGCAGTCTCGGGACGGCACCGGACCGGCCCGGCGGGGCCGGGCGCGAGATCCGTCAGTCCGGAAGATTGTCCAGCATCCTCCGGTATTCCTGCTCCGAGAACGTCTTCATCGTGGTGGTCCGGACGTTGCCGCGCGAGCCGACGGCGAGCACGAACCTCGCAAGCGCCTCGTCGCTCGGCGCGTTCACATGGATCATGATGTCGTACGGCCCGATGCAGAGAGACACCTCCTTGAACTCGACGCCGAGCTGCCGGGCCAGTGCCCGCCCGGCATCGACGCGCTTGGCGCCGTCGCGAATGGTCCGGATTCCCTGATCCGTGAAGTTGATCAACAGACAATAGCCAGCCATCCGAGCCTCCCATGTGAGGGTGGTGCAGCGAAGGACCAAGATGTGGCGAAGAAGATCGCGATAAGGGAATCGCTGCCCGGCCGCGGGCTATGGGAAGATGCCGACCCTGGTCACATCTCGTGCGAAGCGGCCGAAAGAAGACCCTAGGCGTCGTTCAGACATGCCGACCGATCTTCCTCAAAAAGGATTATCATGGCATTTCTCCCCATTTTTAGATTTTTTACTTTGTTATCAATTGTGAATATTACGCCACCCGCACACGAATGTCATATGAAACCTTCACCAGAAGCGATGGCATCGGCTGGCGGGCAGGAGCAGGCCCGCAACGGCAGACATCGACGCGGGTCGCCCGCGCGGCTCCTCGCGGGATGGTTCAGGCGGCCGCTGCAGTCAGCGCGCCAGCGCCGCGTCGACGGCCCTGGTCACCTCCGGCCCGGTCGGCTCGGCGTCGCTGGGGAAGCTGGCCAGCAGGGTGCCGTCGCGGCCGATCAGCAGCTTGTGGAAGTTCCATTTCGGCACCGCCGCCGCATCCTGCTGCGCCGCCCAGCGATACAGCGGATGGGCGTCGGCGCCGACCACCGCCTGCTTGGCCAGCATCGGGAAGTCGATGCCGAAGGTGGTCTCGCAGAATTCCTTGATCTCGCCTTCCGAGCCCGGCTCCTGCGCCCCGAAATCGTTCGAGGGCACGCCGAGCAGCACGAAGCCGCCGTCACGGTGGCGGGACCACAGCTCCTCCAGCCCGGAATATTGCCTGGTGAAGCCGCAGAAGGAGGCGGTGTTGACCACCAGCACCACCTTGCCGGCGAAGGCGTCCGCGGCGAAGGCGCCGCCCTCCAGCTTCGGCAGCGGCACGGCGGACCAGTCGAGCGGGCGGGCCGCGGCGGGAGTGGCGATCATGATCAGCACCAGGGCAAGCAGTCGGGCCAGCATCGCAGGACCTCCGACGGGGAGGCCCCCACGCTGCGCCGCCCGGCCATGCGGCGCAAGACCCTGATGCCTCGCCCACCGGCAAATCCCGTGCTAGGACGGAGACCCAGCCGATCCCCGGCGATGGAAACCCCGCCCGTGCCCGAAACCGTCCTGCACCTGCACCCCGGCATGCCGGAGGCGTCTCTGCGCCCGATGCGCGAGCGCTATGAGCTGATCGAGCATTCGCGGGCCAGCGCCGAGGCCGGCCCGCTGCCGGAGGCCGACCGCATCCGCGGCGTCGTCACCATCGGCGTGATCGGCATCGACCGCGCGCTGATCGACCGGCTGCCCAATCTCGGCATCATCAGCTGCTACGGCTCGGGCTATGAGCGGATCGACGTGGCGGCGGCGAAGGCGCGCGGCATCGCCGTCACCAGCAACACCGGCGCCAACGCCGCCTGCGTCGCCGACATGGCGCTGACCCTGCTGCTGGCCAGCGTGCGCCGGCTGGTCGAGGGCGACCGCTTCGTCCGCGCCGGGCAATGGACCCGCCCGGCCGCGCCGCCGTCGCTGATCTCGACCGGCCTGGCCGGGCGCCGGGTCGGCATCCTCGGCCTCGGGTCGATCGGCGAGCGGATCGCGCGGCGGGCCGCCGCCTTCGACATGGAGGTCGGCTACCACAACCGCCGGCCGAAGCCGGGCGTGCCCTGGGCGTATCACGACAGCCTGGCGGCGCTGGCCGAGTGGGCGGACATCCTGGTGGTCTCCTGCCGCTCCGACGCCAGCACCCGCGGCATCGTCGACCGCGCGGTGCTGCAGGCGCTGGGGCCCATGGGCCATGTGATCAACGTCGCCCGCGGCGAGGTGCTGGACGAGCCGGCGCTGATCGCAGCGCTGGAGGCCGGCACCATCGCCGGCGCCGGCCTCGACGTGTTCGAGCACGAGCCGCAGGTGCCGGAAGCGCTGAAGCGGCTGGAGAACGTGGTGCTGGCGCCGCACATCGCCAGCATGACCGAGGCCGCGCATCGCGAGATGTGCCGGATGACGATCGACGCGCTGGACAACTTCTTCGCCGGAAGGCCGCTGACCAACGCGGTGTGAGGCGCAGTTCGACCAGAGCCGAAGCTAAGCGTTTCGTTCGCGTTGCCTCTCCCGCAAGCGAGACCTTTTCGGAATGCCACCGCCTGGATCGTCGGGGGACATTCATGGCGAAAGCAAGATGAGTCCCCCCTCCCCTTGCGGGAGGGGGATAGGGGGAGGGGGTTCTCGCAGCCCGAACCGACCAGATCTTCAATAAATCTGCCTGTCCGGCGGATCGGGGCCTTCGCCCATTCACGCGCAGACGCGCGCAGACCCCTCCCCCTACCCCCCTCCCGCAAGGGGAGGGGGGACTCAATAGGAGAAGGTCGCGGCTATTCTGAAAAGGTCCCGCAAGCGGGAGAGGCAATGCGCGAAGACGCCCAAGATCCGACTCTCGGTCACGCCACCGGCACCGTTCCCCCATCGATCACGTGCTCGCTGCCATGGATCGACGCGGCGCGGTCGGAGGCCAGGAACGTGATCAGCTCCGCCACCTCCTCCGGCCAGGCCGGGCGGCCGATCGGGATGCCGCCAAGCGATGCCATCAGCCCCCGGCGGGCGTCCTCGACATCCGTGCCGGTGCTGGCCGCCAGCCTCTCGACGAACACGGTGGCCGCCTCGGTCTGCACCCAGCCCGGCGCCACGCGGAGGACGCGCACGCCCTTCGGCCCGACCTCCTTCGCCAGCGCCTTGCTGTAGGTCGACAGCGCCGCCTTCGCCGCGGCATAGGCGGTGGTGGCCTCGGGCAGCGGCAGCCGGCTCTGGATCGAGCCGACATGGATAACCACCCCGGAGCCGCGCTCCAGCATGCCGGGCAGCAGCGCCCGGTCCAGCCGCACCGCCGGCATCAGGTTCAGGTCCAGCGCGCGCTGCCATTCGCCGTCGTCCAGCACCGCGAAGCCGCCGGCCGGGGCCTGCGAGCCGCCGAGGACATGGACCAGGATGTCGGCGCCGCCGAGCCGGTCGCGCACCGCCTCCGCCACGGCGCCGCAACCCTCGGGTCCGGTCAGGTCGGCCGCCACGAAGGGCTCGGAGGCGTCGAGATCGGCCGGCCGGCTGCGGGCGACGGCCAGGACGCGGGCCCCGGCCCGGCGCAGCCGCGCCGCCACCGCGGCGCCGATGCCGCGGCTGCCGCTGGTGACCAGGGCGCGCTTGCCCGCGAGCTCGCGCGGATCGGCCGGGAAGGTGGGCCGGGCGGTCATCCGTGGATCTCCAGCGTCGCGATGCGGCCGTCCTTCAGGCCGAAGGCATAGCGCAGCTCGACCGGGCTGCCGGGGAACCGGCCCGAGACCCGACCGGTGAGGACCGCGCCGCCCTCCGTCCCGGACACGGCGATCGGCTCGACCGTATATTGGTATTTCCGCTTCGCCTCGGCCTTCCAGGCCAGGATGGCGTCGACGCCGCGGATGGTGCGGCCCTGGTCGCGGACCACCGCGTCGGCGGCGAAGCAGGCGGCCAGCGCCGCATCGTCCTCCGCGTTGTCGGCGGCGACATAGGCGGCGATCGGATCGGGAAGCGGGAGCGTCATGGCGGATCCTCAGTTCAGTTGCGTGAGGCCGAGGATGGGAATAGGGTTTCGCGATGGCAAGTACGCACGAAAAAGTAAGGTACTCACCCGAAGGTGAGCGTCCGGCCTACACCCCCGGCACCGCCGCAGCCGGCGTGGAGCAGGCGCTGAAGGTGCTGGAGGGCCGATGGAAGCTGGTGATCCTGTTCCACCTGTTCGGCGGCAAGCTGCTGCGCTTCTCCGAACTGGAGCGGGCGATCCCGGCGATCTCGCAGAAGATGCTGATCCAGCAGCTGCGGCAGATGGAGGCCGACGGCATCGTCCGCCGCATCGTCCACCACCAGGTGCCACCCAAGGTGGAGTACGCGCTGACCGATTGGGGCCAGGCGCTGTGCCCGGCGCTGGACGCGATCCTGAGCTGGGCGGAGCAGCGGCCGCCTGCCGAAACCGAAACCCAGCGGGGAGCCGGATGATGGACGACGCGCCGCTGACCGGGGTAAAGGCCTGCGTCTTCGACGCCTACGGCACGCTGTTCGACACCGCGTCGGCCGCCCGGCGCCTGGCGGGCGAGATCGGCGACGAGGCCGGGCCGCTGGCCGCGCTGTGGCGCGAGAAGCAGCTGGCCTACACCTGGCTGCGGGCGGTGCAGGACCGCCACGCCGATTTCTGGCAGGTCACCGGCGACGCGCTGGATTTCGCGCTGGAGACGCTGGGGATCGAGCGGCCCGGCCTGCGCGAGCGGCTGATGGAGCTGTACCTGACGCTGGAGCCCTATCCCGAGGTGCCGGAGGTGCTGCGCCGGCTGCGCGCCGCCGGGCTGAAGACGGCGATCCTGTCCAACGGCACGCCGCGGATGATCGAGGCGCTGGTGGCCGGCGCCGGGCTGCAGGGGCAGTTCGACGCGCTGCTGTCGGTGGAACAGGCGGGGGTCTACAAGCCGCATGCCCGCGTCTATCAACTGGCGCTCGACAGCCTGGGCCTGCCGGCGCGGGCGATATCGTTCCAGTCCTCGAACGGCTGGGACGCCTATGGCGCCTCGGCCTTCGGCATGCAGGTGGTCTGGTGCAACCGCGGCGGACAGCAGCCGGAGCGCCTGCCGGGCGCGCCCGACCGCGTGGTCGCGATCCTGGCGGCACTGCCGGCCCTGGTCGGCGCCTGACGGCTGGCAGAAGAGCGCAAGGAGCCGGTCGCCTCAGATTGCCTCTCCCGCCCGGCGGGAGAGGCAACGCAAAGTGTCGTCCGGCTAAGCGCCGCACTCCTCGGCGTAGCTTTTCTGCTCCTCGGTGACCATCTGCTGATGGTCCTGCAGGTCGGAGTCGCGCAGCCGCAGGTCGGACTGGCAGGTCTTGTAGATGTCGCCCAGCTTCACATAGGCGTCGATCATCTTCTTGTGCGCGGCGCATTTCTCCGCCTGCGGCGCCGCCAGGCTGGACAGCCGCGCGGATTGCAGCGGCGGGATGGCCTTGGTCTGGGCCGTGAAATCCTCGTTGCAGCCGGCGAAGGCGGGCACGGCGAGCAGCGGCAGCAGGGCCGCGGCAAAAACAAATTGCTTCACGACACGCATCTCCACGCTCCGGGATCCCGCGTCTGGCGACGGCGCGCGGGCGGCGACAAAAACCCGCTCCGGCGGAATTCGTTCCGCTCGCGGCCAAGCCGGAAGGTCCGATCAGACCCGCGCCGGACCGGTCGAGCCGCGCAGCACCAGCTCGGTGCCGAAATGGATCTCCTCGCGGCCGCGCGGGTCGATCAGCAGCTCCGCCGCCGCCCGCCCCTTCTCGACCAGCGGCTGGCGGATCGTGGTCAGCGGCGGCTGCGACGTGGCGGCCGCGGCGATGTCGTCGAAGCCGATCACCGAGACGTCGCCCGGCACCGACAGGCCCTGCCGCGCCAGCCAGGCCATGGCCCACAGCGCCAGCCGGTCGCAGGTGGCCAGGATCGCGGTCAGCCCCGGCTGCCGCCGCATCAGCCGGGCCATGCCGCGCTCGGTCGATGCCGGCTCGAACAGGCATTCCTCGATCGGCACCTGCCCGGCCGGGATGCCGGCCTCCTCCAGCACCTCGAGATAGCCGTAGAGCCGCTCCCGGCAGGCGGCGTAGATCGAGTCACGGATGCGGCGGGCCGACACCGCGCCCTCCCGCTCATCTGGCATCAGCTCCATCGACAGCACGCCGAACCGGCGATGGCCGAGGCCGAGCAGGTGCCGCGCCGCGGCCGCCGCGCCGCTGCGGTCGGCCACGGTGACGGTGCGGCAGCCCGCGACCAGCGGCTGATCCACCGTCACCACCGGCAGGCCGCGGCTGCGGATGATGTCGAGGACGCCCGGCTCCTCCTCCATGCAGTACATGATGAAGCCGTCGACCGCGGCCGAGCCCAGGGCCTTGCGAGCCGCCTCGACATCCGCGGCGGCATAGACCGAGATGCCGCGCCCGGTCTCGTCGCACACCGCGGCGACGCCCTGGATCAGCGCCAGCGCCGCCGGGTCGCCGAAGGCGTAGCCCAGCCCCTCCGGGATCATCACCGCGACCGTGCCGATCTGGCCGGTGCGCAGCATCCGGGCCAGCGGGTCGGGGCCCTGATAGCCCAGCGCCTCGGCCGCCTGCAGCACCTTGGCGCGGATCGCGTCGCTGACCCGCTCGGGATGGTTGAACACGTTGGAGACGGTGCCCTGCGCCACCCCCGCTGCGACGGCGATGTCGCGCAGGCGGGCCTTGGGCTTCGGGGCGTCGGGCTTGTCGGGCGGGGCGTCCTCGGGCATCCGGGCAGCCTAGCCCCGTTCTTGAACCGATTCAAAAATTCCTTGACGGCGGGTTCGGAGAGCGGGATTATGAATCGATTCAAAAAATCGATTCAAAGGAGGCCGTCATGTCCCTCATGACCGGATTCCCGCTGGTCGCCCATCTGATGCAGATCCGCCTGGGCGGGCGCTTCGGGCACCTGCCGCCTTCGGTGGCGGCGGAGCTGGAGGCGTTCGCCGCCGCCGAGGCGGAAGCCACGCGCCCGGCTGCCAAACCCTCGAAGCCGGCCGCCCCGCGCCGCTCCTCGGTGCCCGCCCCGGCACCATCCTTCGCGCTGCGGAAGGCGTGCTGAGGCCACTCTCTGCCTCCAGATGCGGATCGAAACAAAATGTCTCCAGATCCGCATCCGACGCAACTCTGTCATGAGATAGGTCAGTCTCATTGACATAAATCGGCCCGCCATGGTTCGGTTGGGGAACGGCGCCGGGACAGACGCCGCGCCCAGGAAGAACAGGACCAGACCGATGACCATCGGCGAGACCCATTACGCCGCGCGCGCCGGCCGGATGCGCGCCTCCGAGATCCGCGAGCTGCTGAAGCTGCTGGACCGGCCCGGCGTGATCTCCTTCGCCGGCGGCATCCCCGACCCGGCGCTGTTCCCGGCCGCGACCATCCGCGCTGGCTACGAGGCCGCGCTGGCCGCCGGCGACACCGCGCTGCAGTATTCGGTCAGCGAGGGCTATGCGCCGCTGCGGCAGTGGATCGCCCGGCACATGGGCTCGATCGGCGTGCCGTGCGACGCCGACAACATCGTCATCACCTCCGGCTCGCAGCAGGGGCTGGACTATCTCGGCAAGCTGTTCCTGTCGCCCGGCGACACGGCGCTGGTCGGCTGGCCGACCTATCTCGGCGCGCTGCAGGCCTTCAACCCCTATGAGCCGCGCTACGACCGGCTGGAGCCGGAGCACGGCAACGCCACGCCCGATTCCTACCGCGCAGCGGCCGAAGCCGCCGGCAGCCGGGTGCGGCTGGCCTATCTGACGCCGGATTTCGCCAACCCCTCGGGCGAGACGCTGAGCCTGGCCGCCCGCGAGCGCGCTTTGGCGCTGGCGGACGAGCTGGACATTCCGCTGGTCGAGGATTCGGCCTATCAGGCGCTGCGCTATGACGGCGAGGACGTGCCGCCGCTGCTGGCGCTGGACGTCGCGGCCAAGGGCGGCATCGACCGCAGCCGCGTGATCCATTGCGGCAGCTTCTCCAAGACCCTGGCGCCGGGGCTGCGCATCGGCTGGATCTGCGCCGCACGCGGCGTGGTGCAGAAGCTGGTGCTGACCAAGCAGGCGGCCGACCTGCACACCCCGACGATCAACCAGATGGTGATGCACCACGCCGCCGAGCATGCCTATCCGGCCCAGGTGGCGAAGATCCGCGCCGCCTACCGCGACCGGCGCGACCGCATGCTGGCGGCGCTGGACCGCCACATGCCGGCGGGGGTGAGCTGGACCCGGCCCCAGGGCGGCATGTTCATCTGGGTGACCCTGCCGGAGGGGCTGGACGGCGCCGAGCTGCTGGCCCGGGCGGTGGATCAGGGCGTCGCCTTCGTCCCCGGCCGCGCCTTCCACGCCGACGGCACGCTGGGCAACACGCTGCGCCTGTCCTTCTCCCTGGCGAAACCGGAGGCGATCGAGGAGGGCATCGGCCGCCTGGGCCGCCTGATCGCCGGCGCGGCGCAGGCGGCGGCGTGAGGGCTCAGTACAGCCCCGGCAGCATGCGCCAGGTGCGCCGGCGATAGGCCTCGTACTCCGCGCCGAACTGGTCGGCCAGCAGCCGCTCCTCGGCGCGGATGCGGGCCATCAGCGGCACCAGATTGAGCAGCGCCAGCACCACCCCGGGGACGGAGCGGAAGGCCAGGGCCCAGCCCAGCGCGCCGAGCATCAGGCCGAGATAGCTGGGATGGCGGATCACGCCGTAGACGCCGCCGGTGACCAGCCGGTGCCCGGGCTGGATCGCCACCAGACCGCTGAAGCGCCGGCCCAGCACGAAGACCGGCCAGATCCGCACCGCGCCGCCGAGGACGAACAGGGCGACGCCGAGCCAGCGCATGGTGTCGCCGTCCAGGGTCCACACATCCATCCGATCGGTCCAGGCCGGGACATAGGCGCCGAGCAGCCCGAGCCCGGCAAAGGCCGCCAGCACCCAGCGGTTGCCGCGGTCCTCGCGGTCGCCGGGGCTGAGATTGCCGCCGGTGAACAGGCTGGCGACGGTCAGCACCACGGTGACCGCCACCAGCGCGACACGGGCCGGATGGGCGAAGAAGGCGGCGAACCCGCCCCAGCCGAGCACCGCCAGGCCGAGATAGACAGCGGTGCCGAGCACGGCGGCCAGCGCCAGCTTCGGTGATGTCGGCGATCGCTCCATCGGGCAGCTCCACGGAGACCGCAGGATTCAATGCCGGACGGGCGGCCCGTGTTCCTGCCGGGCCGGATCAGGCCTCGGCGTCGTCGTCCCGGAAATACGGCTCGACCGTGCCGGTCTTCTTCACCGTCAGCGGGTTGCCGCGGCGGTCCAGCGCCTTGCCCATCGACAGCAGGACCCAGCCCTCGCTGACGCAGTATTCCTCGACATTGTTGCGCTCGGTGCCGTTGAAGCGGATGCCGACGCCGCGGCGCAGGGCGGCCTCGTCGAAATACGGGCTGTTCGGGTTGCTCGACAGGCGGTCGGGCGGGGTGTCGGCCATCGCATGGCTCCCGGCAAGGTCAGCGGATGGCGGGTGATAGCCGCGCGCGGCGGCGCTGACAATGCGCGACACGAATGCTATCGGGTGGCCAACGGCCAACAGGGAGGCGGGACGATGCTGTTCCATGTCTGCAGCTACACCGGCGCGTCCGGCAACGGCGAGGGCATCACCCTGTGCCGGCTGGAGCCGGAATCCGGCCGGCTGGAGGCGCTGTCCAGCGTCGCCGGGCCGAGCCCGTCCTGGCTGGCCTTCGCCCCGGACGGGCGGCACGCCTATGCCGTCAACGAGATCGACGCGTTCGAGGGCGCGGCCCAGGGCGCCTGCACCGCCTATCGGGTCGACCGCGGCAGCGGCGCGCTGACGGCGCTGAACACCGTCGGCTCCAGCGGCACCATACCGTGCCATGCCAGCGTCCATCCCGGCGGCCGGCACCTGCTGGTGGCGAATTACGGCGACGGCCGCCTCGCCGTGCTGCCGATCGCGGCGGACGGGTCGCTGCGCGCCGCCACCGACATCCAGGCGCCGGCCGGCCCGGTCGGCGCGGACCGGGCCGAGGCCGGGCCGCCCGGCAGCTTCGCCATCAGCGGCCATGACGGGTCGCATGCCCATATCATCGAGACCGCCGGCCGCTTCGTGCTGAGCACCGATCTGGGCCAGGACCGGATCCATGTCTGGACCCTGGACGAGGCCGAGGGCGTGCTGCACCCGGCCGATACGCCGTTCTTCCCGACCGCCTCGGCCGGCGCCGGGCCGCGGCACCTCGCCTTCCACCCGAACGGCCGCACCCTCTACACCACCTATGAGGAGGCGTCGCAGCTGGCGGTGCATGACTGGGACCCGGCGACCGGCCGCGCCACCTTCCGGCAGCAGGTCGGGTCGCTGCCGCCGGGCTTCGCCGGCTCCAGCTTCGCCTCGGCCCTGGCGGTCAGCCGCGACGGCCGCTTCCTCTACTCGGGCAACCGGCTGCACAACAGCATCGCCATCTTCGCCATCGAGCCCGGCGGCACGCTGCGCTGGCTGGACGCGGAATGGAGCCGCGGCGACTACCCCAACCATGTGGCGCTGGACCCGACCGGCCGCTTCCTGTTCGCCTGCAACCGGCGCAGCGACAACGTCACTTTGTTCCGGGTCGACGCCGACTCCGGCCGGCTGACCTTCACCGGCCGCTATCTGCCGATCGGCAGCCCGAACATGGTGGCGTTCGTGCCTTAAGGGATCTCGACCACGACCGCCGAAGCTCAACGAGTCCCCCCTCCCCTCGCGGGAGGGGGCTAGGGGGAGGGGGTTTGTGCCGCCTGGACCGGCCCGAATTCCGGCAATCCAGCCCATCGCGATGCCTGCTCTTTTGCCCATTCGCGCGCGGACGCGCGCAGACCCCTCCCCCTGCCCCCCTCCCGCAAGGGGAGGGAGACTCAAAGGAGAAGCAGCGCGCAAACCACTTACCCCCTATAGATCGGCGCGCCGTAGGGCGAGCCGGTGGCGCCGCCGTCGACGAAGAGGTCGACGCCCTGGATGTAGCTCGACTCGTCCGAGGCCAGGAACAGCACCGTCTTCGCGATCTCCTCGGCCTGGCCGAAGCGGCCGGCCGGGATGCCGCGGCTGATGCGCTGCACCAGCGCTGCCCGGCCCTCCGGCGTCGGCGCCACGGACGACCAGATGTCGGTGTCGGTCGCGCCCGGCGAGACCACGTTCACCCGGATGCCGCGCGGCGCCAGCTCCGACGCCAGCACCTTGCCCATCGACCGGATGCCGCCCTTGCTGGCGGCATAGGCCGACCAGCCGGCTGCGCCGAGCGCGCTGTGCACCGAGCTGGTGAGGATGATCGAGGCGCCGTCCTTCAGATGCGGCAGCGCCGCCTGCACGGTGAAGAACACGCCGGTCAGGTTGACGCGGAGGATCTGCTCGAACTGCTCGAACGAGGTCTGGCCGAGCGGGGTGACGCCGCCGATGCCGGCATTGGCGAAGACGATGTCGAGCTTGCCGAACCGCTCCGCCACCTGCGCCACGGCCCGCTCCATCGCCGCGGCGTCGGCCGCGTCGGCCTGCAGCGCCAGCACGGAGTCGCCGAGCTCGAGCGCCGCGGCGTCCAGCGTCTCGCGGTTGCGGCCGATGATCGCCACCTTCGCGCCCTCGGCCACCAGCAGCCGGGCCGTCGCCAGGCCGATGCCGGCGTTGCCGCCGGTGATCAGCGCAACCTTGTCCTGCACCCTCATCTCGATCTCCTGCGCCCTCGATCGGGCGACGATTGTCATGCGACGACGATCCGGGCTGGCGGCGATGGCCGGCCGGGCCCATATTTGGATGACGATCATCATCTCAAACGGAAGATGATGACCATCATCCTGATTGTCAACGGCCGGCCGAGGAGGAATCTGCGATGGGCCATTCACGGCAGGACAAGGCGGCCAGCCATGACCGCATCGTGCGCATCGCCGCCGGGCGCTTCCGCGAGGCCGGGGTCGACGGGCTGAGCGTCGCCGGGCTGATGCAGGAGGCCGGGCTGACCCATGGCGGCTTCTACCGCCATTTCGGGTCGCGCGACGACCTGGTGGCGGAGGCGCTGGACGAGGCCCTGGCCCAGAGCCGGGCGACGGTCACCGCGGCGCGGGAGGCGGGCGCGGGCTACGACGCCATCGTCGCCGGATATCTGAGCCCCGGGCATCGCGACGCGCCGGGGGCGGGCTGCGCCGTGGCGGCCCTGGCCAGCGAGGCCGGACGGCTGCAGGGCCGGCCGCGCGAGGCCTTCACCCGGCACATCGAGGCCAGCCTGGACGGGTTCCTGCGCCTGCTGCGGGAGACCAACCCGGCGGCCACCCGCGCCGACGCGCTGCTGGCCGTCACCGCCATGGCCGGCGCCCTGGCCATCGCCCGCGGCGTGTCCGACCCGGCGCTGTCGGACGAGATCCTGCAGGGGGTCCGGGAAAAGCTGGCGGCGCTGGCCGGGCCGGCACCATCGCCGGGCGTGTGAGCGGGCGGTCCGGGCAGTCGCTGCGGCAGGCGCCCGGACGGGGTGCACGGCGATGGCCGACGTCCGAAGCCTGACTGACCGCTTCGGACGCGGGCGCGAATGCCGACTGCGCGGCCTGAACCTGCTATCGGCTGCCTTCGATGCCGCACCATTCGGCGGCGAACAGGGCAAGCGCCTTGGTCACACGCCGGAGCGAAGGAAGGCTGACGCGTTCATCGATCCCGTGGATGTTCTCGGCGACAGGCCCGTAGACGAGGGACGGGATCTTGCCGTGCACCGAGAAGATCGCGGCATCGAGATAGCACGGCATGACGAATGATGGCAGCGACGAGCCGTCGTGAACCCGGGCATGAGCCGCGTGCAGGCACGCTTCCGCCGCCGTGCCCTCCGCCAGCTCGTATCCGGCGTGCATGACGCCGACCCAGGACAGGGTGACGAGGCCGCCGCCGGCAAAGGCGGGGTCTTCGTCCTGGATCCGCTCGACGAAGGCTTCGAACTCCCTCGCCCTGTCTCCCGGGGACTCGCCGGGATAGAAGCCGATCCTTCCCTCGGCGACGCAGTCGCTGGGGATGGAGGCGATCCAGTCGCCGCCCGTGATCGTCCCTATGGTCAGCGACACGGGATTCTCGATGTCCTTGAATCTCGGCTGCCGTTGACCGTCGGCAATCCAACGGCGTTCGAGAGTTCGCAGATGGGTGATCAGGCGCATCATCAGGTCGATGGCGCTCTGCCCGGCCGCGGGCTCCATGGGATGCGCCGGCCGGCCTCGGGTGGCGAGGCGAAACTTCAGCACGCCGGAATTCGCGCGAACCAGCTGTTCACCGGTGGGCTCCGGGCTCACGACGGCATCCGCCGTGTGGCCGAGTACAAAAGCGGTCGCGGCCCCGTTGCCGGTGATCTCCTCCTCCACGACCGACTGGATCTGGACGTCGCCCCGCAGCGAAAGGCCTGCCTGCGTGATGGCATCCATGGCGAAGATCGAAGCCACCAGGCCCGCCTTCATGTCACCTGCGCCCCGGCCATAAAGCCATTCCCCGTCCCGGAACGGCTGGAATGGCGGGCGGCTCCATCGGTCGGGGCTGCCCGCCGGCACGACATCGACATGCGAGTTGAAGGCCAGCGAGCGGCCGCCGGACCCTTGCCCTTTTCTGTGGCCGACGATGTTCCAGCTGGTGTCGTAGTCGACGGTGGCGGGAGAAAACGCCGGGTGGCGCCCGATCCGCGACGCGTCCGTTCTGAAGCGGCTCACCTCGAAGCCGCGGCGGGCCAGCTCGCTTTGAATGAAGTCCTGAGCCTCGGCCTCCTCGTTCCGGAGCGACCGGAACTGGACGAGCTTCGTGAGGAACTGGACCTCGGCATCGAACAGCCGATCGACACATGATTGGATCTGGTCTTGAACCGACGACATGGCTCGAGCCTCCGGTGGTGCCCGGCAACGACGCTGCCGGGGGATCCCTGACAGTAGGGCCGACCCGGCATCCGTTGACGGCTCAATCCGCCGGTCCTATGCAGGATTCCTGCGTTCTGATCCTCATTTCGGAGGAGGAGATCATGATCCAGCTCGATCGCGCGGATCTGGCCTTGCTTGCCGCCGTGCAGGAGAACAATCGCCTGACCTCCGAGGCGTTGGCGCGGATCGTCAATCTCTCTCCGACCGCGTGTCAGCGCCGCCTGAGGCGCCTGCGCTCAGAAGGGATCATCGAGGGCGACATCTCGATCGTGTCCCCGAAGGCGTTGGGGCGCCATATCACCATGATCGTCCTCGTGACGCTGGAGCGAGCGCGCGCCGATATCGTCGACCGCTTCAAGGCGTCCATACGCAGCACGCCGGAGGTCATGATCGGCTATTACGTCACCGGAGACGCCGATTTCATGCTGATCGTGACGTCGAAGGACATGGAGGAATATGAGCGGTTCACCCGGCGCTTCCTGCACGAAAACAAAGACATCAAGAACTTCAAGACCATGGTCGTGATGGACCGCGTGAAGGCCGGTTTCGCCTTTCCGATCGATCCTTGAGGCAGGCCGTCGAAGACGCCGGCTTTTCAAGGTCACGTAATGTTTCATTGCGCGGCCGGCTCATTTCGTTCATGATATGTTCTATGAACGCGGCGTGCTCCGTCTCCACCTCGCAGCCGACCGCCCCGGGCCTCGACCCGGCCGAGGCGGCGCGCGCCGGGCGCATGCTCGACCGGCTGGCCGAGATGGCGATGGAGCAGGCGGAGGCGACGCACAAGGCCCTGCTGGCCGCGGTCGCCGCCGGCGAGGCGACGCAGGCCAAGGAGTTCGGCCTCGCCTTCGACCGCGCCTCCCGCGGCGTCCGCCGCAGCCTGGC